>NZ_JAFLXD010000006.1:0-227642 GCF_019891415.1 Pseudomonas sp. SH10-3B | reverse complement strand
GCGCGAAGCGGCCCCAAATCAGGCGCCACGGTCTGTCTGAAATAATTCGGCGTCCGTATTGGGGCTGCTTCGCAGCCCAACGCGGGGCAAGTCCGCTCGCCACAGGAAGCCCGCTTGCCATAACAAGCCAGTTGCCACAACAGCGGCCTCAGCGGGCCAGCAGAAATTTGATAACCCGGTCACTGAATGCGGCGCCCGCCTGTACGTTGGACAGGTGCGCGGCATAGAACTCGGCGTACTCGGCGCCCTGCACATGCTGCTGGATAAAGTGACTGCCGGCCGGTGGGGTGACAGCATCTTCAGTGCCGGCAATCACCAGGGTTGGCGCCTTGATCTTCGACACCTGCTGACGGAAATCCGCATCCCGCACGGCGGCGCAGTTGGCCGCGTAACCTGGGGGCGACGTCGCGGCAAGCATGTCGGTGATCTGCCTGGCCTGGTGCGGGTTGGCCGCCGCAAAGTCCGCGGTGAACCAACGCGCAATTGATGCATCGCGCAAGGCCACCATGGCGGCCGCGCCGTCGCGCAGGACCATCTCGATCCGTGGGTTCCAGATCTCCGGCGTGCCGATTTTGGCGGCGGTGTTGCACAGCACCAGACGGTGCAGGCGCTCAGCGGCGTTAATCCCCAGCCATTGGCCGATCAAACCGCCCATGGACAGTCCGCAGAAATGCGCGCGCTGGATATCCAGCGCATCCAGCAGTGCGATCACGTCGTGACCCAGTTGCTCGATGCTGTAGGGGCCCTCAGTCACCAGGGATTTGCCGTGGCCACGGGTGTCGAAACGCAACACCCGGAAATGCTCGATGAAGGCCGGAATCTGGATGTCCCACATATGCAGGTCGGTGCCCAATGAGTTGGACAGCACCAGCACCGGCGCATCCACGGGACCATCGAGTTGGTAATGCAGTTCGCCCTCGGCGAGTTGTACAAAAGCCACAGCGTTCTCCTTAGGCGGTCAATGCAAAGTGTTCGGTGACAGCGCGCGTGACCCAGGCGGGCGCCTGGCCCAGGTAGTGGGCCGGGTCGAGCAGGCGGTCCAACTCGGTGGCGGACAACTCGGCGGTGACCTGCGGTTCGTCCGCCAGCACAGCGCGCAAGTGGCGCCCTTCTGCAACGGCACGTTTGCAGGATTGTTCCAGCAAGTGATGCGCAGTTTCTCGGCCCAGGCGCTGGGCCAGCACGATGCTGACCGCCTCGGCCAGCACCAGCCCTTGGGTCAGGTCGAGGTTGTGCGCCATGCGCCCGGGGTCGACTTCCAACCCTTCGCTCACCAGCAGCGCGTGTTTCAAGGCGCCGGACACCAGGCGGCAAATCTCCGGCAAGGTTTCCCATTCGGCATGCCACAGGCCCAGGCTGCGTTCGTGTTCCTGGGGCATGGCGCTGAACATCGTCGCCACCAGGCCGGGCACGCGCGTGGCGGTACTGATCAGCACTGCGGCGCCCACCGGGTTGCGTTTGTGGGGCATGGTCGACGAACCGCCTTTGCCAGGCGCCGACGGCTCGAAGACTTCGGCCGCTTCGGTTTGCATCAGCAGGCTGATATCGCGGCCCAGTTTGCCGAGGCTGCCGGCGATCAGGCCCAGGACGGAGGCGAACTCCACCAGTCGATCGCGTTGGGTATGCCAGGGTTGTTCGGGCAAGGTCAGTTGCAATTCCGCCGCCAGCGCCTCAGCCACTGGCATGGCGTGTTCGCCGAGTGCCGCCAACGTCCCGGACGCGCCGCCGAATTGCAGTACCAGCAAACGCGGTTTCAGTTCTTGCAAGCGCTGGCGACTGCGCGTCACCGCGCCCAGCCAACCGGCAATCTTCATCCCCAGGGTGACCGGCGTCGCGTGCTGCAACCAGGTACGCCCGGCCAACGGTGTCGTCGCATAACGCTGGGCCTGGGCGGCCAACACGTCGCCCAGACGCGCCAGGTCTGTTTCGATCAACCCCAGCGCCCGCCGCACTTGCAGCACCAGTCCGGTGTCCATCACATCCTGGCTGGTCGCGCCCAAGTGCACATAGCGCTCGGCCCCGGCATCCTCACTGGCAATCAACTTGCCCAGCGCCTTCACCAGCGGAATCGCCGAATTCCCTGCCGTGGCAATCGCCACGCCGAGGGCATCGACGTCGTACAGCGACGCCAGGCACGCCTGGGCAATCGGCGCCACAGCCGCCTGTGGGATCAACCCGACCTGAGCCTCGGCACGGGCGAGTGCGGCTTCGAAATCGAGCATGCCCTGCAAGCGTCCCTGGTCGCAGAACACCTCGGCCATGCTGTCAGCAGTGAAGTAAGCGTCGAACAGTTGATTGCTCGTGCGCAGTGTCATAACTCATCCCTTACAAATCGTGATGCAGGTACGCCGCCTGTTTCGGCAGGCGCAAGCTGAACAGGAAGGCCACCGCCATCATCGCGGTGACGTACCAATAGAAGGTGTTTTCCATGCCGATGGATTTCAGGCTCAGCGCGACGACTTCCGCCGAACCACCAAACACCGCGTTGGCCACCGCATACGCCAGCCCCACGCCCAAAGCGCGCACCTGAGGCGGGAACATCTCCGCTTTGACCAGCCCGCTGATGGAGGTGTAGAAGCTGACAATCGCCAGGGCCAGGGTGATCAGTACAAACGCCAGGAACGGGCTGGTGACGGTTTTCAAGGTCAGCAGGATCGGCACGGTGAACAGGGTGCCAAGGCCTGCGAACCAGAGCATCGAATTACGTCGGCCGATCTTGTCCGCCAACATACCGAAGAGCGGCTGCATGCACATGTAGAGGAACAGTGCGCCGGTCATGATGTAGCTCGACGTCTTGGCGTGCATGCCCACGGTGTTCACCAGGTACTTTTGCATGTAAGTGGTGAAGGTGTAGAAAATCAGCGAGCCACCGGCGGTGTAGCCGAGCACCGTAACGAACGCTTTGCCGTGGTCGCGAAACAGCGCGACGATGCTGCCGGCGTCCTTGTCTTCACGTATTTCCTTGCTGGTGGTTTCCTTGAGGGTACGGCGCAGCAACAAGGAGATCACCGCCGCAATCGCACCGATCACGAACGGAATCCGCCAGCCCCAGGCGCGCAATTCTTCTTCGGTGAGCAGCTGTTGCAGGATCACCACCACCAGCACGGCCAACAGTTGGCCGCCGATCAGGGTGACGTATTGGAACGAGGCGAAAAACCCACGCTGGCCCTTGAGCGCGACTTCACTCATGTAGGTCGCGGTGGTGCCATATTCGCCGCCCACCGACAGGCCCTGGAACAGCCGCGCCACCAGCAGCAGGGCCGGGGCCCAGGCGCCGATGTCTTTGTAGGTGGGCAAAAAGGCGATGACCAGGGAGCCGGCGCACATCATCAGCACCGAGATCATCATCGAGTTCTTACGCCCGTGCTTATCGGCTACGCGGCCGAACAGCCAGCCACCGATGGGGCGCATCAGGAAGCCGGCGGCGAACACGCCAGCCGTGTTGAGCAGTTGGACCGTGGGGTCATCCGACGGGAAAAACGCCGGGGCGAAGTAAATGGCGCAGAAGGCATAGACGTAGAAGTCGAACCATTCGACCAGGTTGCCGGAGGAGGCACCGACAATCGCAAAGATCCGTTTGCTGCGCTCTTCTCCGGTGTAGTGACTGGTGGTTGTTGTCATGGTTTTTTCACTCAGTGGGAACGGTTATAGCCTAGACATACTTTGCAACAACCATGTTCCGCAAGCAGACTTTTGCGTAGGCAGTGCCTGAACCGGCCCCATCGGGGGCAAGCCCCCTCCCCCATTTTGACCGCGCCGCCTATCAAATGTGGGAGGGGGCTT
Organism: Pseudomonas sp. SH10-3B; assembly: GCF_019891415.1. NCBI lineage: Bacteria > Pseudomonadati > Pseudomonadota > Gammaproteobacteria > Pseudomonadales > Pseudomonadaceae > Pseudomonas > Pseudomonas sp. SH10-3B. Next base: position 223,859 of record NZ_JAFLXD010000006.1, on the reverse strand, counting down.
GCCCCGATGGGGCCCTGACAAGCGACTCAATAATCGAAGAACACCGTCTCCTTATCTGTCCCCTGCAAAATCACATTCCACTGGTGCACCCCAGCCGCATCCGGCTTGGCAATCAAAGTGTCCCGCCGCTCGGCAGGCACACAGGCCAGCAGCGGGTCATCCCCATTCAACGCCTCGCCGTCAAAATAAATCCGCGTCAGCAGGTGCTTCACCAAGCCACGGGCAAACACCAAAACCACCAAATGCGGCGCCTGGGTCGTGCCTTGCAGGCCCGGCACGCTGCCCGGCTTGATCGTGGTAAAGCGGAAGCGCCCTTCGGCATCCACCGGCACCCGGCCGAAGCCTTCGAAGTTCGGGTCCAGCGCCTTGTCCTGCTCATCTTCAGGGTGGTCGTACTTGCCGGCGGCATTGGCCTGCCAGACTTCAAGCATGGCGTCGTTGACAACATCACCGTTGCCGTCCACCACTTGCCCGCTGATCGCCACGCGCTCACCGAGGGTGGCGGCGACGGTCAAATCTTCGCGGTTCAGCCAGGTCAGGCCGATGTGGTAGTACGGCCCGACGGTGTGGGACGTGGTCGCGTTAAGTGTCATCTCATTTCTCCATCGGCGTGGCGTCGCGGCCGCGCAGGACGATGTCCCAGCGGTAGCCGAGGGCATAGGAAGGAATGGTCTTTTCCAGGTCGAAACGTGCGATCAGGCGTTCCTTGGCGCTGGTATCCGGTACGCAGTTGTAGATCGGGTCGTATTCCAGCAGCGGGTCGCCGGGGAAATACATCTGCGTCACCAGGCGCGTCAGCACGCTCGGGCCGAACAACGAAAAGTGGATATGCGCCGGGCGCCACGCGTTGTGGTGGTTGCCCCACGGGTAGGCACCGGGCTTGATGGTCTGGAACTGGTACCAGCCATCGGCGTCGGTGACGGTGCGCCCGGTGCCGGTGAAGTTCGGGTCCAACGGCGCATCGTGCAGGTCGCGCTTGTGGTTGTAGCGACCGGCGGCGTTGGCCTGCCAGATCTCCACGAGGATGCCCGGCACCGGCAGGCCGTTTTCATCCAGCACGCGGCCGTGAATGATGATGCGCTCGCCTTGCGGCTCACCGTCGTGTTGTGCGGTGAGGTCATTATCCTTCTCGCTGACTCGCTCGGCGCCGATGGTCGGGCCGGTGATTTCCGACAAGGAATGGGGCAGGAACACCAGCGGCTTGGACGGCGAACGCAGGTTCGTCGACTGGTAGGCCGGGTGCAGGTAATCAGGTTGAGTACCCGCTTGCGGGCGCCGGTAACCGGGCTTGTCACTCATGGAGCAGTCCTCTTCTTATTAGATGCGTTCAATCGCCAGGGCCAGGCCTTGGCCGACGCCCACGCACATGGTCGCCAGGCCTTTACGGCCGCCGGTTTTTTCCAACTGATGCAGGGCTGTCAGTACCAGACGCGCACCGCTCATACCCAACGGGTGGCCGAGCGCGATGGCGCCGCCGTTCGGGTTCACTTGAGGTGCGTCGTCGGCGATGCCCAGTTCACGCAACACCGCCAGGCCTTGGCTGGCGAAGGCTTCGTTGAGTTCGATCACATCGAAGTCAGTCACGGCCAGGCCCAGGCGTTCCACCAGCTTGCGCACCGCCGGTACCGGGCCGATGCCCATCACCCGTGGCGCGACACCTGCGCTGGCCATGCCCAATACGCGGGCGCGGGCAGTCAGGCCGTGTTTTTTCACCGCTTCGGCAGACGCCAGGATCAGCGCGGCCGCGCCGTCATTCACACCTGAGGCATTGCCGGCGGTGACGGTTTTGTCCGGGCCGTTGACCGGCTTGAGTTTGGCCAGGGCTTCGAGGGTGGTGTCCCTGGGGTGCTCATCGTGCTCCACCACGGTTTCGCCTTTTTTATGGGCGACCCGTACCGGTACGATTTCTTCAGCGAAGAACCCCGCAGCCTGGGCGGCGGCGGTGCGTTGCTGGCTGCGCAGGGCAAAGGCGTCCTGGTCAGCGCGTGAAACCTGGTAGTCGTCGGCGACGTTATCGGCGGTCTGTGGCATGGCGTCCACGCCGTACTGGGCCTTCATCAACGGATTGATAAAACGCCAGCCGATGGTGGTGTCTTCCAGCTTCATGTTGCGCGAAAACGCCGCATCCGCCTTGCCCATCACGAACGGGGCACGAGACATCGACTCGACGCCACCGGCAATCGCCAGCTCCATTTCGCCGCTGGCGATAGCGCGAAAGGCGGTGCCGATCGCATCCATGCCCGAGGCGCACAGGCGGTTGAGGGTGACGCCAGGAATGCTTTCCGGCAGACCCGCCAGCAACAGCGCCATGCGGGCGACGTTGCGGTTGTCTTCACCGGCCTGGTTGGCGCAGCCGAGGAACACCTCGTCGACGGCACTCCAGTCCACCGACGGGTTGCGTTCGATCAGCGCCTTGATCGGCAAGGCCGCCAGGTCATCGGCGCGCACGGTGGACAGGCCACCGCCAAAGCGGCCGATGGGGGTGCGAATGGCATCGCAGATAAATACCTCGCGCATCAGGCTTCTCCCGGTGCTTGGCCGTGGGCGGCGGCCGTGCGTGCTTCGAGGTCACGCAGGGCGGTCAACTCGACCTCGGTCGGTTCGGCGGTGGTGCTGACCTGGTCGGCAAAGCGAATCGCCCAACCGGTGGCAGCCACGACTTGTTCGCGAGTCACGCCAGGGTGCAGGGCGGTGACCACGAATTCATGGGTGCCCTCTTCCGGCTCCATGATGCACAGGTCGGTAATAATTCCGACAGGACCGGCACCCGGCAGACCCAGGCGTTTGCGCGAATCGCCACCTTCGCCGTGGCCGACCGAGGTGATGAAGTCCAGTTTGTCGACAAACGAACGGGACGACTGCTTGAGGATGATCAGCACGCTTTTGGCCGAGCCGGCGATTTCCGGCGCGCCACCGGCACCGGGCAGGCGTACCTTGGGCTGGTGATAATCACCGACCACGGTGGTGTTGATGTTGCCGAAGCGGTCGACCTGGGCGGCGCCGAGGAAACCCACGTCGATACGCCCGCCCTGCAGCCAGTAGCGAAAGATCTCACCGGTCGGCACCACGGTGTCGGCGGTTTCCGCCAGCTCGCCATCACCAATCGACAGCGGCAATACGTTGGGCTTGGCGCCAATCGGGCCGGACTCGTAGATCAACACCACATCCGGCGACGAAGTCAGACGCGCCAGGTTGGCGGCCTTGGACGGCAGGCCGATGCCCACAAAGCAGACGGAGCCGTTCTTGAGGCGGCGCGCAGCGGCGACGGTCATCATTTCATTGGTCGAGTAAGCCATCACTTGGCCTCCTGCTGTGTGGTCAGCTTGGCCTGGAATTCACTGAAATCGGCAGTGCCGTGGATGTATTCGTTGATCCAGGCGGTAAACGTCTCACGGTCGCGGGCGATTGGGTCCCACGCTTGGTAGAAGCGGTTATCGCGCTCGTTGTAGCCGTGGGCGTAGGACGGATGCGCACCACCGGGTACATGGCACACCGCAGTCAGGGCCCAGGTCGGCAACACGCAGCTGTTCATCGGCGCGTTGAGGTCATCGACGATTTCTTCCACGGTGACGATGCAGCGCTTGGCCGCCAGGGCCGCTTCCTTCTGCACGCCAAGGATGCCCCAGAGCAGCACGTTGCCCTTGCGATCAGCCTTTTGCGCGTGGATCACGGTGATGTCCGGACGCACCGACGGCACCGCTGCCAGCACTTCACCGGTGAACGGGCACGTGACGGTCTTGATCAGTGGGTTGACCTTGGGCAAGTCAGAACCGGCGTAGGCGCGCAGCACCGCGAAGGGCAGGCCCGATGCACCGGCGACGTAGGCATTGGCCAGGTCGGCGTGGCTGTGTTCTTCAATTTCCAGCGGTTGCGGCCATTGCTTCTCGACCGCGTCACGCAGGCGATGCAGGGAGCCTACGCCCGGGTTGCCGCCCCAGGAGAAAATCAGCTTGCGGGCACACCCTGCACCGATCAACTGGTCGTAGATCAGGTCAGGCGTCATACGCACCAGCGTCAGGTCTTTCTTGCCCTGACGAATGATTTCATGACCTGCGGCCGTAGGGATCAAGTGGGTAAAGCCTTCGAGGGCGACGGTATCGCCGTCGTTCACGAAGCGCTTGACCGCATCACGCAGGGTGAGAATTTCAGCCATGGGGTTGAGCTCCCGGTGTGGATCGAAAAAGGCGCAGAGGCGGCGCCGAAGTGCTTGAAGATTAAGCCGGGGAAATGGGCCAAACAATCCGATAATCGACTCAGTGTTCGATTATCGAACTAATTGTTGGCAGGCTATCGATTGATCTCAGGTGGCATCCGCATGGCTGACCATGCCCTTGATGACAACGGCAGCCGTGGCCAGAGCGGCCGGTATCACCAAGGCCGTAAGCACCTGCTCGAAGTTCCAGCCCAGGCCCAGCAAGGTGGCACCCATCCACGCGCCGAGGATCGCCCCGAAGCGACCGATACCGAGCATCCATGACACGCCAGTGGCGCGGCCCTGGGTCGGGTAGAAACGTGCGGCCAGCGATGGCATCGCCGATTGCGCACCGTTGACGCACATCCCGGCGACCAGCACCAAGGTGGCCAATAGGGTGATATTGCCCAGGCTCTGCCCCACCGCGTAGGCAAACACCCCGGCCAGTAGGTAGAAGGTGCCGATGACCTTGTGGGGATTGAACCGGTCCATCGCCCATCCCACGCCGACGGCGCTCAATACGCCACCAAACTGGAACAACGCGCCGATGAAGGCGGCCTGCTCCATGCTGGCACCGCTGTCACGCATCAGGGTCGGCAGCCAACTGGTCAGCAAGTACACGATCACCAGGCCCATGAAGTACGTCAGCCACAGCAGCAAGGTGCCGGCGCTGTAGGTGCCCGAGAAAATCACCGCGAACACGTTGCGCGCCTTGACGGTTTTTTGTTCGGGCACGCTGAAGGCAGTGGCCTGGGCAACAATAGTGGGCTGTATGGGCGACAGGGTTTTGCGCACCTTGTCGGTGCCGCGGTTGCGCACCACCAGATAACGCGCCGACTCCGGCAGCCACACCAGCAGTACCACTGCGAGGATCAATGGCAGGATGCCGCCGATCAACAGCAGGCTATGCCAGCCGAACGCCGGGATCAGCTTGGCCGAGATAAACCCGCCACCGGCCATGCCCAGGTTGAAACCACAGAACATGCTGGTCACCAGCAGCGATTTGTGACGCTCGGGGGTGTATTCAGAGAGCAAGGTCGTGGCGTTCGGCATGCCGGCGCCCAGGCCCAGGCCGGTGAGGAAGCGCAGCACCAACAATTGGTCGACATTGCTGCTGTAGGCCGAGGCCAGGCTGAAAGCACCAAACACCAGCACCGCGCCGACCAGTACCACCTTGCGCCCGAAACGGTCAGCCAGCGGCCCGGAACCCAGGGCGCCGAACACCATGCCGATCAACGCAGCGCTCATCACCGGACCAAGGCTGGCGCGGTCGATACCCCAATCCTGGGACAGCGCAGGCGCGATAAAGCCCATGGCGGCGGTGTCGAGGCCATCGAGGAAGACGATGAGGAAACACAGGATCACCACGCGCCACTGATAACGGGACAGTGGCTGGGTGTTGATGAAGGACTGGACGTCCAGGGTCGTGCCGACAGAAGGTTGATTCATTATTCTTATTCCACACCGATGGCGGGCCAACGGCCTGTGGCCGTCATTATTATTGGCGCGCCCTCAAGAGCGCTGCCGCACAGTAATAAGCCGGGGGAAACATCGTCAATTCATCAAGCGGGGATCTGTGCGGTCACCGAACACCTTAGGCAAACAGCTGCGCACTCAACTCACGGCTGGCACTGAGCATGCTCGGCAGGAAACGCTGCTCCAGCTCGCTGCGGCTGACCCGTCCAGCGTGGGTGCTGACGTTGATCGCCGCCAGCACCTGGCCGGACGCGTCATACACCGGCACGGCGATGGCGCGCAGACCCTGCTCCAGCTCCTGGTCAACGATGCACCAGCCCTGCTGCCTGACTTGCTGCAGGCATTCGAACAAGGCTTCAGGGGTGGTGAGGGTGCGGCTGGTCTTGGTTTGCAGGTCGGCGTGGTCGAGGTAGTCCTGCAGCGAGGCATCGTCCAGTGCAGCGAGCAGGATGCGGCCCATGGAGGTGCAATACGCCGGCAAGCGCCCGCCTACCGACAGGTCCACCGAAATCAGGCGCTGGGTGGTGGCCGAACGGGCAATGTAGAGGATGTCATCGCCTTCAAGGGTGGCCATGTTGCAGGCTTCGTGGAGTTGCTCGCTCATGCGGTCCAGGTAAGGCTGGGCCGAGACCGCCAATGGCGTGGAGGACAGGTAGGCATGGCCGAGGGTCAGGACCTTGGGCAGCAATGAATAGGTGCGCCCATCGGTGGTGGCGTAGCCGAGTTTGATCAGGGTATGCAGGCAGCGGCGTACGGCGGCGCGGGGGATCTCGGTGCGGTGGCTGATCTGGGCGATGGTGAGGTGGCGCTTGCGTTCCTGGAACGCCTGCACCACGGCCAGGCCGCGGGCCAGGGAGGTCATGAAGTCGGGGTCACCGGTAAACGCCTGGATACGCTTGGCCGGCGAGGCAACGATCGGAGGCGCCACTGACGCGAAAGAGTTGCGCAATTGATCGTTCATGCCAGGTTCCTTTCTTTTATTGTCAACCACTGGGAATGGGGTTGCTATTACAAGCCGCGCCGGCCGTGATGCACAAGGCAGGCCCGGCAACATCGGGCGATTATCGGACAATCATGCGATTATCGCAATTTGCTGCCGCCCCCGAGTGCCGTTCTCACAATCACCTGGCCCGTCAATGTTAAGGCGCTCATTTAATAGCGCGATCCCTTGTTGAATTGATGACGCCAATATTTCAGCAAATACCGACGCATCCGCGTAACAAAACACTCACACAAAGTTGACGCTTTTTAACTTTATGCCGATAGTGTTATTCAAATGCGCCGCTATAATGCACCCTGTGCGGAGGTCAGCCCGGTTTAGTTATCGGGAGCAGAGCTCGCCAGGCCATGCACAGGCCGTGCATGGACGGTCGCAACTACCTGCCTGGAATGACTGCCACAACAGTGGTCTCTCGTTTTATTTCAAACTTGAACATTTCATGGGTTCACTTGAAATAACCTGAGGGCGGCATTCAGGCACAACACTGCAACGTACTTACACTCAACTCAATTAGGTAACAATGTGACGAAAGATGAACTGCGCGCGGAACTTGAGCGCCAGGAGCAACGTTACAAGGACGTTTACGGCGGGGAAGTCACCACCTACGCCGCCCAGCCTGAACCTGAACGCAAACCATGGCGCAAGCGAGCCAGCCTGCTCGACCAGGCATTTGCCCAGGAAATCCAAAAGATTGAACAGGAACTCAAAGCCGAAGAGCCATAAGCGCTTCGGGTTGAGCCCAGGGCCTTGCCTGGAATGCTGTCACTTAGCCAGCCTCCAGCGGCCCTGCATCCCACCATCGCCTGTAAAATTTCATACAAATGTTTCAGGCATGACGATGTGGTGACAAAACCCTGTCTTTTTGGCCCTGTACTTTATAAATCAAAGACTTGCCAAAGCCCCGAAAACCCTGGGATCGCTCGCTTTCGCCCAGGGAGACTCAATGAAGATTGTTACCGATGAGCAGCTAGTGCATCGATTACCGAGGTTTTCTGGCATAATCGCGCCCCCTTACGACCGGGTCAGAAAACCTTCATGATCGATTTATTCAGCGGACTGGATGCTTGGGTTCTAGTGAGCCTATTGCTCGCCCTGGCCTTTGTCCTCGCCTTCGAGTTCATCAATGGCTTTCATGACACCGCTAACGCGGTGGCCACAGTCATCTATACCAAAGCCATGCCGCCGCATCTGGCCGTGTTCTTCTCCGGGGTGTTCAACTTCCTCGGCGTGCTGCTCGGCGGTGTCGGTGTCGCCTACGCCATCGTGCACTTACTGCCGGTGGAGTTGCTGATCAATGTGAACACCGGTCATGGTTTGGCCATGGTCTTCTCGTTGTTAGCTGCGGCGATCACCTGGAACCTGGGCACCTGGTACTTCGGTATCCCCGCCTCCAGCTCCCACACGCTGATCGGTTCGATCCTCGGTGTCGGCCTGGCCAATGCCCTGATCAACGACATCCCCTTGGCTGACGGTGTGAACTGGCAGAAGGCCGTCGATATCGGTGCCTCCCTGGTGTTCTCGCCAATGGCCGGTTTCCTGGTCGCAGCCCTGGTGCTGCTCGGCCTGAAATGGTGGCGTCCGCTGTCAAAGATGCACAAGACCCCGGACCAGCGCCGCAAGCTCGATGACAAGAAGCACCCGCCGTTCTGGAACCGCCTGGTCCTGGTGATTTCCGCCATGGCCGTGAGTTTCGTGCACGGTTCCAACGATGGTCAGAAAGGTATCGGCCTGATCATGCTGGTGCTGATCGGTATCGTGCCCGCGCAGTTCGTACTCGACCTGGGCAGCACCACCTACCAGATCGAGCGCACCCGCGACGCTACCGTGCATTTGAGCCAGTTCTACGAGCGTAACAACGCCACGCTCGGCGAATTCCTGGCACTGGGCAAAAGCGTGAAAGACGATCTGCCAGGCAAGTTCCAGTGCAACCCGCAGCAGACCGAGCCCACCATCAATGCGCTCGTCAGCACCTTGAAAGGTGTCTCCGACTACCACTCCCTGAACGCCGATCAACGTATCGAAGTTCGCCGCTACCTGCTCTGCCTGGACGACACCGCAAAGAAAGTCGGCAAGCTGCCAGGCCTTGATGCGCGTGAGAAGTCTGACCTCGACAAGCTGCGCAAAGACCTGACCGCCACCACCGAGTACGCACCGTTCTGGGTGATCCTCGCAGTCGCACTGGCCCTGGGCCTGGGCACCATGGTGGGTTGGAAGCGTGTGGTACTGACTATCGGTGAGAAGATCGGCAAGCAAGGCATGACCTATGCCCAGGGCATGTCGGCACAGATCACCACCGCCACCATGATTGGCTTCGCCAATATCTTCGCCCTGCCGGTCTCCACCACCCACGTACTGTCTTCCGGCGTGGCGGGTACCATGGTCGCCAACAAAAGCGGCCTGCAAGGCGGCACGGTCAAGACCATCCTGATGGCTTGGGTGTTGACGCTGCCTGCGACCGTGGGCCTGTCGGCCGGCTTGTTCTGGCTGGCCTCCAAGGCACTGGGCAGTTGATAGCCAGGCGCTGAAAAAAAGGTGTGGCCTCTGTGAGGACCGCACCTTTTTTATGCATCAGAATTAACCGACATCATTAAATACCAGGCAAAAAAAAAGGCGACCGAAGTCGCCCAAAATGCCTTGCGTGCTCATGTAACCCGGAAAGACCTAAGGTTTTTTACGCTTGTTCGCGTCTTTCCAGATAAAAAATCCAAACCCTACAAAAAACAGCACCATGAGGCTTACAGTCAGCACTCCGGCGAATACCACATTATCGATAAACATGACCGGCCTCCTGCACTTGCCTTGTTGCGATAGGGCTAAGTTAATGGAGAAGGCGGATTGAAAAATTGACGGGGATCAATGTCGCCCGCAACGGGGCGTAAAGAAGGGGAATAACTGACCTGCATCAATAGATGCAGGTCGTTTTAACGCTTTTTGGGTTTGTTCTTTGATTTTTTCTTGGCTTTGCCTAAAGGCATCGCCTGTTCAAACGCCTGGCGCACTTCATTCAGGCGCTTGTCATTAAGGTCATGCACCCGCTTGGCGCGTTCGGCATTCAGGTCGATCAGCTTGTCGTCATCACTCATGGCTTGGCTTACGTCGTGGCGAGTAGGGTTCAATAATGCGGGCTCCTGCGCCCGACGGCAAATCAACCCGCGACAAAAGGCAGGCCGTCGCCCAAAATCGGCACTTTCCAACCACTCCAGGACGCGCATTCAGGTGGCACTGCATAAGGATCTTCCGCCGTTGCTGGCCCTGCGCGCCTTTGAAGCCGTGGCCCGGCACTTGAGCTTTATCAAGGCTGCGCAGGAATTGTCGGTGACCCAGAGCGCCCTGAGCCATCAGGTGCAGAAGCTCGAACAGCATCTGGGTAAACCGCTGTTTATCCGACGCACCCGCGCGATCGATCTGACCGCAGACGGCCAGCAGTACTACGATGAAATCCGCCCCGCCCTTGACGCCATTGCCGTCGCGACCCGCGCCCAACGGGGAGCGCCCAGCGCCACGGTGTTACGTGTCGGCCTGCTGGCGTCGTTCGCCACCTTGTGGTTGGCGCCGCGACTGGCGGGTTTTCTCAATCGCTATCCGCATATCCAGGTGGAATTGCTGCCGGCGATTCAACTGGCAAACGTCGCAGGTGCCGAAGTCGACCTGGCCATTCGCTACGGCAAAGGCGACTGGCCCGACGTGCAGGCCACGCGACTGATGCCGGAGGTGATCTCTCCGGTGTGCAGCCCGGCATTCAAGGACAGCCAACTGCACAACGGTGCACTGTTGATGGCGACTTCGCACCGGCCCTTTGAATGGACGGATTGGTCGCAGCATTATCAAGTCGACCTCAAGCACCACCCTCGCGTCATGCTCCACGACTACAACATCGTGGTCGAAGCCGCTGTGGCCGGCCAGGGCATTGCCATGGGCCGTCACCGCCTGATCCAACGCCGGCTCAATGACGGCAGCCTGGTGGAAGCCTTCGATTGGCCGCCTTATCACAGCGAAATAGGCTACTGGTTGATTGCGCCGCAAGGCCCTGCCAGCGACGCCGCACGGTGTTTCAGCGAGTGGTTGAAGGACATCTGCAACGACACGTGAGTTATTTCGATACGTCGGATGAGATCTATCCGTTTGCCGGAAATCCCCCCGCCTCACATGCTGAAACCTCCTGACCCGAGAGGATTCATCATGAGCGACTCCCTGCGCCACCGCGTGCAAGCCCTTGGCCTGACGCTGCCGCCTCCCAGCCAGCCGATTGCCAACTACATCAACCATGTGGTCAGCCAGAACCAGCTGTTTATCTCCGGGCAAATCCCCCTGATAGACGGCAAGCCCGCCTATGTCGGCCGCCTCGGCGAATCCCTCAGCGAGGAAGACGGTGTCCAGGCCGCGGAACTGGCCGCACTGGGCTTGCTCGCACAATTGAGCGATGCCCTGGGTGATGACCTGTCGCGCCTGGTGCGCATCCTGCGCCTGGGGGTGTTTATCGCCAGCAGCGGCGAGTTCCAGCGCCAGGGCGCGGTGGCCAATGGGGCGTCCAACCTGCTGGTGAATGCCCTCGGCGAAAAAGGCCGGCATGTGCGCACGGCAGTGGGCGTTTCAAGTCTGCCGGCCGGCGTGGCGGTGGAGGTTGACGCGATCTTCGAGTTGCAGCCGTGAGCCCGCTGCAAGTGCAACATCTGCGCGAGGGCACTCCCGGCTGCCAATCGGGCATCGTGCACTTCAACTCTGCCGGTGCCTCCTTGCCGAGCCAGGCGACCCTTGACGCCATCATCGACCAACTACAACGCGAAGCCCGCGACGGCCCGATGGAAGCCGGCGAGCATGGCGCGTTGCTGGTAGAAAAAGCCCGCCGCGCGGCCGCGCAGTTGCTCAATGCGCCCACCCCGTCGATTGCCTTTGCCAGCAGCGGCTCGACCGCCTGGAGCATGGCGTTCCAGGCCCTGGGCTCTTGGCAGCCGGGCGAGCGCATTCTGGTAGGGCGCCACGAATGGGGCGGCAATCTGGCAAGCATGGCGTTGGCGGTGCAGGCCGGCGCACGGGTGGAAGTCATCCCGTGCGATGCCAGCGGCGCGGTCTGCCCCGTGGCGCTGGAAGCCATGATCGACGCAAACGTAAAGCTGATCGACCTCACCTGGCTTCCTGCCAACGGCGGCCTGATCAACCCCGCCCAGGCCATCGGCGAAGTGGCCAGGCGTCACGGGATCGCCTACTTTATCGACGCTGGCCAAGCAGTCGGCCAGGTACCGGTGGATGTGCAGGCGTTGCAGTGCGATGTACTCAAATCGGCCGGTCGCAAGCATCTGCGCGGGCCGCGAGGGACGGCGCTGCTGTATGTGCGGCCGGAATTCCTCCAGCACCTGAACCCCGCCCAACGCGACGTGTTTTCCGCCCCGTGGAGCGCCGACGGTTTCGACCTGCGCAACGACGCCCGGCGCTTTGAAACCAGTGAGGCGTCCTTTGCCCTGTTGGCGGGCCTGGGCAATGCGCTGCAGGAGATGAATCAGTTGGGGATCGAGCGTGTGTGGGAAAGGGTCACGCAAACCAGCAGGCGAATCCGCGAAGCATTGCGTGGGATTCCCGGCGTGTCGCTGCATGACCTGGGCACGCTTCAATCAGGCTTGATCGCCTTCAACCTCGCCGGCTGGGACGCCTTCGAACTTAAACGGTGCCTGGGATTGAAGCGGATCAATATCGGCGCCAACGGTGTGGGCTACACCCCACTGGATATGCAGGCCCGTGGCCTGACCAGTATTGCGCGGATCTCCGTCAGCCCCTTCAACAACGAGCGCGACATCGAGTTGCTGATCGCGGCCCTGGAGGAACTGCGCGGTTAAACCTCGACGTCCACCCACAAACCCTGGCGCGGCGCGTCTTCGATCAGCGGCACAACCGGTACGGTGTTGTCGGCATTGAGCAGGTCGCCGGGGATCGCCAAGTGTTGATCGGGGTCCTCATCGGCTTCGCGCCGGCGTTTCTGTTGTTCCTGCTGACGGCGTTGTTCCTCGCGCAGCAATAAGGTCGACTGCTCGGCATCGCCTTTTTTCAGGTCGATGGTGCTTTCGTTGGAGCCCGCTTGCACAGGTACCACGGGCGGTATATCCGGCTTCTGACGTACCGGATCGAGTTGTGACGTAACCGGCACAACGCTGACGGGCAGCATGGGTGGCAGCATAGTGATTATTCTCCTGATCAACAGGCTTTCGGCGGGTTGCAGGGCGACTTGAGCGCAGGCTCGCCAACCTGTGACCCAGTCGACACTCACAAGTGCCCGCCACCCGTCGATTCAGCGCTCGCCCCGCCACTCAAACGGAGTAGTTTTTGTCAGAGTCCTTGGGCGTGGGGCCTTGTTCCGTTAACATAGTCGGCTTTTTCACGGCGGGAGTCAGGCAGCATGGCGCAGCAGTATCAACCGGGGCAACGCTGGATTAGTGACAGCGAAGCAGAGCTGGGGTTAGGCACCGTTCTGGCACAGGACGGCCGCTTGTTGACCGTGCTCTATCCGGCCACTGGCGACACCCGCCAGTATGCGCTACGGAATGCGCCCCTCACTCGCGTGAGGTTCTCGCCGGGTGACACCATCACCCATTTCGAAGGCTGGAAAATGACCGTACAGGAAGTCGACGACGTCGACGGCCTGCTGGTCTACCACGGCCTCAATGGGCAGCACGAGCAGGTCACCCTGCCGGAAACCCAGCTCTCCAACTTTATCCAGTTCCGCCTGGCCAGCGACCGTCTGTTCGCCGGGCAGATCGACCCGCTGGCCTGGTTCTCGCTGCGCTATCACACCCTGGAACACACCAGCCGCCAGTTGCAATCTTCGCTGTGGGGCCTGGGCGGCGTGCGTGCGCAACCTATTGCCCACCAATTGCATATCGCCCGTGAAGTCGCTGACCGTATCGCGCCACGGGTTTTGCTGGCCGACGAAGTGGGCCTGGGCAAGACCATCGAAGCCGGCCTGGTGATTCATCGCCAGCTGCTGTCGGGCCGCGCCAGCCGCGTACTGATCCTGGTACCGGAAAACCTGCAGCACCAGTGGCTGGTAGAAATGCGCCGGCGCTTCAACCTGCAAGTGGCGCTGTTCGACGAAGAACGCTTTATCGAAAGCGATGCCGCCAACCCGTTCGAAGACACCCAGCTGGCCCTGGTCGCGCTGGAGTGGCTGGTGGACGATGAGAAGGCCCAGGACGCGCTGTTCGCTGCCGGCTGGGACCTGATGGTGGTCGACGAAGCTCACCACCTGGTCTGGCATGAAGAAAAAGCCAGCCCGGAATACGCGCTGGTCGAGCAACTTGCCGAAGTGATTCCCGGCGTGCTGCTGCTCACCGCCACCCCGGAACAGCTGGGCCAGGACAGCCACTTCGCGCGCCTGCGCCTGCTGGACCCGAACCGTTTCCACGACCTGCACGCCTTCCGCGCCGAAAGCGAGAACTATCGCCCGGTAGCCGAAGCCGTGCAGGAACTGCTGGACAAGGGCCGCCTGTCGCCTGCCGCGCACAAGACTATCCAGGGTTTCCTCGGCAACGAAGGCGAAGCGCTGCTGGCCGCCGTCAACGATGGCGACGCCGAAGCCAGCGCACGCCTGGTGCGTGAGCTGCTCGACCGCCACGGCACCGGCCGCGTGCTGTTCCGTAACACCCGTGCCGCCGTACAAGGCTTCCCGGAACGTAAGCTGCACGCCTACCCGCTGCCGAACCCGGACGAATACCTGGAGCTGCCGCTGGGCGAACACGCCGAGCTGTACCCGGAAGTCAGCTTCCAGTCGCAGCCGGACGTCGACGAAGAAAACCGCTGGTGGCGCTTCGACCCGCGCGTCGAGTGGCTGATCGACCAGCTGAAAATGCTCAAGCGCACCAAGGTCCTGGTGATCTGCGCCCATGCCGAAACCGCCATGGACCTGGAAGACGCCCTGCGCGTGCGCTCCGGCATCCCGGCCACGGTGTTCCACGAGGGCATGAACATCCTCGAGCGTGACCGCGCCGCCGCGTACTTTGCCGATGAAGAATTCGGCGCCCAGGTGCTGATCTGCTCGGAAATCGGCAGTGAAGGCCGCAACTTCCAGTTCTCCCACCACCTGGTGCTGTTCGACCTGCCGTCCCACCCCGACCTGCTGGAACAGCGGATCGGCCGTCTGGACCGGATCGGCCAGAAGCATGTGATCGAACTGCACGTGCCGTACCTGGAAACCAGCCCGCAACAGCGCCTGTTCCAGTGGTACCACGAAGCGCTGAACGCGTTCCTCAACACCTGCCCGACCGGCAACGCCTTGCAGCATCAGTTCGGCCCGCGCCTGCTGCCGCTGCTGGAAAACGCCGACGACAGCGAGTGGCAAGCCCTGATCGACGAGGCCCGTGCCGAGCGCGAGCGTCTGGAACAGGAACTGCACACCGGCCGCGACCGCTTGCTGGAGCTCAACTCCGGTGGCGCCGGTGAAGGCGATGCACTGGTGGAGGACATTCTCGAGCAAGACGACCAGTTCGCCCTGCCGATCTACATGGAAACCCTGTTCGACGCATTCGGCATCGACAGCGAAGACCATTCGGAAAACGCGCTGATCCTCAAGCCAAGCGAGAAGATGCTCGACGCCAGCTTCCCCCTGGGCGACGACGAGGGCGTGACCATCACCTACGACCGTAACCAGGCGCTGTCCCGTGAGGACATGCAGTTCATCACCTGGGAACACCCGATGGTGCAGGGCGGCATGGACTTGGTGCTGTCTGGCTCCATGGGCAACACCGCCGTGGCGCTGATCAAGAACAAGGCGCTCAAGCCGGGCACCGTGTTGCTCGAACTGCTCTACGTCAGCGAAGTGGTCGCGCCGCGCGCACTGCAACTGGGCCGTTACCTGCCGCCAGCGGCGCTGCGCTGCCTGCTGGATGCCAATGGCAACGACCTGTCCGGCCGCGTCTCGTTCGAAACCTTGAACGACCAGCTGGAAAGCGTGCCACGGGCCAGCGCCAACAAGTTCGTGCAGGCCCAGCGCGATCAACTCACACCGCGAATCAACGCCGGTGAAGAGAAGATCACGCCGCGTCATGCTGAACGTGTGGCCGAGGCCAAACGTCGCCTGGCGGCAGACACCGACGAAGAACTGGCACGCCTGACCGCCTTGCAAGCGGTCAACCCGACCGTACGTGACAGCGAATTGGTCGCCCTGCGCAACCAACGCGAGCAAGGCTTGGCCATGCTGGATAAGGCGGCGCTGCGACTGGAGGCGATTCGGGTGTTGGTGGCCGGTTGATTACCGCCCTGCCCTGTTAATAGAGGCCCGCGCACTGCGGGCCTTTTTTATTTACTTGAGAACAGCTTTGGCTTTGTGGGCCTCATCGGGGGCAAGCCCCCTCCCACATTGATCAATGGTCGACATGACAACTCGGTCAACTGTGGGAGGGGGCTTGCTCCCGATGGAGTCACCGCAATTTCAAGCCGTCGCCGCCCCAGCCGGCACCTCAACAGCCACCAATCCCTCCTTCATCCGCTTGGCATCGCGCACAAAACTGCGCGACGCCTGAAACAAGAACAACATGGTCAGGAACAACGCCACCGGAATCAGATACATGGCGTCGTGCAGCCCAACCGCCTTGTAAGCCTCGGTCATCTGCTCCGCCCCCGCCGCATACATCGCCGAATGGGCAAAATGGTCGGACAACCCGCCCACCACGATCGGCCCCATGCCCCCGCCCAGCAAGTACAAACCGGCAAAGAACAACGCCATCGCCGTGGCCCGCAGGCGAGGCTCAACCACGTCCTGGATCGCCGTGTATACACAGGTGTAGAAGTTATACGCAAACAACCAGCCCACACTGAACAGCGCTACAAACACGCCGATCTCGACGCGCCCGGCATGCAAGGCCCAGGCGGTGGTAACGGTGGAGATGATCAGGCTGCATGCTGCAAACAAAAGTCGGCCATTGGCAACACGTTGATGGATCTTGTCGGCAATCCAGCCACCCAGGGTCAGGCCCACCAGGCCGGTCAACCCGACGATGACGCCAGTGGCGACCGCCGCATCCTGCAGTGGCATGAGGAAATAGCGCTGCAACATCGGCACCAGGAACGAGTTGCAGGCATAGGTCGCGAAGTTGAAGCACAGGCCGGCCAGCACCAGCCACAGGAAGGTCGGCACGGCCAGCACGCGGCGGATCGGGCGGTCGACGCGCTCCTGGGAGACTTGTACGGCTTCGGCGGCGCCGCGCTTGGGCTCCTTGATATAGAACATGAACACCGCAAGGATCAGCCCCGGCACGGCGGCGATAAAAAACGGCGCGCGCCAGCTGTCGAACGCCTTGACCATCCAGCCGATGGTGAAGAATGCCAGCAACAGGCCCAAAGGCAGGCCGAGCATGAAAATCCCCATGGCCCGGGCACGACGGTGCGCCGGGAACAGGTCGCCAATCAGCGAGTTGGCGGCCGGTGCGTAGCTGGCCTCACCAATACCGATGCCCATGCGCACCAGTAAAAAAGTCCAGAAACTACCGACCAGGCCGTTGACCGCCGTCAGCCCGCTCCACGCGAACAGGCCCCAGCCCATCAGCTTGCTGCGCGAACCGGTATCGGCCAGACGCCCCAGCGGCAGGCCGGCGATGGCGTAGACGATAGTGAAGGCGGTGCCGATGATGCCGAGTTGGAAGTCGCTCAGGTGCCATTCCATGCGGATCGGCTCGATGATGATCGCCGGAATGGTGCGGTCGAAGAAGTTGAACAGGTTGGCCAGGAACAGCAGGAACAGAATGCGCCAGGCATTCGCCGCTTGGGTCGAGTTCTGCATGGGTCCGTCTCTTTTATTGTTATGAGAGCTGCGATGCCCGATGCATCCTGCCCGGTACCTGCAACATAGTCAGGCGAGCCAGGGTTGTCTGTAATGATTCGTAAAGCTGATAGGGCATGATTTCACCCGACAGCACGGGACTTTGCCCACAAAAATATAAGTGCACGCCCCCCTTCCCAACGGCCATGACCGGATTAGAATGGCGAGCCTTCCTGTAGTCCCCCACTCTTACTTTTCTTATCGATGACGCCCATGTCCGAAGCCAGTCCGTGTCTGAGTTGCGGTGCCTGCTGTTCCTACTTCCGTGTGTCTTTTTTCTGGGGCGAGTGCGCTTCATCGGGGGGCACGGTGCCCGACGACCTGGTGGTGCAGATCAATCCGTCCCGCGTAGCGATGATCGGTACCGACCAGAAGCCCGCGCGCTGCTGCAGCCTTCAAGGCGAAGTCGGCAAAGGCACGAGTTGCTCGATTTATGAGCAACGCTCAAGCCCCTGCCGAGAATTCGATGCCTCGTGGAGCCAGGGCGAGCAGAACGTCGATTGCGACGCCGCCCGCGCAGCGTTTGGCTTGCCGCCCTTACAAGCGCCGTTCGAGTTAGAACTGCCCATCAGCGCTTAGCATTAATTGCTATGCAAGGCATGCCAAAATCATTCACAGCAAAGTGCCATTACCCACTGGAAAATCCCGCGAGGCTTCTATACTCGACCTCATAGGTCATCGCCTTAGGCTGTGACGTGACGCTATGACAGGACATGCTATGGAATGGCTAGGTCTGCACTTTTTTACCGACCTCCCAGCGAACGGGCACTTATTACTCAATTGCAGTCATAACCCGTTCCTGGTGCTGCTGGCCTATCTGGTCGCCTGTGCGGCAGGCTTCGGCACGCTGGACATGGCCGAACGGGTCGGCCATGTCGAAGACCCCACCGCTCGCCGCCACTGGCGCTGGCTGGGGGCCGGTTGCCTGGCGGGAGGTATCTGGTCCACTCACTTCATCAGCATGCTGGCCTTCCAGGCCCCCATCGCGATTCACTACGAACTGATCATGACGTTCGCCTCGCTGGTGATCGCCCTGATCGCCTCGTTGTTCGCCATGCAAACCCTCAGTCACACGAAACTGCGGTTTCACCAGTACTTGCTGGCATCGATATGGATGGGCATCGGTATCGCCCTGATGCATTACGTCGGCATGTCGGCCATGCGCTCCCAGGCCCAGGTGTATTTCGAGCAGGGGCTATTCTTCGCCTCGGTGGGCATCGCCATTGGCGCCAGCCTGGCCGCATTGTTGCTGTCGAGCTATCTGCGCACCGGCGCCGGCGTCTTCCATCAACTGCTCAAATACGCCGCGAGCCTGGTGTTGGGCGCAGGGATTATCAGCATGCACTTTACCGGCATGGCCGCCATGCAACTGATAGTCCCCACCGGGGCCGACCTCTCGTTATCCCGGGACAACAACCCTATCCAACTGGGCCTGTCCGTCGCGGTGATCACGCTGCTGGTGATCGGCAGCAGCATCAGCGCCGCGCTGGCCGACAAGAAGCTTCAGCACAAGGAGCGTGACCTGCGTCGGGTCAATGCGCTGCTCAGCGAACTGGACCAGGCCCGCGCCACGCTGCAGCAGGTGGCTCACTACGACGCGCTGACCAGCCTGTTGAATCGCCGGGGTTTCAACCAGATCTTTGCAGAGAAACTCGCGGAAAAAACCGCATCCCACGGCATGATGGCGGTGATCTTCCTCGATATCGACCACTTCAAGCGCATCAACGACAGCCTCGGGCATGATGCCGGCGACCAGTTGCTCACCGTGCTCGCCAGCCACATCAAGAGTTCGGTGCGCAGCCACGCCGATGTAGTCGCGCGGTTTGGCGGCGACGAGTTCTGCATCCTGATCAGCATTCACCACCGCGACGAAGCGCGCCACCTGGCCCAGCGCATCATGCAGCAGATGAAGGAACCCATCGAACTGGCCGGCCGGCGCATGGTAATGACCACCAGCATCGGCATCAGCCTGTTTCCCGAGGATGGCCTGACCTGCGAAGAGCTGCTCAAGACCGCCGACCTGGCGCTGTACCAATCCAAGGACACGGGGCGTAACAGCCTGAACTTCTTCAGCTCCAACCTGAAGACCCGCGCCTTTCTCGAACTGCAATTGGAAGAAGAACTGCGCAGCGCCCTGCGCGCCCAGAACCAACTGGTGCTGTTCTACCAACCGATCTTTGACATGAAACTGGGCAAGGTCACGCGCCTGGAAGCCCTGGTGCGCTGGCAGCATCCGCAACATGGGCTGCTGGCCCCCGACCGGTTTATCGGCATTGCAGAAAGCAACGGTCTGATCGCCGAACTGGACCACTGGGTCTTGCGCCAGGCCTGCCATGACTTAAGCCTGCTCTCCGACCGAGGCTATACCGAACTGACCATGGCGGTGAATTGCTCGGCCCTGAACCTGGCCCGAGACGAGCTGGCGGATGAGATTGAAGACGCACTGCGCTTCAGCGGGATCGGCGCCAACCGCCTGGAACTGGAGGTGACCGAAAATGCCTTGATGGGCAACATCAGCAGCACCCTCGCCCTGCTGCGACAAATCCGCTCGCTGGGCGTGTCGCTGGCCATCGACGATTTTGGCACCGGCTACTCGTCCCTCGCCTACCTCAAGCGCTTGCCGCTCAACACCTTGAAAATCGATCGCTCGTTTATCCAGGACATTCCCAAGTCGACAGCCGATATCGAGATCGTCCAGGCGATTATTGGCATGGCCCACACCCTGCACCTGCAGGTGGTGACCGAAGGCGTGGAAACCCAGGCCCAGTTCGAACTCCTGCTCAAACATGGCTGTGACTTTGTGCAGGGCTACCTACTGAGCCCGGCGGTGCCCGCCAGTGACATCATTGGCGCGATGCAGGGCATCGACATACGCAACCCGCTTTACTCATGCAGCGTCGCAGGCAGCAAGGATACCAACCCGGCCAAGGATCCCTCCCCCGGCCGCTCGGGGTCTACTTCCATCGTCAGGCCAATTCGCTGACGCCGAATCTTTGGCATTTCGCCATCACTTGCCTAAAGATCGCCGACGAACGGCCGATTCATCAGAGTCCGGCCAGGTTTTACCTGGGCACACAGGGTTACCCCGATCGTTCCGGACAAGGACGCACTGCAAAGTCGCGAACTCCCATTCCGTGATGGCTACTTGATACTTTTCAGCCATCCGCACAGGCACATGGCGCACAATGACTTCTAAAAATAACCCCGCCACCGTGGTATCCGATGTGTTGCTCCCAGCTCCTGCGGAAAAGCCCTCAGGTTCAAAGTCATTGAGCACCACGCGCCCGCTGGCCACCCAGCAATACCTGTATTTCACTGAAACCAATACCGACCGCATCCTCGATAACCTCGACGGCCTGCGCGACATGGTGTTCCCACGCCCGCCTCACCTGGAAGGCGACAGCGAGCAGCACAGCGATCAGGAGTTCCCCTCGGTATGCCTGATCGGCCTGGGCCGCTGCGGTTCGAACATCGCGCTGGACGTGGCGGAGTTGGTGTACAACGCGCGTAAGTTCTACCTCAACGAATTCAGCACTGAAGATAAATCCTTGGACAAGGGCTACAGCCCGGCCCAGTGGATTCGCAACAACCTGCGCCTGGGCGGCGGCAAGGCCAGCAAGCCGGTGTTCCTGGTGGAACCGCTGGTGATGCTGGGCGATCTGGACAAGGACATCGCTGGACGTATCCGTTTCTCGCGCAAGGGCGAAAAAAGCGGCTTCCTGCGCGACTACAGCAAGATGAAAATCATGGACCTCTCTGAAGTCCATGCCGGTGGCGCCGGTAACGCGCCGATCCTCGGCCAGTACCTGGCCAAGATCATCCTCAACAAAGATACCCAGCGCTTTTCCAGCCCCGACTGGAAGATGATCCACTCGTACCTGATCGACTCCTGCGGCATCAAGGCCAACCAGTCGCGCCTGTACTTCTCGATCTTCAGCGCCGGCGGTGGCACCGGTTCGGGCATGGCCTCGGAGTTCGGCCTGGCCCAGCAACACTCGTACATGAACAAGACCTTCGACACCAAGCCCGCTGACGAGCACGACAGCAAGAGCGGCCACGCTTTCGTCTTCGAGCCGATCTTCACCAGTGGCATTTGTGTGCTGCCGAATATCTCTGATCACCGCAGCGAAATGTCCGAGGCGCAGCATATCAACGCCGGACGCTTGCTGTGCAAGTACCTTTCGGAAGAATGGGACTTCTCGTACAACTTCGACAATGAAGACAGCAGCGAAGCCAGTGTGAAGGGGCGTATCCGTCCGTGGAACGCGATGATGCTGATCTCCAACGACATCATGCGTTATGCCGAAGAAAGCGATGACGGCAACATCCAGAACATTGACGTCAATGCCATGGAAAAACACGCCAACCAGTACATCTCCCAGCAAATCTTCAACATCCTCACCGCCCAGGCCGTGACCACCGACTACGACCAGAATTATTTCCGTCGCGCCGGCATCGATATCGGCGAAACCATTCGCCTGGACGCCAACGACCTGTTCATGAGCCTGGCCGGTCCAGTGGCGATTGCCTACGCCGAATCCGTAGTACCGGAAACCCCGGTGCCGTCGAATGACAAGTTCAAAGTCTTCGAGAAAGAGCCCCAGCGCCTGAACATCGACGACCTGTTCTTCCGCTCCATCGACCTGCCGCACTTCAACAAGGTCACCCAGGCCATCGAAGGCATCAGCCTGTTGCCGATCGAGTCCAAGCGCTACAAGGCGTCCCTGGAGCAGTACAAGAACTCCGGCTACGACGCGGCGGCGCTGCATGACCTGCACTTCTTCAAGAACTGCTCGTCGGTGGTGTCGATCGTCTCACTGCCCAAGGACTACAAGCTGTCCTACATGGACCTGAACCGGCTCAAGACTCACCTCAACAGCCTGTTCCCCAACACCACCCTCAAGCGCTATGCCCTGGTGATCGGCGCGTCGGCCAACCTGTCGCTGACCACCCTGATCGCCAAGAGCCCGTGCCTGTCGGATGACTTCCTGACGCTGATCGTGGCCTTTATCAAGCGCTGCTTCGCGCGCAACCCGTACCGCTTCGACGACACGCTGGATAACTCGATCCTGGATTTCATCATCCACGAGGACTTCGACGAAGACCGCATCGACGAGCTGCTCAACGAGTTTGAAAACCCGGCGAAGATCCTTGATACCAACTGGTACGCGATCAAGCCGATGTATGAGAAGAAGTACCGCGAGTTGATCAACGACAAAGAGAAGTTTGTGTCGATCAATGACATTCGCCTGTCACGGGATTGCGTGAAGAAAGCGATCAAGTACCTGCGCGAGATCTACCGTCACCGCATCGGCAAGACCAAGGTTATTTCGTTGAATAACCATACCGGCAAGACCGGCTAACAACGTGGGACGGCGCCGCCCGGCGCCGTCGCAACCTCAGTGCGTCATGCGTTGGCGCAGGAACGCGAGGATGGTCTTTTCGTCGCCGCGCTTTGCAGGCCGGGGCAGTTGCTTCGGCCAGCCCGAGTTTTTCGCGCCGAAGAAGCGCTTCTGCTCCGCCTCATCCCAGCCGCGAATCTCGCGCGAAGCCGATTCCCACCAACCGTGTCGGCACACGTCGTAATACGGATGCGCAGGCGCCGAACTGCCGTAGAGCAAGTCTCGACCGACCTTTTTCACATGCTTGCGCTGATTGCGCAGCTTCCACTTGATGCGCAGCCGTTGCCAGGGAGAGGGCACCGGTTTGACCCGCGGCACATCCAGGCAACGCGCCACCAGCTCAGGGCCAAATGCCTCACCGTACAGGGTAAAGAAGTGCGCCTGCATGGCATGGAAGAAGCGCTTGTCGGCAAAATAGTGATGAACGAACTTGCGGGCCTCGCGCACCTTCTGGCCGCGCATCGCGAAGGAAATCGCGATTTGCTCGATGGTGTGGATATCGAACGAGTTCCGGGTCCACTCGTCGATCAGGCGGATAGACGCTTCGAGCAGCGGCGAATCGCTGGCACGGACACCGCACAGACCACTGTTATAGAGCTTGAAGCTGTTATCCGCCGAGATGCCATGGGCCTGTAGGTGCTCGCCCAGCTTGAGGTAGTCCGGGCGCTTGCAGACGTAGCTCCAGTCGTATTCAAAACCGTCCATCACATACTGGCCCGGCTCGATCAGCTCGAACACACGATGGGGGGACTTGAGGAACAGCGTGTCGGTGTCGACGAACAGGGTCTTGTCCGCCAGCGTCAGCCCTTGGGCGATCGCGCAGGCCTTGCGGCGATGGGGGTAACCGTTTTCACCCTGCCATTGGGCCAGGGTCTGCTCGTCCAGGGCGATGGTTTCAACCGGCCAGCCGTCGTAGTCCTGGGGGCGATCGGTCATGACCCGGATGCACAGCGACTCGCCCGCTTTAAGTTGAGACAGGGCGGTGAGGATGCTGAACTTGGCTTCGCGCCGATAAACGTCCTGATGACCGTAGATAAGGTAAAGCAGTTGGTGTGAAGGTTTCGCTAAAGGGGGCAGCGCTGACGGCATGACTAGCTCCGGGTGACAAGCGGCGAACTTTACCGGAATTCACCGTTTCCTACGCCATGATCTGACAGCCATCCGCCTTTTATTCACACCGAGAAACAATTCTCCCGCCGATTCACCCGCGAGAAAACTGTTCCCATGACGTGCGCGTCACCCTGCGCTGTGACCTTTCTCCACGGCAAGATGCCATCACGGCGCCAGCGGTTACTCAGCTACACACTTTTAAAACCGAAAATCACGCACCATTTAAGTGCCAAACGTTATCGCGACGCCCTTTCCTGGATCAGTATCCACGGCGAAACCACCACAGCCCACAAGCTCGGGTCACGCTCAACAAGGTCCAATGCCCGCGTCGCAGACACTTCGCACAGGCTGCCCGAGGCCAGCCAGGCAGCGACTTTATCGCGGTTGTCTTCAGCCATTCCCTCGGCGGCTTCAATCAAATCCAGGCCGGCGTCGACCCACAATAGGGCACCCTTGGCAAAGAACGGTTCAAGCTCCTTCCAGGAGATTTCGGCGGTTTCGCCGAGCAGCTTGGCATAGAGGGTGCTAGGTTCTTGCGTCATGGGAATTCACCTGGGAAAAAAATCGGCGCAATCATAACGTCGTGCCTTTCGTATAAAAAGCCAGGTAGAAAAACCCAGTTGCAAATGAGTCATCGATAGAAAGTGTCAGGAAAGCCAAGGATTGCCCGAGACTCTGGCATTACCACGCCGCAATTCTGTCTTTTTCTTTCATTTAAGCGACATACACAGGTTTTGCCCCCAGCAGCCAGCTTTTCAAGCGATCAACCGGCGCTCTACACTGTACCGGTACAGTTGCCAGGGCACTGCCGGGGGGATATCCGAGATATCTGATCCGGTTCTGCAGCTCACAAGGCCGCTAGAACTATAAAAAATACAACAGTAAGAGTGGAGCACTATGAATAAGGCTACTAAGCAGATTTCCAAACTGTTTGCCGCTATGGTCCTGGCTGGGGTTGCCGGCCATTCGTTCGCAGCTGACACCATCAAGATCGGCATCGCCGGTCCGAAAACTGGTCCTGTAACGCAATACGGCGACATGCAATTCATGGGTGCCAAGCAGGCCATCGCCGACATCAACGCCAAGGGCGGCGTCGACGGCAAAATGCTCGAAGCCAAGGAATACGACGACGCTTGCGATCCTAAACAAGCCGTGGCCGTTGCCAACAAAGTGGTCAACGACGGCGTCAAGTTCGTGGTCGGTCACCTCTGCTCCAGCTCCACTCAGCCAGCGTCCGACATCTATGAAGACGAAGGCGTGATCATGATTACCCCGGCAGCTACCAGCCCGGAAATCACCGCCCGTGGCTACAAGCTGATCTTCCGCACCATCGGCCTGGACAGCGCCCAAGGCCCAGCGGCCGGCAACTACATCGCCGACCACGTGAAGCCGAAAATCGTTGCCGTCCTGCACGACAAGCAGCAATACGGTGAAGGTATCGCCACCGCCGTCAAAAAGACCCTTGAGCAGAAAGGCACCAAGGTTGCCGTCTTCGAAGGCCTGAACGCCGGCGACAAAGACTTCTCCTCGATCATCCAGAAGCTCAAGCAAGCCAACGTCGATTTCGTCTACTACGGCGGCTACCACCCGGAGCTGGGTCTGATCCTGCGTCAAGCCAAGGAAAAAGGCCTGAACGCCAAGTTCATGGGCCCTGAAGGTGTCGGCAACGACTCCATCTCGCAAATCGCCCAAGACGCTTCCGAAGGCCTGCTGGTAACCCTGCCGAAATCCTTCGACACCGACCCGGCCAACAAAGCCATCGTTGAAGAGTTCGCCAAGAACAAGCAGGACCCAACCGGTCCGTTCGTGTTCCCGGCCTACTCGGCCATTGAAGTCATCGCCGGCGGTATTACCGCTGCCAAGAGCGAAGACACCGCCAAAGTGGCTGCCGCCATCCACGCGGGCACCTTCAAGACCCCTACCGGCGAGCTGAGCTTCGACGCCAAGGGCGACCTGAAGGACTTCAAGTTCGTGGTCTACGAATGGCACTTCGGCAAACCAAAAACCGAAGTTTCCCCTCAGTAAGCCAGGCATTACTGGTCCAACAAGCCCACTGTGAGAGCAGTGGGTTTTGTTTTACGAGGTTTATGGGCCTGTCACCCGCGATCCGGGCGCTGGCTCACCTGAAAATCTTAAAACCGTCACCAGCGGTTCGCTGGCAAACGCTTTGTGCAAATGTGCTCACAGAACACAGCACGGGGCCGGAACATGACTCCACCAGTGAAATGCGTATCGGGTTTTTAGGAGCGCTGTAATGCCTGAGATCTATCATTTTTTCCAACAGCTGGTTAATGGCCTGACCATTGGCAGCACCTATGCCTTGATAGCCATTGGCTACACAATGGTTTACGGCATCATTGGAATGATTAACTTCGCCCATGGCGAGGTGTACATGATTGGTTCCTACGTGGCCTTCATCGCCCTTGCCGGGCTGGCCATGATGGGTATCCACTCCCTGCCGCTGTTGATGACCGCTGCGTTCCTTGCATCGATCGTCGTGACCAGTGCCTATGGCTACAGTATCGAGCGCGTTGCCTACCGTCCCTTGCGTGGCAGCAACCGTTTGATCCCGCTGATTTCCGCCATCGGCATGTCGATTTTCCTGCAGAACACCGTATTGCTGTCCCAGGACTCCAAGGATAAATCCATCCCCAACCTGATCCCGGGGAGCTTCTCCTTCGGTCCGGGTGGTGCGGAAGAGGTCCTGATTTCCTATATGCAGATCCTGGTCTTCGTCGTCACCCTGGTGGCCATGCTGGGCCTGACCCTGTTCATCTCCCGCTCCCGTCTGGGGCGCGCCTGCCGGGCCTGCGCCGAAGACATCAAGATGGCCAACCTGTTGGGCATCAACACCAACAACATCATCGCCCTGACGTTCGTGATCGGTGCCGCGCTGGCAGCCGTCGCGGCGGTACTGCTGAGCATGCAGTACGGCGTGATCAACCCCAACGCCGGTTTCCTGGTAGGCCTCAAGGCCTTTACCGCAGCGGTATTGGGCGGCATCGGCAGTATTCCGGGCGCGATGCTCGGCGGCCTGGTGCTGGGGGTGGCCGAGGCGTTTGGTGCCGATATTTTCGGCGACCAATACAAGGACGTCGTCGCGTTCGGCCTGTTGGTTCTGGTGCTGTTGTTCCGTCCGACCGGCATCCTGGGCCGTCCGGAGGTTGAGAAAGTATGAGCAGATATCTTAAATCGGCGTTTTTCAGCGCCTTGCTGGTGTGGGCTGTGGCCTTCCCGGTACTCGGCCTCAAGCTGAGCATTGTCGGCATCAACCTTGAAGTGCACGGCACCGGCCCCGTGACCCTGACCATCATCGCCCTGTGCTCGGTGCTGATGTTCCTGCGCGTGCTGTTCACCCAGCAGGTCGGCGCTCTGTTCAAGAGCAACCGTGGCCCGTTGGTCTCGCCCAAGGTCAGCCAATTCCTGACCCTGCCACGCACCCAGCGCTACATCATCATCGGCCTGATCGTGGCCGCGTTGATCTGGCCGTTCTTCGGCTCGCGCGGTGCGGTCGACATTGCCACCCTGATCCTGATCTACGTGTTGCTGGGCCTGGGCCTGAACATCGTGGTGGGCCTCGCCGGCCTGCTCGACCTGGGTTATGTGGGCTTCTACGCCGTGGGTGCCTACACCTATGCGCTGCTGTCGCACTACCTGGGCTGGAGCTTCTGGATCTGCCTGCCGCTGGCCGGCATGGCGGCGGCCACGTTCGGCTTCCTGCTGGGCTTCCCGGTACTGCGCCTGCGCGGTGACTACCTGGCCATCGTGACCCTGGGCTTCGGGGAAATCATCCGTCTGTTCCTGCGTAACCTGACCGACATCACCGGTGGTCCCAACGGTATCAGCAGCATCCCCAAGCCGACGTTCTTCGGGCTGTCGTTCGACCGCACCGCTGCCGAAGGCATGCAGACGTTCCACGAGTACTTCGGGATCGACTACAACCCGGTAAGCAAAGTGGTGTTCCTGTACCTGGTGGCACTGTTGCTGGCGCTGGCGGCACTGTTCGTGATCAACCGCTTGCTGCGCATGCCGATCGGCCGCGCCTGGGAAGCGTTGCGCGAAGATGAGATCGCCTGCCGTGCCCTGGGCCTGAACCCGACCATCATCAAGCTCTCCGCCTTCACCCTGGGTGCCGCGTTCGCCGGTTTCGCCGGCAGCTTCTTCGCCGCACGCCAAGGCCTGGTGACCCCGGAGTCGTTCACCTTTATCGAGTCGGCGATCATCCTCGCCATCGTGGTATTGGGTGGCATGGGCTCGCAACTGGGTGTGATCCTGGCGGCGATCGTGATGATCCTGCTGCCGGAAATGATGCGTGAGTTCAGCGAATACCGCATGTTGATGTTCGGCGCCATGATGGTGCTGATGATGATCTGGCGTCCTCAAGGCCTGCTGCCCATGCAACGTCCACACATGGAGCTGCGCAAATGAGCCGCGAGATCCTGAAAGTCGAAAACTTGAGCATGCGCTTCGGCGGCTTGCTGGCGGTCAACGGCGTCGCCCTGACCGTGAAAGAGAAACAGGTAGTAGCGCTGATCGGCCCCAACGGCGCCGGCAAGACCACGGTGTTCAACTGCCTCACCGGTTTCTACAAGCCGAGTGGCGGCAGCATCCTGCTGGACGGCCAGCCGATCCAGGGCCTGGCCGGTCACGAGATCGCCCGCAAGGGCGTGGTGCGGACATTCCAGAACGTGCGGCTGTTCAAGGACATGACGGCGGTCGAGAACCTGCTGATCGCCCAGCATCGTCACCTGAACACCAACTTCTTTGCAGGCCTGTTCAAGACCCCGGCGTTCCGCAAGAGCGAGCGCGAGGCCATGGAATATGCGGAGTACTGGCTGGACAAGGTCAACCTCACCGAGTTCGCCAACCGCCCCGCCGGCACCCTGGCCTATGGTCAGCAACGTCGCCTGGAAATCGCCCGCTGCATGATGACCCGCCCGCGGATCCTGATGCTCGACGAACCGGCCGCCGGCCTGAACCCCAAGGAAACCGAAGACCTCAAGGCACTGATCGGTGTGTTGCGTGAGGAAAACAACGCCACGGTGCTGTTGATCGAACACGACATGAAACTGGTCATGAGCATTTCCGACCATATCGTCGTGATCAACCAGGGCACGCCGCTGGCGGACGGGACGCCGGAGCAGATCCGTGACAATCCTGAAGTGATCAAAGCCTATCTGGGGGAAGCGTAAAATGCTGCAATTCGAAAACGTTTCCACTTTCTACGGCAAGATCCAGGCCCTGCACAGCGTCAACGTGGAAGTGCGCCAGGGTGAGATCGTCACGCTGATCGGTGCCAACGGCGCCGGCAAGTCGACCTTGCTGATGACCTTGTGCGGCTCGCCGCAGGCCCACAGCGGCAGCATCCGCTACATGGGCGAAGAGCTGGTGGGCCAGCAGTCGTCGCAGATCATGCGCAAGAGCATTGCCGTGGTGCCGGAAGGCCGGCGGGTGTTCTCACGCCTGACCGTGGAGGAGAACCTGGCCATGGGCGGGTTCTTCACCGACAAGGGCGACTACCAGGAGCAGATGGACAAGGTGCTGCACCTGTTCCCTCGCCTCAAGGAGCGTTTCAGCCAGCGCGGCGGCACCATGTCCGGCGGCGAGCAGCAAATGCTCGCCATCGGCCGGGCGCTGATGAGCAAGCCCAAGCTGTTGCTGTTGGACGAACCCTCCCTGGGCCTGGCACCGATCATCATCCAGCAGATCTTCGACATCATCGAGCAGCTGCGCAAGGACGGTGTAACGGTGTTCCTCGTGGAGCAGAACGCCAACCAGGCGCTGAAAATCGCCGACCGTGCCTACGTGCTGGAAAACGGCCGGGTGGTGATGCAAGGCACTGGCGAGCAGTTGCTGACCGATCCGAAGGTACGTGAGGCGTACCTGGGCGGCTAAGAGACGGTTGCTGAACAAACCGGATCTAATGTGGGAGGGGCTTGCCCCCTCCCACATTTTTTTTGCATGGTTTGAAATTATTTCGTCTGGCCTTGTAACGAACATCCTCCTCCCCGCCTCTAGTGGTGCAAGCAGGCATTCAAGCCCGCTACTCAACCTACTGCTGGAGATCCACCATGACCACCAAACTGTCTGCCGCTACCCTCGTCCTCGCCTTGGGTTCGGCCCTGAGCCTGTCCGCCCTGACCACCACCGCCCACGCCGCCGACGACATGCAGAAATGCTTCGGCGTCGCTGAAGCCGGCAAGAACGATTGCGCCGCCGGCGCCGGCACGTCCTGTGCCGGCACCTCGAAAACCAAGGATCAGGCCAACGCCTGGAAACTGGTCCCGGCCGGCACCTGCACCCAAACCCCAAGCTCCACATCGCCGACCGGTTTCGGCCAGGAAGCCGCCTTCACCGCCAAGTCCTGAAACCCTGCACAGCCTGAGTACGGATGATGACGCTTTCACTCCTGCCCACAGTCTCACCGGTTCAGGCGCCCTGCCTCCCCTATCGGGCCGGGCTGGGGCTGAAGCACGAGCACTTCAAGGAAGTGCTCGATACTTCGCCCGACATCGGTTTTTTTGAAGTGCACGCCGAAAACCACATGGTGGCCGGCGGTCCGTTTCATCACTACCTGGGGTTGATTCGCGAACGTTACCCCCTGTCGTTGCACGGCGTGGGCCTGTCCATCGGCGGCGAAGGCCCGCTCAACCGTGAGCACCTGGGGCGCTTGGCCGCACTGATCGAACGCTACCAGCCACACTCGTTTTCCGAACACCTGGCCTGGTCCAGCCACGGCCCGGTGTTTCTCAATGACCTGCTGCCCCTGGCTTATGACGCCGCCACCTTGAGTCGGGTGTGCGAACACGTCGACCAAGTCCAGAGCACCCTTAAGCGGCCGATGCTGCTGGAGAACCCATCGACCTACCTGCAGTTCCAGCGCTCCACCCTGGACGAGACCGACTTCATCAGCGAAATCATCCGCCGCACCGGCTGCGGCTTGCTGCTGGACGTGAACAACGTCTACGTGTCGTGCATCAACCACCAGCGCGACCCACTGGCCTACGTCAACGCCCTACCGTTGCGCGCCGTGGGTGAGATTCATCTGGCCGGCTTCGCCGAAGACACCGACAACCTGGGCGATCGCCTGCTGATCGACGACCACGGCGCGCCCATCGATAGCGCAGTGTGGCAGCTGTACGAACAGGTGCTCGCGCTTACGGGCCCGGTCGCGACACTGATCGAGCGCGACAACCAAGTGCCGACATTCAGTGTGTTGCACGCGGAAGCCCAACACGCTGAACGGTATTTATCGCAGGCCCACCCATGAGCCTTCACGACGACTTTGCCAGCGCCTTGCTGGCGCCCGACCAGCCTTGCCCCGACGGTCTGTTCAGCAGCAACGGGGCCGATCCGGCCAGCCGTTTTGCGGTGTATCGCAACAATGTTCACAGTTCGTTGATCAATGCGCTGGCAACAGCCTATCCCGTAACGGCGCAATTGGTAGGCGATGCATTTTTCCGCGCCATGGCCGGCATATTCGTCCAGGCATATCCGCCCAACAGCCCGTTGATCAGCGAGTACGGCAGCACATTCGCCGACTTTATCCAGGGTTTCGAGCCGGCCGCCAGCGTGCCTTACCTGGCCGATGTGGCCCGGCTGGAACGCCTGCGGGTTCGCGCTTATCACGCGGCGGATACACCCTGGGTGGATTCGCAAGCCGTGCTGCAACAACTGCAAACTCAAACGAATCTGGGCGCGCAGCACCTGCAACTGCACCCGTCCGTAGGCGCATTGAACTCCGCCTACGCAGTGGTGGCGGTATGGGCGGCACACCAGACCGAAGGTGCCCTGTCCACCCTGGATCCTTGGCACGCCCAAGGCGTGCTGGTGTTGCGCCAAGGACTGAGCGTCAAGGTCTTCGCCATCGACGGCGGCTCGGTCGCCTTTATCAATAGCCTGAAACACGGCTCGGCATTGGAAATGGCGGTCGCCGACGCCCTTGAGGCCAGCGCCGAGTTCGACCTGCACCAATGCCTGGCGCTGCTGATCAACCACGACGCCCTCACTCATTCGCTCCCAGAACAAAAGGTATCGCCATGAACAGCCGTCCTTCGTGCCTGATCAAACAGGCCATCATGCTTTTCGAAAAAATCCCTTACAGCCTGATCGCGTTGATTGCGCGCTTCTCCATTGCGGCGGTGTTCTGGAAGTCCGGGCAAACCAAGATCGAAGGCCTTGCCATTGACCTGATCAACGGCACGTTCGAACTCGGTACGCCCAAACTCGCCGCCTCGACATTGCCGCTGTTTCGCAGTGAATACCACGTGCCGTTGCTGTCGCCGGAAGTGGCCGCGCACATGGCGGCGTTTGCCGAGCATTTTTTCCCGGTGCTGATCCTGGTGGGCCTGGCCACACGCTTCTCGGCCCTGGCCTTGATCGGCATGACCCTGGTCATTCAACTGTTCGTCTACCCGGACGCCTACCCCACCCACGGCACCTGGATTGCGCTGCTGTTGCTGTTGGTCGCCAAAGGGCCAGGCAGCCTGTCCATCGACCACCTGATTGCGCGCCGTTACCGTTAAAGCCGATCCAGTGCCTCGCCACTGCGCTTGAACCAGTCCACAAGGTAGTCGGCCAATACTTGGGTACGCCTCGGCAGGCCGCCTTGATAAGGGTGGACCAGGTACATCGGCATACTCCGCGTCTGGTAATCGCGCAGGAGCCAACGCAATCGGCCGTCAGCCAATTCCGTCGGCAGCACGTAGGACGGCAAGCGGGCGATACCGGCCCCCACCAGGGCTGCCTTCTTCAGCAAGTTGTAATGGTTGGAGGCAAAGGTGCCGCTCACCCTTACCCGCAACAACTCGTGCTGCTGGTGATACAGCCATTCCTCGCGGCCGCTGTAGTGGCTGTTGAGCAAACACGTGTGCGCCGCAAGATCCTCGGGGGTCAGTGGTTCGCCGTGCTGCTCCAGATAAGCGGGGCTGGCACAGGTCATCTCGTGCCAGGCCAACAGCGGCTTGGCCACCAGGCGCTCGTTTTCAATCGCCCCCGAACGCACCCCCAAGTCAAAGCCGTCTCGCGCCAGGTCTCGGTAGCTGTTGTTGAGTTCCAGCTCGATCTGCACCTGGGGGTACTGCTTGGAAAACTCCAACAACAAACCATCGAAGAAGGTTTCCCCCAGTGAAACCGGAACCGTCATACGCACAGGCCCGGCCAAATCGTCCTTGAGACGCGCCAATGCCTGACGGGCACGTTCCACCTGCACCACCAGCGCTTGCGCCTGGGGCAGCAACGCCGCGCCCGCGGCGGTCAGGCTGAGCTTGCGCGTGGTGCGGTGCAGCAAAACCACGCAGAACTGCGCTTCCAAATGGCTGATGCGCTTGGACAGCTGGCCCTTGCTGCAGCCCAGTTGCTCGGCCGCCACGGTAAAACTGCCGGCTTCGATCAGTACGGCGAAGGCCGCCAAATCATCCATCTCACTCACGGACTGTTTCCATTTGAAAACCAAAGGTTGCCTATTAGCACGTTTATCCGCCTGAAAAGCCACCCTAGACTTGATGCCTACCCCCTACTGCAGGAGCGAGCTTGCTCGCGAAAATCGTCAACGATAACGCGGTGAGCCTGGTACACAGCGGCGCTCTTGCGTTCTTCGCGGGCAAGCCCGCTCCTACAGTTCCTGATAAACCCAGAGGAACAGCACCATGAAAATCCTATTGATTGGCGCCAGCGGCACCGTCGGATCAGCAGTCAAGGCCGAACTGGCCCAGCGTCATGAGGTGATCAGCATTGGCCGCAGCAGCGGCGACTTCCAGGTGGATATCAGCGACAGCACCTCGATTCGCAAACTGTTCGAACAGACCGGCAAATTCGACGCACTCGTCTGCGCTGCAGGCAACGTGAATTTCGTGGCGCTGGGTGATATGAGCGAAAGCGACTTTGAACTGGGCCTGCGTGACAAGCTGATGGGCCAGGTGAACCTCCTGTTGATCGGCCGCGAGTATGCCAACGACGGCGCCTCGTTCACGTTCACCAGTGGCATTCTCAACCGTGACCCGATCCGCACTGGCGCTTCGGCGGCACTGGTAAACGGTGCACTCGACGCTTTTATCAAAGCGGCGGCAATCGAATTGCCACGAGGGCTGCGCATCAATTCCGTGAGCCCGACGGTGCTGGTGGAAGCCATGGGCAGTTACGCGCCGTACTTCCGTGGCTATAAACCGGCTACGGGCGCTGACGTGGCGTTGGCCTACGCAAAAAGCGTGGAAGGCTTACAGACCGGTCAGACGTTTATAGTGGGCTGAATGTAACCATTGTAAGAATTGCCTGAAGCATGGCTGCGGGGTTGTGATGCAACGCCAGCCTGCGTAACGTGGCGGCACTTGTCTGGAGACCCGATAATGCGTGCCGCCCGTACCCTCGCTCTGTTTGCCTTACTTCCTTTGTTCGCCGCTTGCCAGATGTTCGAAAACGAGCCGACCAAGCCGTCTACCGCCGGGCTGACCCGCATGCAGGGCGAACTCACGGCAGTAGGTGGCAAGCTGCTGTTCCAGCCGTGCGACGATAAACGCAACTATGTCGTCAACGACACCAGCGGCACCAGCATCCTGCAGGAAGCAGCTGCCCTGGCCGGCCAGCAAGGTGCGTTGTTTGCCGACTTGCGCGGCAAGTTCTCGGGCGTGGCCAGCGGCACCCAAGGCAGCGTCGACCTGCAACAACTCTACCGCGTAGAGCGCTCGACCTCTGCCTGTGCCGACCCGGACTTCAAGCGCATGACCCTGCGGGCCAACGGCCACAAGCCGGCCTGGGCCATGAATGTCACCGCCAAGGGCATGGTGCTTGAGCGTGAAGGTCAGCCGCCACTGGCGGTGCCTTATGTCGAAGAGCAAATCGGTGAGGGTCGCTTCAACCTGATGACCGAAGCCAACAACCAGCACATCGAACTGTGGGTAGCGCCACAACGCTGTATCGACAGCGTCAGCGGCAGCCTGCAGCACATGACCGCCGAATTGCGCGTCAACGGCCAAGTGCAGCGCGGTTGCGCGGCGTTTGGTGGTTCCCGAGACGACTGATTCAGCACTGCGCCGTTTTAACATGACGGAAAACCGCCTTTGAGGCTTATAATCGCCGGTTTGCAAAACAGCCGGCCTTTTTGTCCGCCGCCTACCGGATCCCGTCATGTTACGAATCACCGAACTCAAGCTGCCCATCGACCATCCCGAAGAAGACCTGCGGCCTGCCATCGTGCAGCGCCTGGGCATCGCCAGTGATGACCTGCTCGATTTCACCCTGTTCAAACGCAGCTACGACGCGCGCAAGAAATCGTCGGAGCTGTGCTTCATCTACACCATCGACCTGAACGTAAAGGGTGAAGCCGCCCTGCTGCTCAAGTTCGCCGATGACCGCAACGTCAACCCGGCGCCGGACGTCAGCTACAAGGTAGTGGGCCAGGCCCCGGCAGGCTTGGTCGAGCGGCCGGTCGTCGTCGGTTTTGGCCCGTGCGGCATCTTCGCCGGGCTGCTGCTGGCGCAGATGGGCTTCAAGCCGATCATCCTCGAACGCGGCAAGGAAGTGCGCCAGCGCACCAAGGACACCTGGGGCCTGTGGCGCAAAAGCGTGCTCAACCCTGAGTCCAACGTGCAATTCGGTGAGGGCGGCGCCGGAACCTTCTCCGATGGCAAACTCTACAGCCAGATCAAGGACCCCAAATTCCACGGTCGCAAAGTCCTGCACGAGTTCGTCAAGGCCGGCGCGCCGGAAGAAATCCTCTACGTCAGCAAGCCGCACATTGGCACCTTCCGCCTGACCGGCGTGGTGGAAAACATGCGCGAGCAGATCATCGCGCTCGGCGGTGAAGTGCGTTTCGAGCAACGGGTGACCGACGTGCTGATCGAAGACGGCCAGTTGAATGGCGTCGTCATCGACGGTGGTGAGCAGATCCTCTCCAAGCATGTGATCCTGGCCCTCGGCCACAGCGCCCGCGACACCTTCCGCATGCTCCACGGCCGTGGCGTGTACATGGAAGCCAAGCCGTTCTCGGTGGGTTTCCGGATCGAACACCCGCAATCGCTGATCGACGCCGCGCGCCTGGGCAAATATGCCGGGCACCCAAAGCTGGGCGCCGCCGACTACAAGCTGGTGCACCACGCCAAGAACGGTCGTTCGGTCTACAGCTTCTGCATGTGCCCGGGCGGCACCGTAGTGGCAGCGACCTCCGAGCCGAACCGCGTGGTGACCAACGGCATGAGCCAGTACTCGCGTAACGAGCGCAATGCCAACTCCGGCATCGTGGTCGGCATCACGCCGGAAGTGGATTACCCAGGCGGCCCGCTGGCGGGTATCGAGCTGCAGGAGCGCCTGGAGTCCCACGCCTACATCCTCGGCGGCAGCAACTACGAAGCCCCGGCACAGTTGGTCGGCGACTTTATCGCCGGTAAGCCGTCCACGGCGATCGGCAGTGTGGAACCGTCCTACAAGCCAGGGGTGGCCCTGGGTGACCTGGCCCTGGCCTTGCCGGACTTCGCCATCGAAGCGATCCGCGAAGCACTGCCGGCGTTCGAGAAGCAGATCAAGGGCTACTCGCTGCACGATGCCGTGTTGACCGGTATCGAGACGCGCACTTCGTCGCCGCTGCGGATTACCCGCGACGAATCGATGCAGAGCCTGAACGTGAAAGGCCTGTTCCCGGCCGGTGAAGGCGCTGGCTATGCGGGCGGGATTCTGTCGGCAGGTGTTGACGGGATCCGGATCGCCGAGGCGTTGGCGCGGGATATGCTCGGCATCGAAGCCTGAGAACAGCGCAAATTAAATGTGGGAGGGGGCAAGCCCCTCCCTCATTTGGTTTTGCGTTGTATCAAATATTAGCGCGCAGGATGTTGGCTGGTAATGGCTCGCCCTGCTCCACACTGGCTGCAACGGCCGCGATCAAACCCTCCAGCGCATAGCCCTGCCCCGCCAACCACGCCTGATCGTAATAGGTGGTGGCATACCGCTCGCCCCCATCGCACAAGATCGCCACGATCGAACCCGACTCCCCCGCCGCTTTCATCTGCTGCGCCGCCACTAAAGCGCCAATCAGGTTGGTCCCGCTGGAACCGCCGACTCGCCGACCCAAGCGCTCAGCCAGGTAATGCATGGCCGCCAGCGACAGCGCATCCGGCACTTTGACCATCGCATCGATCACGTTGGGCAGAAACGACGCCTCGACCCGAGGCCGGCCAATGCCTTCGATGCGCGAACCGCAGTCCAGGCGCAGGCTGGCGTCGCCACTCTGGTAAAAGTCAAAAAATACCGAGCGCTCGGCATCGGCACACAACACACGGGTGCAGTGCTGGCGATAACGCACATAACGGCCCAGCGTGGCGGTGGTACCGCCAGTGCCGGGGCTGGAGATCAACCAGCTCGGCTCCGGGTGCTGTTCGAAACGCATCTGCTGGAAGATTGATTCGGCGATGTTGTTGTTTGCCCGCCAGTCGGTGGCACGCTCGGCATAGGTGAACTGATCCATGAAATGACCGCCGCTTTCCTGCGCCAGACGTTCGGATTCGGCGTAGATCTGCGTCGGATCCTGTACCAGATGGCTCTTGCCGCCATAGAACGCAATCTGTGCGATCTTTTCCTGGGACGTCGTGGCAGGCATCACCGCAATGAACGGCACCCCGAGCAGCCGGGCAAAGTACGCTTCGGAAATTGCCGTCGACCCACTGGATGCTTCAATCACCGGCGCGCCCGGCTTGAGCCAGCCATTGCACAGCGCATACAAGAACAGCGAACGCGCCAGCCGATGTTTCAGGCTGCCGGTGGGGTGGCTGGATTCATCCTTGAAGTACAACTCGATACCCGGCAGGCCCGGCAGCGGTAAGGGGATCAGATGCGTGTCAGCGCTGCGCTGGAAGTCCGCTTCAATGATGCGAATGGCTTCGCGGGCCCAGGGACGGTGGTCACTCATGAGGAGGATCTCTTAGGATTTCAGCGCCAATCTTAGGATGTTTCCTACACTGCACACAGATACAGTGAAGACTCAATTGGACACATAATTGCTAGGCTTTGGCGCAATGCCACCGTACCGCTTCTCTTATAACAAATAAGAATATAACTTTTGTTTTAACAACTAACGGTACGGGTTAGGGTACCCACCTATTGAACCTGGATTGGAGAGCATCCCTTGCCTCTGCGTAGCACTTTCACCCGTTTCTTCCAGCTGGAAGCCGCCAGCGGACTGTTGTTGATCGCCGCTGCCGCCTTGGCGCTGATCATCAATAACTCTCCGTTGTCGCACCTGTACGGCGCGTTCCTTGACGTGCCGGTGGTGGCCCAGATTGGCGCGCTGCAAATCGCCAAGCCCGCGCTGCTGTGGATCAACGATGGCCTGATGGCCCTGTTCTTTCTGCTGATCGGCCTGGAGGTCAAGCGCGAGCTGCTTGACGGCCACCTGTCCAAGCCTTCGCAAGTCGTCCTGCCCGGCGCAGCCGCCATCGGCGGTATGGTGGTGCCGGCGCTGATCTACTGGGCGATCAACAAGGACTACCCCGCCGCACTCTCTGGCTGGGCAATCCCGATGGCCACCGACATCGCCTTCGCATTGGGCGTCCTGGCACTGCTGGGCAAGCGCGTTCCCGTGTCGTTGAAACTGTTCCTGATGACCCTGGCCATCATCGACGACCTTGGCGCGATCATTGTTATCGCAGTGTTCTATTCCGCCGATCTGTCCGGTGCAGCCCTGGCTGGCGCGGGTGCCTGTTTGATTGCCTTGATTGCAATGAACCGCCTGGGCGTGATCAAGCTCGGGCCGTACCTGATCATCGGCCTGATCCTGTGGGTGTGCGTCCTCAAGAGCGGCGTGCACGCCACCCTGGCCGGCGTGACCCTGGCGTTCTGCATTCCAATGCGCACCAAAAACGCCGAACCCTCGCCGCTGCTCACGCTGGAACACGCCCTGCACCAATGGGTGGCCTACGGCATTCTGCCGCTGTTCGCCTTTGCCAACGCCGGTGTGTCACTCACCGGGGTCAGCATGGAAAGTTTCACCCACCATGTGCCCCTGGGCATTGCCGCAGGCTTGCTGATCGGCAAGACCGTCGGCGTGTTCGGTCTCACCTGGCTCGCCATCAAGACCGGCCTTGCCGCACTGCCCAGCGGCGCCAATTGGGGCCAGGTTTTCGGCGTGGCGATCCTGTGCGGCATCGGCTTCACCATGAGCCTGTTTGTCGGCTCCCTGGCGTTTGTGCCGGGTGCCAGTGAGTTTGCCGGGGAGGATCGAATGGGGATTCTGACCGGGTCGATACTTGCGGCATGTATCGGGTATGTGGTGACGGCGATGGCGAGTCGCAAAAAAGCCTGAGCCGACTGAAACGCAGCCCATAAAAAACCCCAACCGGTCACCCGGTTGGGGTTTTTCTTTTGCCTGCGGCTTACCGGTCAGCGAGTAACGCGGCTGGTGCCATCAACCGTCATGATGCGTACGCGATCACCGATGCGGAAGATTTCATTTTCCTGCACGGCTTGTACGTAGGCGCGCATGCTGCCGTCGTCTTCGCGAACGGTGATTTCCACGCCTTGGGTGCGGGTCAGGCCTTCTTCGGTGGCCGAGCCCAGCAGGCCGCCGGCAACGGCGCCGATCACCGCAGTCACGATACTGCCACGACCACCGCCGATGGCGCTGCCGCCAACACCACCGATGACTGCGCCAGCAGCGCCGCCGATTGGGGTCTTGGTGCCTTCGATTTTCACCGGACGCAGGGATTCGATGGTACCCATGCGAACGGTCTGCACGCGACGCGCTTCGTCACGGGAGTACGAGTCGCCGGTCAGACTCGAAGCGCAGCCGCCCAGCAGAAGCGACAGGGTGGTAAAGCAGGCAACCAGTAAAACAGACTTACGCATAGCATCAACTCCAAAGGACAGGTATTCATTAAACGCTGCAGCTTGACGCCTGTCACGGCAAGCCGGGCAGAAAATTGCTTTCATTCAGCCCTAGTACAGACAGCCCGCACCAGGAAAATCGACGAACGGTAGCACTCTTCTTGTCTTCAGGAACTTCATGGATTATTTCATTATTGTAGTCACCACCCTCGCCGGCCTGTACTTCCATGCCTGGCTTTACCTGCGCATCAGACGCTGGGGCGACCGCGATCTGGCGCTCTCCATGGCGGGTGATGACCCACTCAAACGGACCTTCATGCTGCAGCAGTTGGAGAGGGCCCGCGCCTTGAAGATCAAGCGGGGCGATTTGGCCAACTGGTTAAAGGACGCCGCACAGCAGTACACGCCTGAAGCCTCTTCAACAGAGACTTCAGCGTGACAGGCATCATTCAAGTGAGGTGACGAAAGGTGCTGCTCAGGGCGCCAGGCGCTCGCGGACCCAGTCGGTCCCTTGCAGACGGTAGTTCAGGCGATCGTGCAGGCGGCTGGCGCGGCCTTGCCAGAACTCGATGCGCTCGGGGAGCAGGCGATAGCCGCCCCAATGCTCGGGACAGTCAGGCTGGGTATCGCTGAAACGCTGTTCGGTGGCCTTGAGCAGATCTTGCAGTTCTTCACGGTCACGAATGACCTTGCTC
Source organism: Pseudomonas sp. SH10-3B (assembly GCF_019891415.1). Lineage (NCBI taxonomy): Bacteria > Pseudomonadati > Pseudomonadota > Gammaproteobacteria > Pseudomonadales > Pseudomonadaceae > Pseudomonas > Pseudomonas sp. SH10-3B. Next base: position 183,382 of record NZ_JAFLXD010000006.1, on the reverse strand, counting down.
TGCGGAGACGCCCAGGCACCCAGGCGACTTCCCAAAGGACGGACCTGATAGTAAGCATCCGACTCTTCCGGGGTGACCTTGACCACCCGCCCCTCGATGCGCACCTGGCGCTCCAGGGTCGGCCAGAAGAAAGTCATGGCCGCAAACGGCCGCGCCGCGAGCTGCTCGCCCTTGGCGCTCTGATAGTTGGTGAAGAAGGTAAAGCCCTGCGCATCCAGGCCTTTGAGCAGCAGGATACGGCAGTGCGGGCGACCGTCCTGGTCGACCGTAGCCAAGGTCATGGCATTGGCTTCCACCGGCGGTTGCTCGGTCTTCACCGCATCGGCAAACCACTGGTGGAACAACACAAACGGCTCGTTCGGGGCCTGGGCCTCGCTCAAACCGTCCCGAGTGTAGTCACGGCGCATATCGGCCAGTGCCTGGGTCATGCGGCTTTATCCTTCTGGTTCAGCGGATCAGTTTTTCGCCTGGTCGTTCGCAGCAGGTGTCGCAGCCGGTGTAGCCGCCTTGGCTTTGGCCGGGGCCGGTTTCTTGGCAGCTGGCTTGGCCGGGGCTTTTTTAGCCGCTGGCTTGGCAGCCGCTTTTTTAGCGGCGGGTGCCTTTTTAGCCGGGGCCTTGGCGGCCGGGGCCGGAGCTGGAACGTTCTGCACCGCAACCATTTCGGCTGCAGGTGGGGTCTTGCCCGATTGATACTTGCTCAACAGCGCCAGCATGGTAGTGCGCTGGGTGAACATGATTTCCATACGACGGTTCAAGGCACGGCCCTGTGTGCTGTCGTTGGCGGCACGCGGCATCAGGTCACCCATGCCACGCAGCATCAGGCGGTCCTGCTTCAAGCCGCTGAGGCTGAAGATCGAGGCAATGGACTGCGCGCGTTCTTTGGTCAACGCCTGGCTGGCAGGCGCGGTACCGGTGGCATCCACGTGACCCAGCACCAGCACGGCGGTTTTTGGATCGGCTTCAACCGCCTTGGCAACGCGAGTGAACGGACCCAGGGTAACCGGCAGCAGCATCGCCGGGCGTTTCGGGTTGTAGGAGCCGTCGACCGGGGCAATCACGACGAGCACGTTGTCGCGACGTTCCAGTTGCAGGTTGCTGTCCTTGATGGCGGCGCGCAGGCGCGGCTCATAGTCGTCCAACCAGGCCTGGGTGATTTTCGGGTCAGGCATCGGCACATTGGTCACGTCGACCTTGGCCAATGGCTTAGGTTTGCTTTCGAACGGCCACCACCAGTGGGTCTCGGTGTCGGTCTTGGCGACCGCAGGGGCAGGCTCTGCAGCCTTGAGGTCGGCTTTCAGGTCAGCCTTGGCATCAGCAGCCTTTTCGTCGGCGCTCTTGGAGGAGAACGGCCACCAGCTGGAGCCGGTGTCAGCCTTGGCGGCCGGCGCTGGCGCGGCGGCAGCGGCTACCGGAGCGGCAGGCTTGGCGCCGGCAGCTGGCTTGGCATCCGGCTTGGCGTCGGTTTGGGTCACTGCGTCCTTGGTAACAGCCTTATCAGATCCAAATGACCACCAATGCCCGCCTTCGGCATCATTTTGTGGAGTTTGTGCGCAGCCAGTAATAGTGAGGCACAGCGCCAGTGCCAAGGACTTGTTCGATAACATGAGATATCCACAAAATGAGAAAGAAACGGGGGTCTGGATGACCCGTTAAACAGACGCTTACAGAACTTTAAAGTTACAAATTTCGTTCAGCGCCTTCTTATAGTTGCCTTTGTAACAAAAAAATGTGAAACAGCAAGGGGTTTACAGACAACCGGCCAATATTCCGACCAACTTCTGTGCACGTGGGTCCATTAGTACATAAGGTCCCAATGTATTAGTCACGAAACCAAACGCTACATCATGCTCAGGATCGGCAAAACCCACCGAACCGCCGGCGCCAGGGTGCCCGAAAGCACGCGGGCCAAGCCCAAATGTGGCATTGGGCAAGTGTGGTTGATCCAACATGCAGCCCAGGCCGAAGCGGGTTTGGGTCAATAATGTTTTATCCGGCCCGATACTGTGTTCCCGGGTCAATTGTTCGAGCATGTCGGCTTCCAGCAAACTACCGTCCAACAAACCACTATAAAACCCGGCCAGGCTGCGCGCATTACCGTGACCATTTGCCGCTGGCTGCTGCATGCGCCGCCATTCAGGTTTGTTAGTACTGGTGAGAATAGACGGTGGATTGGCAAATGCCCGCGTGGTCATGGCAGTGGGTTCACGCATCATAACTTGCAGTAAACGTTGTGCGGCTTCATCGCCCATATTGCCTTTGCTACGAGCTATATGTGCAACACGATAAAACTCTTCATCTGCCAGGCCCACATGGAAGTCCAGCCCCAGCGGCCGCGCTACCCGCGCCACGATGGACTCACCCGGCCCACGTCCATCGGCACGGCGCAGCAATTCGCCGATCAGCCAACCGTAGGTGATCGCCTCGTAGCCATGGCCCTGGCCGGGGGTCCACCACGGGGCTTCGGCCGCAAGGGTGTCGACCATCAGTTGCCAGTCATACAGGGCTTCGGCGGGCAGCATTTCGCGGATCGCCGGCAATCCGGCCTGGTGGCACAGCAACTGGCGCAGGGTGATGCTTTCCTTGCCGGCTGCGGCGAACTCAGGCCAGTACTTGGCCACTGGGGCGTCCAACTGCAACTTGCCTTCGGCCACCAGTTGCAGGGCCGTGACGGCGGTAAAGGTCTTGGTGCAGGAAAACAGATTAACGATGGTGTCGCTGTGCCAGGCTTCGGCGCCGTCCTTGTCGGCAGTGCCGACCCACAGGTCGACGACGGTTTCGCCGCCGATCTGGATGCAGAGCCCGGCGCCACGCTCCTGCGGGTCATCGAACAACGCGGCGAACGCTTCACGCACCGCTTCGAACTGGAGCTCGTAATGACCCTGAACCTGCACCTCAGCCCCCTCGAAAAACACCGTAAAAAGTGGCCGACATTGTTCCAGTCATTGTCGGTTTTGTGAACCCGTCAACGATGAATCAATGACCATTTCCCGAATGCCCACCGGCGTGTCCAGCGCCCTGCTCCGGGCCTTTGCCATCATGCCCAGGCTTGCCGACTTCGCTTTCACCAACGGTGCTGGCTGCCCTGGCCTTTTCCGCTTCCTTGCCCAGTTGATCCACCGCCGCCAGGTTGCTTTTACGCACACTGTCGACAAAACCCTGGAACGGTACGTCGGTGATGCCTACCAGGCCGAAGTGGCCGTTTTCACCGTCCAGCAAACGCCCGGTCACCGGTTGGTCCAGGTACTGAAACCAATGCACGCCGACAATTGACGGCTCGCTCATGGCTTGCTTGAGGAAGTTGGCGTATGCCGCGCCACGATCTTCTTCCCTGGCCAACGGGGTCACGCCCCCCCAGAACGGGCCACGGTCCGCAGAGCCGAAGTTGAATTCAGTGATCAACACCGGTTTGTCCAGTGCGCGCAGTGCGGCAAAGTCGTAGCCGTCCTGGGGCTTGAGCGTGTACATGTTGAAGCTCAGCACATCGCAATACTGCGCACACGACGCCACGGCTTCCGGCGTACTCACCGCATAACGCCCACCCAGCAGCAGTTGGTTGGGTGCGTGCCATTTCAGTGAGTCGGAGATGGTCTTGAAGTAGGCATCGGCGAAGGTCTTCTGGAAGTACTTGAAGTCAGCTTCGATTTCCGGATGCTCAGGGTTGGGAATCGGCGGCTCGAAGCCCGGATCTTCCATCAACTCCCAGCCCGCCAAGTCAATGCCCCAGGCTTTCGACAGGCCTTGCTCGTTGCGGTACTTGTCACGCAATTGCTTGAGGAACGCGCGCTTGGCCGGTACATCGGTGGTCATGCGCAACGTGCCGTAGGCCAGGGCGTAGCGGGATTTTGGATCATCGCCGGGGCCGGCCCAGGCCAGTTCGTTATCGGCAAAGAAGCCGATCAACCACGGGTCATCGCGATGGTCGCGGGCGGCAATGGCGACCGCGCGCTCGGTCGCCATGGCGAAGCGCGGATCGAATGGGTCGGGCATGCCGCCCCACCAGTCGATGCCGGTGCTGATGCTGGCGTAGTCGCCGACGATCGACAGCGGCAAGGTGTACGGCACGCGGTCGGCCGCGGCCAAATCCTCGTCACTCCAGTTGCCGACGGTGTTGAAGCCCCAGGCTTGCAGGCGATCAAGGGTATGGGTTACCCAACGTTTCTGATCAAACCCTTCGCCGCCATAAGTGCGCTGCAGGTTGGCCGCGTAAAAATCATACCAACGCCCGGCACCAAAACTGCGACCTTCACCTGCGCCGTTGCCGGTACGGTTATCGCTGCTGCCGTAGTATTTGTCGAAGGGTTCGCCGGCCTTTGGCAGCGCCGCAAACATCCACTCACGTCCGGCCACATAGGTCTGGCTGTTGTCCGGGGCAACGGTGTTGACGCCCAGGGAATAGAACGGATGGCCTTCCGGGGTCACCAGGTACCAGCGACCGTCGCGCTTTTCGGTGCGGAAAAAGCCACTGGCCTTGAACGCCGGCCCTTTGTTCCAGCCGCCGAACTTGTCCAATGCAGATTTATCACGCGCGGCCAGCCAGCCCTGCAGTTGGGTTTGCTCCTTTGCGGCGGCAGTCTTGAGCTGTTCGTCACTGCTGACCTTTTCCGGCCAGCGGGCACGGGTGGATTGGCCATACGTATCCACCAGTTCACTGTAGGCGGCCTTCAATACCGGCTCACTGTCCTGCACACCAAAGCGCTCCAGCAGGATGCTTTGCGCGGCGTTGGGCTTGATCATCGACAAGGTCACCGAGACCACCTGGCTACGGTCGATCTCGCCAGCGCTGCTGGCCAGCAACACACGCTGGCCGTCCACGGTGATCGGCATCGGCGGGCCGGCCTTCATGCCCTGGCTCAATGGCGAGTTGGCTTGCAGCGGGATCAGCAAGGTCTGGGCCGGGCCGGCCGGCAGGTCGATGCGGCTGACCAGGGTCTTGCCATCGCTGCTCTGCACCTTGACGTAGAGGGTCAGCGCCCAGTCCATGGCACTTTGGATGCGCAGGCTCATGGCACCGGACTGCGACCAGTCCCAGGCGCCGGTCTGCGGGCTGAGCACCAGGCTCGGCTCGGCGGCCGGGTTGAAGGTGATACGACGCAACACCTCGCCTTCGGGGGTTTGTTCGGCGTTGTATTGCGGCAGGCTGGCGTCCTGGGTCACCACCTTGACCACATCGGCAGGCCGCACAAAGTTGAACAATGTCTGTTGCCCCGCGGGTGCGGCCATCAAGGGCGCAGTGAACAGCAGGGCAAAAAGGGCGGGCAGCGTGCGAATCATACGAACAAGGTTCTCCCAAACGGCCGGTGAATGGCCTGATGACATACATCGATAGCAGTGAAATAGACCACGGGGTGGGCGAATTCGCCCACGGTGGCCTAAGAAATTTCGCGCCGAAACGGCGGCAACGCATTCAGGATCGCCTTGCCATAACGCTGGGTAACCAGGCGGCGGTCGAGCAAGGTGATGGTGCCCCGGTCTTCCTCGGTACGCAGCAAGCGACCGCAGGCCTGCACCAGCTTCAACGAAGCATCCGGCACCGAGATTTCCATGAACGGATTACCGCCCCGCGCTTCGATCCATTCGGCCAATGCGGCCTCGACCGGGTCATCCGGCACCGAGAACGGGATCTTGGCGATCACCACGTGTTCGCAGTAGGCCCCGGGCAAGTCGACGCCTTCGGCAAAACTCGCCAGGCCGAACAGCACGCTGGAATCCCCGCCATCGACCCGCGCCTTGTGCTTGTTCAGGGTTTCCTGCTTGGACAGGTTGCCCTGGATAAACACCTGCTTGCGCCAGTCGCGGTCGAGGCCGTCGAACACGTCCTGCATCTGTTTGCGTGACGAGAACAGCACCAGGGTGCCGCGCGAACCTTCCACCAGGGAGGGCAAGTCACGAATGATCGCGGCAGTATGGGCCGGAGCGTCCCGAGGATCGGCCTTGAGGTCGGGCACCCGCAGCACACCGGCATCAGCGTGGTGGAATGGGCTCGGGACCACGGCGGTCACGGCTTTTTTCGGCAGGCCAGCACGCATGCGGAAGCGATCGAAGGTGCCCAAAGCGGTCAGCGTGGCGGAGGTCACCAGGCAGCCATACGCCACGTTCCACAGGTTGCGGCGGAGCATCTCGGCGGCAAGGATCGGGCTGGCGTTGACCTCGATATCAAACAGCGCGCCGCTTTCCGACAATGTCAGCCAGCGGGCCATGGGCGGGTTGTCTTCCGGGTCTTCGACGGTAAACGCCGTCCACAGCTCCCAGTTGCCCTGGGAACGGGACAACAGGCTGCCGAACAGCGGGTACCATTCCTCGGCCTGGTTGCTGGCGATGCCAATGTTGACCTCGCCGTCCATGCCTTCCTTGAGCAGGTCGGTCAGGCGGGTGAACAGGTCGGTGAGACGGGAAAAGCCTTTCTTCAGCTCAATGCCCATCTCGCGCATATGCTCGGGGATCATCCCACCGACAAAGCGGTGGCGCGGGCGCTCACGGCCTTCCACATCTTCGCCGGGCTTGAAGTCGGCCACCTGTTCACAGGCGCTGAACATGAACTGTTGCTGGGTCTTGATCTCCCGCGCCAGCTCCGGCACCTGTTCGATCAGTTTGCCCAAATCGCCGGGCAGCGGGTGCTGGGCGAGCAATTTGGTGAGGTTCTTCGCGGTGGTCTCCAGCCAGTCGGCGGTGGAGCGCAGGCGCGTGTAGTGGGCGAAGTGGCCGATAGCCTTGTCGGGCAGGTGGTGGCCTTCGTCGAATACATAGAGGGTGTCACGCGGGTCCGGCAGCACGGCGCCGCCGCCCAGGGCCAGATCGGCCAGGACCATGTCGTGGTTGGTGACGATCACATCGACCTTGCCCATGCCTTCGCGGGCCTTGTAGAAGGCGCACTGACCGAAGTTCGGGCAATGGCGGTTAGTGCACTGGCTGTGGTCGGTGGTCAGGCGTGCCCAGTCGGCATCTTCGAGGGCGGTGGGCCAGCTGTCGCGGTCGCCGTCCCATTTATTGCCGGCCAGCTTCTCGATCATGCTGGTGAACAGCTTCTGGCTGACCTCATCCACCTCGATCTTGAAGCCTTCTTCTTCGAACAGCGACGCCGTGGCGGTTTGCGCATGGCCTTCCTGCAGCAGCACATCGAGCTTGGACAGGCACATGTAGCGGCCACGACCCTTGGCCAGGGCGAAGGTGAAGTTCAGGCCGCTGTTGCGCATCAGATCGGGCAGGTCTTTGTAGACGATCTGCTCCTGCAGGGCGACAGTGGCGGTGGCGATCACCAGGCGCTTGCCGGCAGCCTTGGCGGTCGGGATCGCAGCCAGGCTGTAGGCCACGGTCTTGCCGGTACCGGTGCCGGCTTCGACGGCCACGACGGCGGGCTCACCTTCGCGGCGGCCTTCGTCGTCGGTGTCGATATCCCCGAGGACCTTGGCCACTTCGGCGATCATCAGGCGCTGGCCGTAGCGCGGTTTCAAGCTCTTGGCTTCGAGAAAACGCGTGTAGGCGCCCTGGATCGTGGTTTTGAGTTCAGTGCTGATCATGGATAGTCGGGCGCAAAAACGCTGGATAAATTTTCAGTGGTTCGGTTCGGCCGCTATCATACCCCGCTAATTAATCCCGCGCAGAACGGAGTACCACAATGACCGCGTTTAGCCTCGCTTACACCCTGCATGTATTGGCCGCACTGATCTGGGTCGGCGGTATGTTTTTCGCCTGGATGATCCTGCGCCCAGCCGCTGTGGCGGCCCTTGAGGGCCCTGCCCGACTCAAGTTGTGGGCAAATGTGTTTCAACGTTTTTTCGTGTGGGTCTGGGTAGCGGTGCTGGTTTTGCCGATCAGCGGTGTCGGCCTGCTGCAACTGCGCTTCAACGGGTTTGAAACCGCACCGCGTTATGTGCAGGTGATGATGGGCTTGTATCTGGTGATGACGGCGCTGTTTATCCGTATCCAGGCGTTGAAGTTTCCGCAACTGAAGGCGGCGGTGGCAGCAGAGGACTGGCCGGCGGGTGCCGCTGCGCTGGGACAGATTCGCAAGTTGGTAGGGATTAATCTGATCGTGGGGTTGCTGGTGGTGGCGATTGCTTCGGCTCGGCCGATGTTCTGAGCACAGTCACAAGCTGCAAGCTTGAAGCTTGCAGCTTGTGACTGCGGCTTTTTAGAGTCGCTGAATAGTCACGGTACCCGCAGGCCCAGCTGGCCCCGGCTGCCCTTCCAACCCTGGCCGGCCCTTCTCGCCACCATCGGCGCGGTACACCAGGCAGCCTTTGGACTCCCCGCCTTTGCCCGGTTTACCGGCCGTACCGGCCAAACCGCCAGCACCGCCATCCACCCAGACCTTGATGTGTTCAGCCGGGAAGTCCTTCGGCAACTCCACACGGACCTGCGCGCCCGCCCCACCCGGCAAGCCATCGCCGCCGTTATCGCCATTAAAACCGCGCCCCGCCGAACCCCAGGTGCACCCAGGATCCACGCCATTGGCACCATCCAGCCCGGCATACCCTTGGGCACCCGCGCCGCCACGGGCATCCACCGACAGTTCTTCAGCCGTCAGCGAGTTGATGCGCAAGGTCAGGTCACGCCCGGCCTTGGCCGGTTTTTCATGGGTGCCGGGGGCACCGCGCGAGGTGATCTGGCTGCCATGCTCAAGTTGCGCATGCCGCACCTGCAATTGCAGCGCCGTATTGCCAGGGACCACGGTGATGCGTGCGTCGCGGCCCAGGTGCAGCTCATCGACGGTGACCTGGCTGATGGTGGCCGGAATCAGCAAGGTGCCGTAGTCCGCCACCTCCAGGCGCTCCAGTTGCAACACACTGGTGCTGGAGGGAAGGCGCATCAATGAGTTGGTTTCAACACTGACGCTCTGGGCCAGGGCAACGGGGCTGACCAACAGGGCCAACAGAAAAACCTTACGCATCATGGGGCTCCTGAGTGTTTTCAAATTTTTCTTTGGACGCACAGTAACGACTTCTACAGGCGATTTGCCAGTGAAGGTTCAAAAAACTTGAGAGGGCTGCGATTTAAGCGAGGATTGCCGGCAATGCCCCTGTGGATCCCACAGGGGCAAGGGCTGTCAGCGGTTGATCTGGATTTCCGTACGACGGTTCAAGGCGCGGCCTTCAGCGGTCTTATTGTCGGCGACCGGATGGCTTTCGCCCGCACCGGTGACAGACACAAAGGCACTGCGAGGCACGCCGGCGCTGATCAGGTAATCGGTGACCGAATGCGCACGTTTTTCCGAGAGTTTCTGGTTGTAGGCGTCTTTACCGACGCTGTCGGTGTGGCCGCTGACCCGCAGTTGGGCGCTCGGCGCCTCTCGTTTCAGGCGCGTGGCAATGGTGTCGAGTTTGGTTTTATCCGCCGCCGTCAACTTGGCTGAGTCGAACTGGAAGTGCACATCGCGAATCACGATGGTTTCTTCCTTGACCACAACCACCTCCTCAACCACCGCCGCGGCTGGCGGCGCCGGTGGGCAACCGTTGGCGTCGACCTGTACGCCTTTCGGAGTACCCGGGCACTTATCGCGGCTGTCGGGCACGCCATCACCGTCTTCGTCGCCATCGCCATGTACCCAGCAATAGGCGCCGGCCATACCGCCGATCAACAGCGCGCCATAGCCCGCATAGGCTGAGCTTTCAGTCGCACCGATCGCCGCACCGGTCACACCGCCAACAGCGGCGCAGGTAGGCCAATCGGTTTTTTGCAAGCCTGCGCAACCTGTCAATACTCCGGTTAGCAGAACCAAGGGTAGAGCTGTCCGCATGATGCTCATCTGACTTTCTCCTGAGGGGATCGGCGGGGGCCGACGGGTGGAGTAAAGACCGCTCTTTTCAACTGTGCCACTACGCTACGCCCCCGTATTCATTGAGGATCGCCGCCGACGTCGGACTTTTCGCAGCCGCCCGCTCTAGGCCCGCACGCTCAGCCGCGCTAGTCTCTATGGTCCTGATGTGAGGATCTCTGATGACCGCTGGTATTTCTGCCCGTACACCCCAGCAAGCGCTGGCCGCCTTGCTCGATCTGCACCAGCCCAAACGCCTGTTGCTGTTGGGTGCCAGCCAGTTCCCGGCGCTGGACGCCTTTAAGGACGCACACCCTGACACCCAGGTGTTCTACGCTGCGCCAGGCCCCTTGCCGCAAGCACTGGCGGCCCAGCGTTTTGACCTGGCGCTGGTGGTCGATTGCCTGGAGCACCTGCCAAAACCCCAAGGCCTGACCTTGCTCGGCGGCATCCGCAACCTCAACGCCAGCCGCATTGCGGTGCTGGTGGACCTGGGCGCCTGCGGCTGGAAGGAAACCGACTTCTTCTCCCTGGCCCTGCAGGCCGGTGAGCGTTTCCAGCGCGACGAACAGGTCCTGACACTGTTTACCTACGATCTGCTTGACTATAAACAGGTGCCGGACTGGCTCAACGCCCGTTTCTGGGCCAACCCGGAAAACTTTGGAAAGTATTGGTGGTAAGCGGGTGAGTACATCGATTCCAAGCGCCCTACGCCGTTCGGACTTCATTAAGTAACTCAGGGTGACGATCGAGCAACTTGAGAAGTTTTATGAGTGCCAGCGGTGGCTTGGTTTTTCCATTCTCATAGCGAGAAAAGGCGTTGACCCCGCCACCGAATATCTCGGCGGCTTCCCGTTGGTCCAACGAAAGCTTCTTACGTACCGTAGCGATAAAGCCGGGGTCTACGAAATCCGCATTGACCCGTTTTGAGAAGGCGCGCATCGCCTTCATGACACGATCCGATTCAACCAAATCCAGGATCGATTCGGAGCAGGACGGGCAGAACTCACCCGTCACATTCGCAACCACAGTGGTTTCACCTTTGTAGGAATAGGGTATGTCGCGGGTGTCATGGACCAAGTCCGCAGCGCCGCAAACAGGGCATTTCATGTTCATAGCTCCTTGAAGGACACGATCAGTACGTCTTCGATAACCGTGAGTTTCAGATAGACCTTTCCCGCCTTCGTGTGTGGCCGGTACACGTCTTGCCATAGCGTGTGGTCGGCGTAGGTGGTCATGCTTTTGTAAAAGTCCGTTGGTTTAAGAGCCAGTATCACGGCCAGCATCTCGGAGAGGTTGAGGTTAAGAGCATCGGCGCCGATTCGTGCAGCATTCGTGGTGCGTACCTTCCCAGATTCGACTAGGGCCTTGACGTTGGTCAGCTTGCAGTGAGGCGCGTTTTTCTCCATGCAGAAATTAACCTAATGGGTTTTTATTTGGCAAGTAGGTTAATTCACCGATTCTTGCGGTAGACCCAATGGAACCTCAAGCGGCTCTGCGCGAGCCAGCCAGCCAGCCAGGAAGTGTCTCAACGAATGAATGCTCGCTCGGCTGTCCCTCGCACCCGCTGGCCGTCGAGTTCCGCTGCGATCCTCTGTAGTATCAGGTCATAAGCTGTCAACGGCTGCGTCTGTGGTAATACCAAGGCTTAGCTATTGTTACGTCTAACAGAACGTGTATTGGTGGTAACCCAATGAGTACATCCATTTGCCCCTGCGGCAGTGGCAACCTGCTGGATGCCTGCTGCGGCCATTATCACGCCGGGCACCCCGCCCCCTGCGCCAGCGCCCTGATGCGCTCACGCTACAGCGCTTATGTGCTGGGCCTGGTGGACTATCTGGTCGCCACTACGTTGCCCGCGCAACAGGCCGGCCTGGACCGTGAGGCCATCGGCGCCTGGAGCGCACAAAGCACCTGGCTGGGCCTGGAGGTTGAAAGTTCCGAGGTGTTCGGCGGCCAGCCGGAACATGCCTTCGTGACCTTCACCGCACGCTGGCATGACAGTACCGGCGAACATAGCCACCGCGAGCAGTCTTCTTTCGTACAGAATGAAGGGCGCTGGTACTTCATCGACCCCACCGTGGAAGTAAAAGCCGGACGCAACGATGCGTGCCTGTGCGGCAGTGGGCAGAAATTCAAGAAGTGTTGTTCCAGCTACCTCTAACCACCACAGGACTCACGCCATGCTTCGGATCTACAGCTTGATGCTGGCGTTAATCTTTGGCCTGACCGGATGCGCCTCCTGGTTCGAAGACGATTCGCCCCCGCCCCACGTCTCCCTGGTGAAAGTCGAAGTGGTGCGGGCCAAGCTGCTGGAGCAGAAATTCAAGCTGTACTTTCGCGTGGATAACCGCGACGACTCCGACCTGACCGTGCGCGGCCTGATCTACAAGGTCACCCTGGATGATTTTGTGCTGACCGAGGGCGAGTCGGATGAATGGCTCACCGTCCCGCCACGCGGCCATGCATTTTTCAAGGTGTCGGTGCGCACCAATCTCTGGCCGCAGATCCGCGATGTGGTGCAACTGCTGAAAAAACCCGACCAGCCCGTGCCGTATCGCCTGGAAGGTGAGCTGAAAACCGGATTATTCATCGGTTATGACGTGCAGGTGAACCACAATGGCGAGATAATCCCCGGCGATTTTATTCCGGAGCGACATCGATGACTCAGCAACCCCATGTCCATGGTCCTGACTGCAACCACGATCACGATCACCATGATCACGACCACGGCCATGTCCACGGCCCGAACTGCGGCCACGCTCACCAGGAGCCCGTGCGCAATGCGTTGAAGGACGTCGGCCGCAATGATCCTTGCCCATGCGGCAGCGAGAAGAAATTCAAGAAGTGCCACGGGGCGTAAATCGCGCTGAAGGCCCACGTGTGTGAGGGAGTTCGCTCCCTTCCACAGCTGCATCGCATTCCAAACCGAAAGCGTCTAAGGGTAGACGTAAATGTTTGATTGAATTTCCACCCTCCCACCTTTACCTATACCTACAGGCATTCGCTCAAGCATCACCACTTTTTTGGAGAGCTTCATGATCGACCTGTATTACTGGACCACTCCCAACGGTCACAAAGTATCGCTCTTCCTGGAAGAAGCCGGTCTGCCCTACAACGTGCACCCGATCAACATCGGCCAGGGCGATCAGTTCAAGCCGGACTTCCTGAAGATTGCTCCCAACAATCGCATCCCGGCCATCGTCGATCAGAACCCGAGCGACGGCGGCGCGCCGATCTCGCTGTTTGAATCCGGCGCGATCCTGCTGTACCTCGCGGAAAAAACCGGCCAGTTCATTCCAAAAGACCTGCGCGGTCGCCAGGAAGCGCTGCAATGGTTGTTCTGGCAAATGGGTGGGCTGGGGCCGATGGCGGGTCAGAACCATCATTTCAGCCAGTTCGCACCGGAGAAAATCCCCTACGCGATCAAGCGCTACGTAGATGAAACCGCCCGTCTATACGGGGTGCTGGATCGACGTTTGGCGGACCGTGCGTTCGTCGCGGGTGAGGACTACAGCATTGCCGATATGGCGATCTATCCGTGGATCGTTTCCCACAAGTGGCAGAGCCAGCGCCTGGAAGATTTCCCACACATTCAGCGCTGGTTCAATAGCATCAAGGAACGGCCAGCGACGGTTCGGGCGTATGAATTAGTCCAAAAGGTCAATCCGCCTAAATCCTGACCTGAAGTCGCACCGCCTCTCCCACATTTGATCTGCATAAGACTCAAGATCCAATGTTTTGCCAAAACTCCTGCTTGCGTCGTTTCACCGCGCTCACTAACGTAGCGCCTTTACTGACGCTACCCCCCGCAGGAGCTTTGCCATGGCCTCGCCAGCCCTCTCACATTTTCTTCCCCGGTTCGGCGTTGCCGCGGCAGTGGCCAGTGCGTTAAGCCTGGCCGGTTGCCAGCTCCAGAGCACCCAGGACACCCTGCCACCCGTTGCCGGCGTACAGCCGATCAAGGGCCTCGCACAGAATGTTTCGATACGCCGCAACGCCCAAGGCATGCCGCTGATCGAAAGCAACACCTTCCATGACGCGCTGTTCAGCCTCGGTTATGTACACGCCAGTGACCGCATCACCCAGATGGTCACCCTGCGCCTGCTGGCTCAGGGCCGCCTGGCGGAAATGTCCGGGCCTGAGGTGCTGGATGTGGACCGTTTCATGCGCGCGGTCAATCTGAAAAAAAGTGCCGGCGAGCTGTATAACGCCTCGTCGCCGCGCCTTAAGCGCTTCTTTGAAGTGTATGCCCGTGGCGTCAACGCCTACCTGTTCCGCTACCGCGACAAGTTGCCGCCGGACCTGGCCCAGACCGGCTACAAGCCGGAATACTGGAAGCCGGAAGATTCGGCGCTGCTGTTCTGCCTGCTGAATTTCAGCGAGTCGGCCAACCTGCAGGAAGAGCTTGCTTCGCTGCTGCTGGCGCAAAAGGTCGGGGTGGACAAACTCGCCTGGCTGACGCCGAGCGCGCCGGATGAGCCGATCCCCCTGGCCGAAGCCGAGAAACTCAAAGGCGTGAACCTGGGCCAGATCACCGGCCTCGCCGGGCTTGACGCGGTCAGCCAGCAATTGAGCAGCCTCAACTCGCTGGCCGTGACCACGTCGAGCAACTGGGCCATCGGCCCGCAACGCAGCCGCAGCGGCAAAAGCCTGCTGGCCGGCGACCTCGCCGCCCAGCCACAAGCGCCGTCGCCGTGGAGCTACGTGCAGATCCGTGCACCGAAATACCAGGCCGTTGGCGCTTCGATTGCCGGCCTGCCGACCCTGTTGTCCGGTTTCAACGGTAACGTGGCCTGGAGCATGAGCACGGTCAAGGGCGATACCCAGGACCTGTTCCTGGAAAAGGTCAAACGCCAAGGCAGTGCGTTGTACTACGAGAACAACGGAAAATGGCTACCCGCAGCGGTGCGTAACGAAACCTTCTTCGTCAAAGGCCAACGCTCGATTCGCGAAGTGGTTTACGAAACCCGCCACGGCGCCCTGCTCAACAGCAGCCAGGCGCTGACCACCGGCTTGGGCCTGGCCCTGCAAACCGCCGACTTCAAGGATGACAAGAGCCTCGACGCGTTCTTCGACCTCTCCCGCGCGCAAAACGCCGGCAAGGCCTCGGACGCGACCCGCAACATCCGCGCCATTGCCTTGAACATGGTCTTCGCCGACGCCAGCAGCATTGGCTGGCAGGTTACCGGCCGCTTCCCCAACCGCCGCGAAGGCGAAGGCCTGCTGCCGTCGCCGGGCTGGGATACGCGTTTTGACTGGGACGGTTACGCCGACGCGATGCTGCACCCCTATGACCAGGACCCGGCCCAAGGCTGGATCGGCACCGCCAACCAACGCACCGCACCGCGTGGCTACGGCATGCAACTGTCCAACTCCTGGGATGCACCGGAGCGCAGCGAGCGCCTGGCGCAACTGGCCAATGCGGGCAAGCACGACAGCCGCAGCATGATCGCCATGCAGTACGACCAGACCACCACCTTCGCCGCCAAGCTCAAGACCATGTTCCAGGCGCCGGGCATGGCCCAGCCATTGAGGCAGGCGATTGATGCGTTGCCGGCGCCCGAGCAGGCCAAGGCACGGGAAGCACTGAAGCGCCTGATGGCGTTCGATGGGCGCCTGGTGTCGACCTCCGCCGACGCGGCGCTCTACGAGCTGTTCCTGCAGGAAAGCACCCGGCAGATCTTCCTCGACGAGCTGGGCCCGGAAAACAGCGCCAGCTGGAAAGCCTTTGTCAGCAACGCCAACCTGTCCTATGCCGCCCAGGCCGATCACCTGCTGGGCCGCGAAGACAGCCCATTCTGGGACGACGTGCGCACCGCACAAAAAGAAGACAAACCCGCCATCCTCGCCCGCAGCCTCGCCGCCGCGATCACCGCCGGCGACAGCCAACTGGGCGCCGACCACAAAGCCTGGCAGTGGGGCAAGTTGCACAGCACCACTTGGAAAAACACCAGCGGCCAAGTGATTCGCGGCCCACTGGCGTCCGGTGGCGACCACAACACCTTGAACCCGGCACCGTACAGCTGGGGCCAGGATTTCAACACCACCCAGGTGCCGGCACTGCGCATGATCGTCGACTTCGGCCAGGTGGAGCCGATGATGGGCCAGGGCGGCATCGGCCAATCCGGCAACCCGGCCAGCCCGAACTACGCCAATGGCATCGACCCGTCGCTCAAAGCGCAATACCTGAGCTTCCCGATGCAGCCGCAGAACTTCGAGAAGGTGTATGGCAAGGCCAGGTTGACCCTGACCCCAGGCAAGTGACATGGCTTCCACCTGACGAAACCGGATTCAAATGTGGAAGGGGGCTTGGTCAGTTAAGCGTACATCGCCTCCTGTAGGAGCGAGCTTGCTCGCGAAAAACGTCAACGATAACGCGTGCTTCCTGAATGAACGCGGCGCCTGTGAGTTTTTCGCGAGCAAGCTCGCTCCTACAAAAAGCCATAACTAGGGCTTGCCCCCTCCCACATTTGGCCCACATGCATTCAGATAGAACTTCTGCGCTCGCCCCCGCCTCATACCTGATAAGCCCATCGCCCCGGTCACCCCATGGACCTTGTCATCGCCCGGCCGGAAGGCCTCTACTGCCCCGCCGGAGATTTCTACATCGATCCCTGGCGCCCGGTGGAACGCTCGGTCATCACCCACGCCCACGGCGACCACGCCCGCACCGGTAACCAGCACTACCTGGCCGCCGCCCCCGGCGAAGGCATCCTGCGCTCGCGCCTGGGCCAGGACATCAACCTGCAAACCCTGGCCTACGGCGAAAAACTCGTCCACCACGGCGTGACCCTGAGCTTTCACCCAGCCGGGCACGTACTCGGCTCGGCCCAAGTGCGCCTGGAATACCAGGGCGAAGTCTGGGTGGCGTCCGGTGACTACAAAGTGGAACCCGACGGCACCTGCGCGCCTTTCGAACCGGTGCGTTGCCATACCTTTATCACCGAATCCACCTTCGGCCTGCCGATCTACCGCTGGCAGCCCCAGGCGCAGATCTTTGCCGGGATCAACGACTGGTGGCAGGCCAATATCGCCGCCGGAAAAGCCAGCGTATTGTTCTGTTACTCCTTCGGCAAAGCCCAGCGCATCCTGCATGGCATCGACGCCAGCATCGGTCCTATCCTCAGCCACGGCGCCGTCGAGCCGTTGAACCGGGTGTACCGCGAGGCCGGCATCTACATCCCCGAAACCCTCTACGCCGGTGATTTCAAAAAGACCGACGCGCTGCTGCGCCAGGCCCTGATCATCGCCCCGCCGTCCGCTGGTGGCAGCAGTTGGATCAAGCGCTTCGGCGATTACAGCGACGCCTTCGCCAGTGGCTGGATGCGCCTGCGCGGCACCCGGCGGCGGCGTGGGGTGGACCGAGGTTTCGTGCTGTCGGACCATGCCGACTGGCCCGGGCTGCTGTGGGCCATTGAGCAAACCGGTGCCGAGCGGGTGATGGTCACCCACGGTTCTGTCGGCGTATTGGTGCGCCATCTGCGGGAAAAAGGCCTGGATGCCCAGGGCTTCACCACTGAATACGGCGATGACGAAGAAGAGGCCACGGCATGAAAGCTTTCGCCGAGCTGTACGCCAACCTCGACGCCACTACCTCCAGTAATGCCAAGCTCGCGGCCCTGCAAGCCTACTTCCTGCAAGCGCCCCCGGAAGACGCCGCCTGGGCGGTGTATTTCCTGTCTGGCGGGCGCCCCCGGCAATTGGTGCCCACGCGCCTGCTGCGAGACATGGCCACCGAAGCGTCCGGCATCGAGCCGTGGCTGTTCGAAGAAAGCTACCAGTCTGTAGGCGACCTGGCCGAGACGATTTCCCTGCTCCTGCCGGAATCCACCTACACCTCCGAGGACGGCCTGGCCGTATGGCTGGAAGAAAAACTCCTGCCGCTGCGTGGCCTGTCGCCCCTGGACCTGGCCGAACGGTTGCCGGCGTTATGGGCGCAACTGGACCAGCCGAGCCTGATGGTGTGCATCAAGTTGATCACCGGCAGCTTTCGCGTCGGCGTGTCCAAATTGCTGGTCACCCGCGCGCTCGCGACCATGGCCGATCTCGACAGCAAGCGTGTGGCCCAGCGGCTGGTGGGCTACACCGATTTGTCCAACCGACCGACAGCCGAAGGCTACCTCAAGCTGATCGCTGCCGAATCATCCGACGAACATGCGCAACGGGGTGGACAGCCTTATCCGTTTTTTCTGGCCCACGGGTTGTCGCAGCCGGTGGAGCAGTTCGACGCGTTGCTCGGCGCCCCCGAAGACTGGCAGGTGGAATGGAAGTGGGACGGCATTCGCGCGCAACTGGTCAAGCGCGAAGGCCGGCTGTGGGTCTGGTCGCGGGGCGAAGAGCTGGTGACCGAACGTTTTCCCGAACTGCACAGCCTGGTCAGTGGCCTGCCCGATGGCACGGTGATCGATGGCGAGATCGTGGTCTGGAAAGACGCGGTGCAACCCTTTGCCCTGCTGCAACAACGAATCGGCCGCAAGACCTTGAGCAAAAAGGTGCTCGACGAGGCACCGGTCGCCGTACTGGCCTACGACCTGCTGGAACATCAGGGCGACGACTGGCGTAACCGCACCCTGGCTGAACGCCGCGCGCAGCTTGAACAGGTTATCGCCCAGTGCAACCAACCTGTGCTTCTGCCCTCGCCACTGCTGACGGGCGCGACCTGGCAGGCGTTGGCCGAACAACGCGAAGCGTCTCGCAGCCTCGGCGTGGAAGGCATGATGATCAAGAATCGCCAAGGCCTCTACGGCGTGGGCCGCACCAAGGACATGGGCCTGTGGTGGAAGTGGAAAGTCGACCCCTTCAGTGTCGATGCGGTATTGATCTATGCCCAGCGCGGCCATGGTCGGCGCGCCAGCCTGTACAGCGACTACACCTTTGCCGTGTGGGATGGCCCGCCCGGCAGCGAACGTACGCTGGTGCCCTTCGCCAAGGCCTATTCGGGGCTGACCGATGAGGAAATGCGCAAGGTCGACGCCATCGTACGCAAGACCACCGTGGAGAAATTCGGTCCGGTGAGCAGCGTGACGCCCAGCATGGTGTTTGAGTTGGGGTTTGAAGGCATTGCGCTGTCCAAGCGACACAAGAGCGGGATTGCGGTGCGGTTCCCACGGATGTTGCGTTGGCGCCAGGACAAGGCGGTGGATGAGGCGGATAACCTTGCCACCCTGCAGGACTTACTGGCCTGACACAGAACACCGGCCCTCCCACAACTGGATCTGCAAATGTTCCGAAATGGTGCGCTCAATTTTCAGTGCCCACTTTCGGGCATCTCCTACACTCAGGACTCCCTTGTCCCACCTTTTAAAACGCTCATTCGGAACTATGGTGCAGAAATTGCTACTTGTGATCCGTCTGACACCGTTCAGTAACAGTCCTAAACGCGCCACAAGCGCTTATCTTGGTTTCCAGGGATTAAATAATGAAAAAAGCATTGCTGACCCTTTCTGCACTGGCTCTGTGCATGGCCGCAGGTACCGCGCTGGCCAAGGAATACAAGGAACTGCGTTTTGGTGTCGATCCGTCCTACGCGCCGTTCGAATCCAAGGCGGCCGACGGCAGCCTGGTGGGCTTCGATATCGACCTGGGCAATGCGATCTGCGCCGAACTGAAAGTGAAGTGCAAGTGGGTCGAAAGTGACTTTGACGGCATGATTCCAGGCCTCAAAGCCAACAAGTTCGACGGTGTGATTTCGTCCATGACCGTGACCCCGGTGCGTGAAAAGGCCATCGACTTCTCCAGCGAACTGTTCTCCGGCCCGACCTCGCTGGTGTTCAAGAAAGGCGCGGGTTACTCGACGCCAGAATCCCTCAAGGGTAAATCCGTGGGTTATGAGCAAGGCACCATCCAGGAAGCCTACGCCAAGGCTGTACTGGATAAAGCCGGTGTGACCACCAAGGCCTACGCCAACCAGGACCAGGTTTACGCTGACCTGACTTCCGGGCGTCTCGACGCTTCCGTGCAGGACATGCTGCAAGCCGAACTGGGCTTCTTGAAGTCCCCGGCCGGTGCCGGCTATGAAGTCAGCGCCGCCATCGATGACCCATTGCTACCATCGAAAACCGCCATCGGTATCAAAAAAGGTAACACTGAACTGAAGGCCCTTTTGGATAAAGGTATCAAAGCGTTACACGATGATGGCACCTACGCCACCATCCAGAAGAAACACTTTGGCGATCTGAACCTGTACAGCGGCAAATAATGCCTGGGGCGCCCCTCCTGTGGGGGGGCGCTTTTTTATCGCCATAGGTCCTGATTTATGTTCGAAGAACTGTTGCAAACCCTCGGGCTGAGCGCACTCAGCTTGAAGGGTTTCGGCCCGTTGTTGCTGCAAGGCACCTGGATGACCATCAAGTTGTCGGTGCTGTCCCTGGCCGTCAGCGTATTGCTGGGCCTGCTCGGCGCCAGCGCCAAGCTCTCCAGCCTGCCCTTCCTGCGCATCCCCGCCCAGCTCTACACCACCCTGATTCGCGGTGTACCTGACCTGGTGCTGATGCTGCTGATTTTCTACAGCCTGCAAACCTGGCTCACCGGCCTGACCGACTTCATGGAATGGGAATACATCGAGATCGACCCATTCAGCGCCGGGGTGATCACCCTGGGCTTTATCTACGGTGCTTATTTCACCGAGACGTTTCGCGGCGCGATCCTCGCCGTCCCCCGTGGCCAGTTGGAAGCCGCCACGGCCTATGGCCTCAAGCGCGGGCAACGCTTTCGCTACGTGACCTTCCCGCAGATGATGCGCTTTGCCCTGCCGGGTATCGGCAACAACTGGATGGTGATGCTCAAGGCCACGGCCCTGGTGTCGATCATCGGTCTGGCGGACCTGGTCAAGGCCGCCCAGGATGCCGGCAAAAGCACCTACCAACTGTTCTATTTCCTGGTGCTCGCTGCGCTGATCTACCTGTTGATCACCAGCGCGTCCAACTTTGTTCTGCGTCGTCTTGAACGTCGCTACTCCGCAGGCTCACGGGAGGCGGTGCGATGATCGAACTCTTGCAGGAATACTGGCGCCCTTTCCTTTATAGCGACGGCCAGCACATCACCGGCCTGGCCATGACCCTGTGGTTGCTCAGCGCCGCCCTGGTCATCGGCTTTGTGGTCTCGATCCCGCTGTCCATCGCCCGTGTATCGCGCAACCCGCTGGTACGCTGGCCGGTGCAGTTCTACACCTACCTGTTCCGTGGCACGCCGCTCTATATCCAGTTGCTGATCTGCTACACCGGCATCTACAGCATTGCCGCCGTGCGTGAACAACCGGTGTTGGATGCGTTCTTTCGCGATGCGATGAACTGCACGATCCTGGCCTTCGCGCTCAACACCTGCGCCTACACCACGGAGATTTTCGCCGGGTCCATCCGCAGCATGGCTCACGGCGAAGTCGAGGCAGCCAAGGCCTATGGTTTAAGCGGCTGGAAGTTGTACGCCTACGTGATCATGCCGTCGGCGTTGCGCCGCTCGCTGCCCTACTACAGCAACGAAGTGATCTTGATGCTGCACTCGACCACGGTAGCGTTTACCGCGACGATTCCAGACATCCTCAAGGTGGCGCGGGACGCCAACTCGGCCACGTTCATGACGTTTCAATCATTCGGCATCGCCGCGCTGATCTACCTGACCGTGACCTTCGCCCTGGTCGGTCTGTTTCGTCTGGCAGAGCGCCGCTGGCTGGCGTTTCTCGGACCAAGCCATTAAGGAGCCTCCATGCGTCATCAGGTACACGATCTGATCGCGCCGGTGCCAGGCACGGCGCGGCAGATTCACAGTTTTCACTTCGGTCCCGAGCGGGCCGCAGGCAAGGTCTATATCCAGTCGTCGCTGCATGCCGATGAACTGCCGGGCATGCTGGTGGCCTGGCACTTGAAGGTGCGCCTGGCTGAGCTGGCAGCCGCCGGGCGCCTGCGCGCCGAGATCGTGCTGGTGCCCATCGCCAACCCAGTGGGCCTGGAACAGGTGTTGATGGATATCCCCCTGGGCCGCTACGAGCTGGAAAGCGGGCAGAACTTCAATCGCCTGTTTGTCGACCTCAGCGAAACCGTCGGCAATCAGGTCGAAGACTTGCTCGGCGATGCCCCACTGCACAACGTCGACCTGATCCGCGCTGCCTTGATCCGCGCCCTGGCCGCGCAAACCGCCGAGACCCAGTTGCAATCCCAACGCCTGGTGCTGCAAAGCCTGGCCTGCGACGCCGACATGGTGTTGGACCTGCATTGCGACTTCGAAGCCGTGGCGCACCTGTACACCACGCCCGAAGCCTGGCCGAAGGTGGAACCGCTGGCACGCTATATCGGCTCGGAGGCCAACCTGCTGGCAACAGACTCCGGCGGGCAATCCTTCGATGAGTGTTTCACCTTGGTGTGGTGGCAGTTACAGCAACGTTTCGGCGAACGCTTCCCGATCCCCATGGGCAGCTTTTCGGTGACCGTCGAGTTGCGCGGCCAGGGCGACGTCAACCATGGATTGGCCGCCCTCGACTGCCAGGCAATCATCGACTACCTGATCCACTTCGGCGCGATTGCCGGCGACGTAGCACCGCTGCCGGCGCTGACCTACCCCGCTACGCCGCTGGCGGGCGTCGAACCGGTGGCTACACCGGTGGGCGGCTTGCTGGTGTTCAACGCCCTGCCCGGTGAATACCTGGAAGCCGGGCAGCTGATCGCCGAAATCATCGACCCCATTACCGACCGCGTAACGCCTGTGCACTGCCAGAAGGCCGGCCTGCTTTACGCGCGTTCGCTGCGCCGCATGGCCACTGCCGGGATGGTCATCGGCCATGTCGCCGGCACCGAGGCCTACCGCAGCGGCTATCTACTTTCGCCTTGAGGATGCATGCCCCATGTACAAATTGACCGTTGAAGGCCTGCATAAAAGCTATGGCGACAATGAGGTGCTCAAAGGTGTCTCGCTCAAGGCCAAGACCGGTGACGTGATCAGCCTGATCGGCGCCAGCGGCTCGGGCAAGAGCACCTTTTTGCGCTGCATCAACTTCCTGGAAACCCCCAACGACGGAGCCATGACCCTCGACGGCCAGCCGATCCGCATGGTCAGCGACCGCCACGGCATGCGCGTGGCCGACGATGCCGAACTGCAGCGCCTGCGCACACGGCTGGCGATGGTGTTCCAGCACTTCAACCTATGGAGCCATATGAGCGTGCTGGAAAACATCACCATGGCCCCACGCCGGGTGCTGGGTTGCAGCAAGAAGGACGCCGAAGACCGCGCCCGCCGCTACCTGGACAAGGTGGGTTTACCGGCACGCGTAGCGGACCAATACCCGGCGTTTCTCTCCGGTGGCCAGCAGCAACGGGTGGCCATCGCCCGCGCCTTGGCCATGGAACCGGAAGTGATGCTGTTCGATGAACCCACCTCGGCCCTCGACCCGGAGTTGGTGGGTGAAGTGTTGAAGGTGATTCAGGGCCTGGCCGAGGAAGGCCGCACCATGATCATGGTCACCCACGAGATGAGCTTTGCGCGCAAGGTATCCAGCCAGGTGTTGTTCCTGCACAAGGGCTTGGTGGAAGAACAAGGCGCACCTGAGGATGTACTCGGCAATCCGAAGAGCGAGCGCCTGCAACAGTTCCTGAGCGGCAATTTGAAGTAAACCTTTGCGACGCCTGGAGGGTCTGTGCAATAGGCCCTCCAGAGCGTTCGCTGCCGCATGGCAAAACCCCTCGACTTCGCCAAACAGTGGTTTGCCGCCAAAGGCTGGAAGCCGTTCGCCTTCCAGAAAGACGTCTGGACTGCGGTCAAGGACGGCCAATCTGGTTTGCTGCACGCCAGCACCGGTGCCGGCAAAACCTACGCCCTGTGGTTTGCCGCCCTCAATCGTTTCGCGATCACCCGCCAGCCCGCCACCGGTAAACGCAAACCGCCGGCTGAGCCACTGACCGTGCTGTGGATCACGCCCATGCGTGCGTTGGCCGCTGACACCGCACGCGCCCTCGAAGCACCGCTCGAGGCCTTGCAGATTCCCTGGAGCGTCGGCCTGCGCACCGGCGATACCAGCAGCAGCGAGCGTGCCCGGCAAACCCGACGCCAGCCCACCGCGCTGGTCACCACCCCGGAAAGCCTGACCCTGATGCTCGCCCGCGCCGACAGCGAAACGAGTCTGGCGCACCTGCGCATGGTGGTGGTGGATGAATGGCATGAACTGATCGGCAACAAGCGCGGCGTGCAATTGCAACTGGCGTTGGCGCGGCTGCGACGCTGGCATCCCGAACTGATGGTGTGGGGCATTTCGGCCACCCTTGGTAACCAGTCCCACGCCTTGGAGGTGCTGGTCCCACAAGGAAACGGGATCAATGTGCAGGGGCAAACGGCCAAGCAACTGAAGGTCGACACCTTGCTGCCGCCCGTCGCCGAGCGGTTTCCGTGGGCCGGGCATATCGGCTTGAAGATGCTGCCGCAGGTGGTAGCCGAGGTCGACGCCAGCAGCAGTTGCCTGGTGTTTACCAACACGCGGGCGCAGTCGGAAATCTGGTATCAGGCATTGCTCGATGCCCGACCCGATTGGGCCGGGGTGATTGCCCTGCACCATGGTTCGCTGTCCCGCGAGACCCGCGACTGGGTGGAGCGGGCGTTGAAAGACGGTCAGCTCAAGGCAGTGGTATGCACCTCCAGCCTGGACCTGGGGGTGGATTTTCTGCCGGTGGAGCGCGTGCTGCAAATCGGCTCGGCCAAAGGTGTGGCACGCCTGATGCAACGCGCCGGGCGCTCGGGGCATGCACCCGGACGACCGTCGCGGGTGACTCTGGTGCCGACCCACAGCCTGGAACTGGTGGAAGCCGCTGCGGCCCAGGACGCCATTGCAGAGCGGCGTATCGAAGCCCGCGAATCGCCCCACAAGCCATTGGATGTGCTCGTACAACATTTGGTGAGCATGGCCCTCGGCGGTGGCTTTACGCCGCAGGCGCTGCTGGCGGAGGTGCGTGGCGCCTGGGCCTATCGTGATCTTACCGGCACCGATTGGGACTGGGCCCTAGGCTTTGTACGCCACGGTGGCTTGTCGCTGAGCGCTTACCCGGATTACCGCCGCGTCGAGCCAGACGAGCACGGCATCTGGCGCGTCCCCGATGCCCGGCTTGCGCGCCGCCATCGGATGAGCGTGGGCACCATCGTCAGCGATGCCAGCATCCAGCTGAAATTCTGGAGTAAGGGCGGCGGCGGCAGGAACCTGGGCAGTGTTGAGGAAGGTTTTATCGCACGGCTCAAGCCGGGTGATGGGTTCTTGTTTGCCGGGCGGTTGCTGGAGTTGGTGCGGGTGGAAAACATGACCGCCTATGTGCGCCGCAGCAGCGCGAAAAAAGCCGCCGTGCCGCGCTGGAATGGCGGGCGCATGCCCCTTTCCAACGAGTTGGCCCAAGCCGTGGTGGAGCGCTTCGATGCGGCGGCGCAGGGGCGCTACGAGGGCCCGGAAATGCAGGCCGTGCAACCGCTGTTGCAGACGCAACTGCGCTGGTCCGGCTTGCCGACGCGCGCGCACTTGTTGGCCGAAGCCTTGAAATCGCGGGAGGGCTGGCACCTGTTCCTCTACCCGTTTGCCGGCCGCCAGGTGCACCTGGGGTTGGCGAGTCTGTTGGCGTGGCGGGTCAGCCAGCAGCAGCCTGTGACGTTCTCGATTGCCGTCAACGATTACGGCTTGGAATTGCTCAGCGCCACCGAGGTGGATTGGCCACGCTTACTGAATAAGGCGCTACTGAGCCCGAAGCAGTTGCTGGCAGACGTGGCAGCCAGCCTCAACGCCGGAGAGCTGGCCCTGCGCCGCTTTCGTGAGATTGCGCGGATCGCCGGGCTGGTGTTTGCCGGATACCCTGGCGCGCCAAAAAGCACGCGCCAGGTGCAGGCATCCAGCGGGTTGTTCTTTGAGGTGTTCAAGCAATATGACCCGCAGAACCTGTTGCTGACCCAGGCAGGGGAAGAAGTCCTGCGCGACGAATTGGATATTCGTCGGCTGGAAGAGACTTTACTTCGCCTCTCGGCGCTGACACTGGACTTGCATGTGATCGAACGTCCTACGCCCCTGGCCTTCCCGCTGCTGGTGGAACGGATGCGCGAAAGTATGAGTTCGGAAAAACTCTCGGAACGCATTGCGCGGATGGTCAAGGACTTGGAAAAAGTCGCTGATAACGGGAAACGCTGATGGTCTGCTCAGTGACGATTGAGGGCGAAGAGCTGTGGCTGCTGGCGGATAAGGCAGTCTACTGGCCCGCGCGCCAGTGCCTGCTGATCGCCGATGCACACTTTGGCAAGGCATCGGCCTATCGCAGCCTGGGCCAGCCGGTACCGCAAGGCACCACCACCGAAAACCTGCAGCGCCTGGATCGGCTGTTGGCAGCCGTACCGTGCGCCCAGGTGATCTTTCTCGGCGACTTCCTCCACGGGCCCGGTTCCCATGCCAGCGGCACCCTCAACGCCTTGAGGGCTTGGCGAGCGCGCCATTGCGACCTGTCGATGACCTTGATTCGCGGTAATCACGATAAACGCGCGGGCGACCCACCGGCTGACTTGAGGATCGAAGTGGTTCCGGAGCCACTGCTGATGGGCC
Organism: Pseudomonas sp. SH10-3B; assembly: GCF_019891415.1. Classification (NCBI taxonomy): domain Bacteria; kingdom Pseudomonadati; phylum Pseudomonadota; class Gammaproteobacteria; order Pseudomonadales; family Pseudomonadaceae; genus Pseudomonas; species Pseudomonas sp. SH10-3B. Next base: position 157,088 of record NZ_JAFLXD010000006.1, on the reverse strand, counting down.
CTTTCGCCCTGCAACACGAACCGCATGCCCATGCCAGCCACCATGTGCTGGCGGGGCATGTGCACCCCGTGTATCGCTTGCGCGGCAAGGGCCGGCAGAGCCTGCGCCTGCCGTGCTTTCAGCTCGGCACGCGCGTCAGTCTGCTGCCGGCGTTTGGGGCGTTTACCGGGGGGTATGCAGTCGATCAGGACAATGAACGCCGAATCTTCGTCATCGGCGATCACCAGGTGTGGCAGGTGGGCTGACCGGCCTTGCGGGTATCAGGCGACCGGCGCGGGAGGTGGCTCGTCCGGCAGGGTTGGCTCACCGGGTTCGGTGGGCTGCTGCGGCCAATCTTCATCGGGCTGGCCGGGGATGCCGCCCGCATAGGCGGGATCGGCCATCAGGGACCAGGCCAGAACGCCAATCTGGTTGGGTTCAAGCCGGGCAAGTTCTGCGCTGATTCGCGGGTCAATCTTCATAGGGCACTCCTCAAGCGTGGCTCGGCGCGTTTTGCACGCACCGAGGCAGTACACCCAATAGAGTCACTTTCTGCGGACTAATTCCCTTTACGCGTAGGACCTTTCGATCAAGCGCGTGGAAGGGTGACGCCACGCTGGCCCTGGTACTTGCCGGCGCGGTCTTTGTAGGACACTTCACAGGCCTCGTCAGACTGCAGGAACAGCATCTGCGCCACGCCTTCGTTGGCGTAGATTTTCGCAGGCAGGGTGGTGGTGTTGGAGAACTCCAGGGTCACGTGGCCTTCCCACTCAGGCTCAAGCGGCGTCACGTTGACGATAATGCCGCAGCGCGCGTAAGTGCTTTTACCCAGGCAGATAGTCAGCACGTCGCGGGGGATGCGGAAGAATTCCACGGTGCGTGCCAGAGCAAAGGAGTTTGGCGGGATAATGCACACGTCGCTTTTCACGTCGACGAAGCTCTTTTCGTCGAAGTTCTTCGGATCGACAATTGCCGAGTTGATGTTGGTGAACACCTTGAATTCATCGGCGCAACGCACATCGTAGCCATAGCTGGAAACGCCGTACGAGATCACGCGGTCATCGCCTTCGCCACGAATCTGGCGCTCAACGAACGGTTCGATCATGCCGTGCTCTTGCGCCATGCGGCGAATCCACTTGTCCGATTTGATGCTCATGGCGGGTGTCCTGAATAGCGAGGTGGAAAAATTCTGTGTGGCATCTTACCGGGGCCGGCGTTGGGGTTCAAAGGGCGTGGGTCTTTTCTTGATGAATGCGCCGGCTGCTATAAGGCGCAGCCAGCGGGGCCGGGCTCCGTATTGCCGCAACCGGTGTCTGTAAATACCACCGCCAGTCACGAAAATAGAGAAACCTTCGGAAATACCATTGGCACGTCCCGGAAAAAGGGTTAAGGTGGCGCCACTGTGCTGCTTGTGTCACTGAGAATCTCTACACGATATGTTGAATTTCGATCCAACCATCTCCAAGAATTTTTCCTGCTCTTTGCACTCAGTCTCGGCCAGGGCTTTTCCTGAGTCGCAGTTAACTTTGTCCAAGGAGATACACCATGTCTAATCGCCAAACTGGTACCGTTAAGTGGTTCAACGATGAAAAAGGCTTCGGCTTCATCACTCCACAATCCGGTGACGACCTGTTCGTTCACTTCAAAGCTATCCAATCCGACGGCTTCAAAAGCCTGAAAGAAGGCCAACAGGTTTCTTTCATCGCTACCCGCGGTCAGAAAGGCATGCAAGCTGAAGAAGTTCAAGTTATCTAACTTGTACTGACTTAGTCGAAAAGACCCCGCCCTTAAAAGCGGGGTTTTTTTATGCCTGGAATTTGGGCATGCATGAATAAAATGCAACGCGCAAAAAAATGTGGGAGGGGGCTTGCCCCCGGTGGTAGTAGTTCAGTCACTGGATGTATCGACTGACCCACCGCCATCGGGGGGGCAAGCCCCCTCCCACCTTCAAGCATTCAAGCTGTGTCGTTATTGAAACAACGACTCACTCGACAAGCCATTCTTCTCCAGGATCTCGCGCAAGCGCTTGAGGCCTTCCACCTGGATCTGCCGCACCCGCTCACGGGTCAGGCCGATCTCCAGGCCTACATCCTCCAGCGTGCTGCTCTCATGGCCACGCAGGCCGAAGCGGCGAATCACCACCTCACGCTGCTTGTCCGTGAGCTCCGACAGCCACTGGTCAATGCTTTGGGAAAGATCATCGTCCTGCAGCAGCTCGCAAGGATCGGTAGGACGATCATCCGTCAGGGTGTCCAGCAGGGTTTTATCCGAATCCGGACCCAGCGAGACGTCGACCGAAGACACACGCTCGTTAAGACCAAGCATACGCTTGACCTCCCCTACCGGTTTTTCCAGCAGGTTGGCGATTTCTTCGGGCGAGGGTTCATGATCGAGTTTTTGAGTGAGCTCACGTGCAGCCCGCAGGTAGACGTTGAGCTCCTTGACCACATGGATCGGCAACCGGATCGTGCGGGTCTGATTCATGATCGCCCGTTCGATAGTCTGGCGAATCCACCAGGTGGCATAGGTAGAGAAGCGGAAGCCGCGCTCAGGGTCGAACTTCTCCACCGCCCGGATCAAGCCCAGGTTGCCCTCCTCGATCAAGTCCAACAGGGACAGCCCACGATTGACGTAGCGTCGGGCGATTTTCACCACCAGGCGCAGGTTGCTTTCAATCATGCGCTTGCGCCCAGCCGGATCGCCCTTTTGCGACAATCGCGCAAAATGGACTTCTTCTTCGGGAGTCAGCAGAGGGGAAAAGCCGATTTCATTGAGGTACAGCTGGGTCGCATCGAGCGCCCGCGTGTAATCAATGTATTTGTGTTGCTTTAACGCAGTGGAGTTCTTGGATTTGGTGCGAACTGAAGGTGTTGCAGGTCCCTCATTCGACATCGATTCCATAGCGATACCGGTCTCCATAAGGAGAACCTCATCGTCGATGTCAAACTCCGGCGCTTCTTTACTGAGAGCCATTGTTATAGTCCTTTGGTGAGTTCGACCTCAAGCTCAAGCGACGCCTTTATCCTTGGCAGCGCTGGAGCCTGTTCCTTCTACGTGAGGAACAGGCTGTGCAACACATCAACGACGGGGTAGGAATTGCAGTGGATCTACAGGCTTCCCTTGACGGCGAATCTCAAAGTGCAGTTTCACCCGGTCTGTACCAGTTGACCCCATTTCGGCAATTGTCTGTCCGACTTTGACCTGCTGCCCCTCCCGAACCAACAGCCTACGGTTGTGGCCGTAAGCACTGACGTAGGTATCGCTGTGTTTGATGATGACCAGCTCGCCGTAGCCCCGTAAACCACTCCCGGCGTACACCACCGTCCCATCAGACGCAGCCAAAACAGGCTGTCCCAAATCCCCGGCGATATCAATGCCTTTATTCAAACTACCGTTTGAAGAGAATTTTCCAATCAATACTCCGTTTGAGGGCCATCCCCAGCCGGTCGGAGCCGGCCCAGCAGGTGGCAACGGCGCGGGTGCCGGCTTGTTCGTGACACTCGGCGAAGCCGTACCCGCAGGCCGGGTAATGATGGTGGTTTTGCTCGAAGACGACGGCGAAGATCCGGTGTTTGTCACAACTGCCGTAGGAACAGTCCCGGTACGACCGTCAAAGCGAATCGTCTGACCCGGATGTATGGTGTAAGGCACAGGAATGTTGTTACGGGCTGCGAGCGCTTTGTAGTCCCAGCCATAACGGAAGGCGATCGAGAACAGCGTGTCGCCTTTTCGCACCACATATTGCCCGGTGGTCACCGTCGGCTTTTGCGGCGCGGCGTTATTGCGGTCAACGACCCGCGCACCGCTGCTTGGCGAGCTGGAACACCCTACCAGAAGGGAACCAAAGACAAGGCCAAGCACCAGTCGCTGAAAACTTGTTTTACTCATACGCTGCGCAAGACCTGTGAGACTCACCCGCCGCTCCCTTTGTGGTGGCTGAACATGAACGCCTGTATCAGGCTTGAAATATGACGCAAGTATAACTGGGCATTGAAGTTTTACCGGCAAACGACTGAAACGAATCATTCAGCACGTTTAATCGATCTGCCCGGCATGTTGATTTGATAGACCCCGCCGTAAGACACATCCACACCAACAGAATTCACTGCCCGCAAAAAATGATCAGGCCAGCGGGCCGTTGAGCAACGGAACAAAGCGTACGGCCCCCAGTACATGGCGGGAAAAACCGTCTTCCTCACGGACAATAAGCATCAATTGTTGCACTTCACCGGAGCCCACCGGGATGACCAGGCGCCCGCCCGGGGCCAACTGGTCGAGCAACGCTTGCGGAACATCAGTGGCCACGGCAGTGACGATAATTCCGTTGTAAGGCGCCAGTGCCGGCCAACCTTCCCAGCCATCACCCCAGCGGAATACCACGTTGCGCAGGTTCAGCTCCACCAGGCGCTCCTTGGCGCGATCCTGCAGCACCTTGATGCGCTCCACCGAGAACACCCGCTCCACCAGTTGCGACAGCACGGCCGTCTGGTAGCCGGAACCGGTGCCGATCTCCAGCACCTTGTCCAGCGGGCCCGCCGCCAACAGCAGCTCGCTCATGCGCGCAACCATGTAAGGCTGGGAGATGGTCTGGTTATGGCCGATGGGCAATGCCGTGTCTTCATAGGCGCGATGGGCCAGGGCCTCATCGACAAACAGATGGCGAGGCGTACGCCGGATCACTTCCAACACCTGGGCGTTGGAAAGGCCCTCTTCGTATAGGCGCTGGATCAAACGCTCACGGGTGCGCTGGGACGTCATCCCAATGCCCCGGCGCAGCAGGTCGTCTTGTTCACGAGCCATCAGCGCAGCCCCTCCAGCCAGCCATCGAGACTACTGAAGGCATCACTGAAGGTGCGATCAAGTTGCAACGGGGTAATTGACACATAGCCTTGCATCACCGCGTGAAAGTCTGTGCCTGGACCACCGTCTTCGGCATCGCCCGCTGCAGCAATCCAATAGCCTTCCTTGCCACGCGGGTCGACCACCTTCAACGGCGCTGCCGCACGGGCGCGATGGCCCAGGCGGGTCAACTGGATGCCGCGAATATGGTCGAGGGGCAAGTTGGGAATGTTGACGTTGAGCACCGTGCGCGGCGGCAGGTCCAGGGAGCCATGGGCCTCTACCAGCTTGCGGGCGAAATAGGCGGCGGTGGGCAGGTTGTCCAGTTGGCGCGATGCCAACGAAAACGCGAACGAGGTCCGACCGAGGAAGCGCCCTTCAAGGGCCGCCGCCACGGTGCCGGAATACAGCACATCGTCGCCCAGGTTGGCGCCGAGGTTGATACCCGACACCACAAGGTCCGGCTCCTGATCCAACAGGCTGTTGATCGCCAGGTGCACGCAGTCGGTGGGGGTGCCGTTCACACTGATAAAGCCATTGGCCAGAACCTGCGGGTGCAGCGGACGGTCGAGCGTCAGCGAACTGCTGGCGCCACTCTTGTCCTGGTCGGGGGCGACCACCACGCACTCGGCGTAATCTTCCAGCGCAGCATAGAGCGCGGCAAGACCGGGTGCGGTGGCACCGTCATCGTTTGATATCAGAATACGCATGGGCTGTCCGTCTGCCCCACCGGCACCAGATCAACAAGCTCGCGCACCAAGACAGTGGCGAAGCATCCGGCCGGCAGGACGAATTCCAATTGCAGAATGTCAGGCCCGGGATAATGCCACGTCAACCCGCCAATGGGCAGTCGAAGAATGCGACGTTCCTGGCTCATGCCGGCATTCACCAGCCAATCACGCAGGTCGGCTTCACCCTCGGCAACCGCCTGTTCCAACTCAAATGTGGCGCCCGTCGCCGGAGAATCACCCTCGCCCCACTGCGGGCCGGTGGGATGCAGGTCCAGGATCGCCAGGCGCGGGTCGCTGCACTCTGCCTCCCCCGCCGGAAAAAAGCTGCGGCTGTCGGTAAACGCCAGCAGATCACCCACTTGCGCGCGCTGCCACGAACCGTCGGCAACGCGTGCCGCCAATACTTTGTTGAAGAGAAAACTACGCGCGGTGGACAACAAGCGCGAACGCACGTTGCGCTGCTCCGGCAGAGCCTTGCGCGCAGCCCATTCACGGGCGTCGACGACATTGCCACCGTTGTGGCCAAAGCGTTGGGTGCCGAAATAGTTGGGAATGCCGTGCTGGGCAATCAGTTGCAACCGTGCGTCGATGGCAGCGGTATCACCGACCAATTGGGTCAGGCGCAAGGTAAAGCCGTTGGCCGAATGCGCGCCACGCTGCAGCTTGCGCTTGTGGCGGGCGGTTTTCAGGATCTTGAGGGTGTCGTTCTCCGCCCCGCTCATGTCCGGATCGGCCTTGCCCGGCAGTTGCACACTGAACCACTGGCGGGTCAACGCCTGGCGATCCTTGAGCCCGGCATAGCTGACCGTGCGCAACGGCACGCCGGCAGCCTTGGCGATACGCCGCGCGGCTTCCTCAGTGTTGAGCCCGCGCTTTTCAACCCACAACCACAGGTGCTCGCCTTCGCCGGTAAGCGGAATATCGAGCACTTCGTCGACCTGGAAATCTTCAGCAGTGGCCTTCAGGACCGCGCTGCCCAGGGCCTCGCCATAGGCACGCGGGCCCAGCAGTTGCAGATCGTTCATGCGCGCAGCAACAAGGCGACGGAGTGCACCGCAATGCCCTCTTCACGACCGGTGAATCCGAGCTTTTCGGTGGTGGTGGCTTTCACGTTGACTTGATCCAATTCAATTTGCAGGTCTGCGGCAATCAGTGCGCGCATGGATTCGATATGCGGGGCCATTTTCGGCGCCTGGGCCACGATAGTGTTATCGACGTTGCCGACCTTCCAGCCTTTGGCGTGGATCAGGCCGACCACATGGCGCAGCAAGACACGGCTGTCGGCGCCCTTGAAGGTCGGATCGGTATCCGGAAAGTGCTTGCCGATATCGCCCAGCGCCGCCGCGCCGAGCAAGGCATCGCTCAAGGCATGCAAGACAACGTCGCCGTCGGAATGAGCCAGCAACCCATGGTGGTGCGCAATGCGCACGCCGCCCAAGGTGATGAAATCGCCTTCAGCGAAACGGTGCACATCGTAGCCGTGGCCAATACGCATAAAAAAACGCCCCGATTTAATTCAGGGCGTGATTCTACCTACTTTTGCCTCACATTAACCGAGCAAAGCACGACCATGGTGTCGCAAATGGTCTTCGATGAAGCTGGCGATAAAGAAGTAGCTGTGGTCGTAGCCGGGCTGCAGGCGCAGTTCCAATGGATGGCTGGCCGCCTTGGCCGCTTGCTGCAAAGCTTCGGGCTTGAGCTGCACGGCAAGGAAATCGTCGCGGTCGCCCTGATCCACCAGCAACGGCAGCTTTTCCGAGGCTTCGCTGATCAGCACACAGGCATCCCATTCACGCCACTTGGAACGCTCTTCACCGAGGTAGCGCGAGAAAGCTTTCTGACCCCATGGGCAATCCATCGGATTGTTAATCGGAGAAAACGCCGACACCGACAGGTAACGCCCAGGGTTGCGCAAGGCACACACCAACGCACCGTGGCCGCCCATGGAGTGGCCGCTGATACCGCGTTTGTCCGAAGCCGGGAAATGCGCTTCAACCAATGCCGGCAATTCCTGCACCACGTAGTCATGCATCCGATAGTGCTTGGCCCAAGGCTCCTGGGTGGCATTCAGGTAGAACCCTGCACCCAGGCCAAAATCCCAGGCGTTATCCGGGTCGCCCGGTACACCGGGCCCACGGGGACTGGTGTCGGGTGCGACGATGATCAGCCCCAACTCGGCGGCCATGCGCTGGGCGCCGGCTTTCTGCATGAAATTCTCATCGGTGCAGGTCAACCCGGACAGCCAGTACAGCACCGGCAGCCTGCCGCCCTGCTCGGCTTGCGGCGGCAGGTAGACGGCGAAGGTCATGTCACAGCCGAGCACATCGGAGTGATGCTTGTAGCGTTTATGCCAGCCGCCGAAGCTCTTCTGGCACGACAGGTTTTCCAGACTCATGGCCGACCTCAGAAGTGGATGACGGTACGAATGCTCTTGCCTTCATGCATCAGGTCAAACGCTTTGTTGATGTCTTCCAGGCCCATGGTGTGGGTGATGAAGGTGTCCAGCGGGATCTCGCCGGTCTGAGCCATTTCCACGTAGCTTGGCAACTCGGTACGGCCGCGTACGCCACCGAACGCCGAGCCACGCCAGACGCGACCGGTCACCAGTTGGAATGGACGCGTGGAGATTTCCTGGCCAGCACCGGCAACGCCGATGATCACCGACTCGCCCCAACCTTTATGGCAGCACTCAAGCGCGGCGCGCATCAGTTGCACGTTGCCGATGCATTCGAAGGAAAAGTCCACGCCGCCGTCGGTCAAGTCGACAATCACGTCCTGGATCGGGCGGTCGTAGTCTTTCGGGTTGATACAGTCGGTGGCGCCCAGTTGTTTGGCGATTTCGAACTTGGCCGGGTTGATGTCAATCGCAATGATACGGCCGGCCTTGGCCTTGACCGCACCGATCACGGCCGACAGACCGATACCGCCAAGACCGAAGATGGCCACGGTGTCGCCAGGCTTGACCTTGGCGGTGTTGATCACTGCACCGATGCCGGTGGTAACGCCACAGCCGAGCAGGCAGACCTTCTCCAGCGGTGCTTCTTTAGGAATCTTGGCGACGGAAATTTCCGGCAGCACGGTGTACTCGGAGAACGTCGAAGTCCCCATGTAGTGGAAAATCGGCTGGCCCTTGTAGGAGAAACGCGTGGTGCCATCCGGCATCAGGCCTTTACCTTGGGTAGAACGAATGGCCTGGCACAGGTTGGTCTTGCCCGACAGGCAGAATTTGCACTTGCCGCATTCCGGGGTGTACAGCGGGATCACATGGTCGCCGACCGCCACCGACGTCACGCCCTCGCCGATGGCCTCGACCACAGCACCGCCTTCATGGCCAAGGATCGACGGGAAGATGCCTTCCGGGTCAGCGCCGGACAAGGTGTAGGCGTCGGTGTGGCAGACCCCGGAGGCGACCACACGCAACAGCACTTCGCCAGCCTTGGGCATGGCCACATCGACTTCCACGATCTCGAGGGGTTTCTTGGCTTCAAAGGCAACGGCAGCGCGGGACTTGATCATCCGGGTTTCTCCATCAGGTTAAAAACTGAGGCGGTGAGTGTAAAACATGGCTCGTTGATTAATAATCCAGGCGAAAGCAAAACTTTATTGCCGTACAGGGATAATCAACGTGCTGGAAAACCGTTGGGAAGGCATCGATGAATTTGTCGCCGTCGCCGAATGCAGCCAATTCACGGCAGCCGCCGAGCGGCTGGGGGTGTCGTCATCCCATATCAGCCGCCAAGTGGCGCGCCTGGAAGAGCGCCTGCAAACGCGGTTGCTGTATCGCAGTACCCGTAAGGTGACCCTGACTGAAGCGGGTCAGACATTTCTGCAACATTGCCAGCGTCTACAGGACGGCCGCGAAGAAGCCCTGCGTGCGGTGGGTGACCTTGCCAGCGAGCCAAAAGGCATGTTGCGCATGACCTGCGCGGTGGCCTATGGCGAGCGGTTTATCGTGCCGCTGGTGACGCGGTTCATGGGTTTGTACCCGCAATTACGGGTCGATATCGAACTGAGCAACCGCCAACTGGACCTGGTGCACGAAGGCCTCGACCTGGCGATTCGCCTGGGGCGCTTGCAGGACTCGCGCATGGTCGCCAGCCGTCTCGCGCCTCGGCGCATGTACCTGTGCGCGTCGCCTTCCTATCTGGCCAGGTATGGTCGGCCACATAGTTTGTCGGAACTGAGCCGGCATAACTGCCTGATCGGCAGCTCGGACATTTGGCAATTGGCCCAGGACGGACGCGAATTTTCCCAACGGGTGCAGGGCAACTGGCGCTGCAACAGTGGGCAAGCGGTGTTGGATGCGGCGTTGCAAGGCGTGGGATTGTGCCAACTGCCGGACTATTACGTGCTGGAGCATCTGCACAGCGGCGCGCTGGTGTCGCTGCTGGAGGCGCATCAGCCGCCGAATACGGCAGTGTGGGCGTTGTATCCGCAGCAGCGGCATTTGTCGCCGAAGGTCAGGAAGTTGGTGGAGTTCTTGAAAGAGGGGTTGGCCGAGCGGCCGGAGTACAGTGGTTGATTAACGACGATTCGCCCACCGCAACCGCAGCCACTCCAGGTCTTCCGGCCGGGTCACCTTGATATTGTCCGACCGCCCTTCGATCAAACGCGGCGCCTGCCCAGCCCATTCCATCGCCGAGGCTTCGTCGGTGATCACCGCGTCGGCCACCAGGCTATCAGCCAATGCGCGGTGCAAGGCTCCCAAGCGGAACATCTGCGGCGTATAGGCTTGCCAGATCAAACTTCGGTCAACGGTTTCCACCACCCGACCCTGCTTGTCGACGCGTTTGAGGGTGTCGCGGGCCGGCACGGCCAACAGGCCGCCTACCGGGTCGTCCGCCAACTCGGCCAACAACGTGTCGAGGTCATCACGGCTCAGGTTAGGCCGCGCCGCATCGTGCACCAACACCCAATCATCATCGCTGGCGCCCAGGGCATTGAGCTGCAAGAGTGCATTGAGCACCGAGCCCGAGCGCTCCGAACCACCGTCCGCACGTTGGATACGCGGGTCAGCGGCGCACGCCAGGGTGGGCCAATACGGATCTTCAGCAGCAAGACTGACCACCAACCCCTTGAGGTTGGGATGGTCGAGAAAACAGCCAAGGCTGTGTTCGAGAATAGTGCGCCCGCCCAACTGCAAGTATTGCTTGGGACGGTCCGCGGCCATACGGGCACCGACGCCCGCAGCAGGTATCACGGCCCAGAAGGCCGGCAAACAGGGGTTCATTGGGCCAACTGGTAGAGGGTTTCGCCCTCCTTGACCATGCCCAACTCATGACGAGCGCGTTCTTCAACGGTCTCGGTGCCTTTTTTCAGCTCAAGTACTTCGGCATCGAGGACGCGGTTGCGCTCCAGCAGGCGTTCGTTCTCGGCGTGCTGGTCGGCAATTTGCTGGGTCAGGTCTTTTACTTGCGCAAAGCTGCCATTACCCACCCATAGGCGGTACTGCAGGCCAGCCAGCAACAAGAGCAAGACGAGGAACAACCAATTGGGACTGCGCATCGAATATCGGGTATCCAGTGAAAAAAGACGCCATGCATAACTTTTACAGCAACTGATAGCACGAAGCCTGGAAGAACCAGGCTTGTGCTTGATAGCCATCAGATTAGCGCCGAAATGTTCACTATCGTGAATTTTCCGACGCAATCCGCCGACTTTTTACCACGCTTTACTCTTAACTAGCGATCAGCCGCGAAACTCGCCGCGACCGTTGTACTTGGCTTTGCCGGCCAGTTGCTCTTCGATACGCAGCAATTGGTTGTACTTGGACACACGGTCAGAGCGGCACAGGGAGCCGGTCTTGATCTGGCCCGCCGAAGTGCCCACGGCCAGGTCGGCGATGGTCGAATCTTCGGTTTCGCCGGAGCGGTGCGAGATCACGGCGGTGTAGCCCGCTGCCTTGGCCATCTGGATGGCTTCCAGGGTTTCGGTCAGGGTGCCGATCTGGTTGAACTTGATCAGGATCGAGTTGGCGATCTTTTTGTCGATGCCTTCTTTCAGGATCTTGGTGTTGGTCACGAACAAGTCGTCACCCACCAGCTGGACTTTCTCGCCAATCTTGTCGGTGAGAATCTTCCAGCCATCCCAGTCGGACTCGTCCAGGCCGTCTTCGATCGAGATGATCGGATAGCGCTGGGTCAGGCCCTTCAGGTACTCGGCAAAACCTTCGGAGTTGAACACCTGGCCTTCGCCGGACAGGTTGTATTTGCCATCTTCGTAGAACTCGCTGGCAGCGCAGTCCAGGGCCAGGGTCACATCGGTGCCCAGTGTGTAGCCAGCGTTGGCCACGGCTTCGGAGATCACTTTCAGTGCATCTTCGTTGGACGCCAGGTTCGGTGCGAAACCACCTTCGTCACCCACGGCAGTGCTCAGGCCACGGGCCTTCAGCACGGCTTTGAGGTGATGGAAAATCTCGGTGCCCATACGCAGGCCTTCGGAGAAGGTCTTGGCGCCGACCGGCTGCACCATGAATTCCTGGATATCGACGTTGTTGTCGGCATGCTCGCCACCGTTGATGATGTTCATCATCGGAACCGGCATCGAGTACACACCCGGGGTACCGTTCAGGTTGGCGATGTGGGCGTACAACGGCAGGTCCTGGTCCTGGGCGGCGGCCTTGGCAGCAGCCAGGGACACGGCGAGGATGGCGTTGGCGCCCAGGCTGCCTTTGTTTTCGGTGCCGTCGAGTTTGATCATCGCGTGGTCCAGGGCTTTCTGGTCCAGCGGGTCTTTGCCCAGCAGCAGGTCACGGATCGGGCCGTTGATGTTGGCTACAGCCTTGAGTACACCCTTGCCCAGGTAACGGCTCTTGTCGCCATCACGCAGTTCCAGCGCTTCGCGCGAACCTGTGGAAGCACCGGACGGCGCGCAGGCGCTGCCGATGATGCCGTTATCGAGAAGCACGTCGGCTTCGACGGTGGGGTTGCCACGGGAGTCGAGAACTTCACGACCTTTGATGTCGACGATTTTTGCCATTGTTGTAAACACTCCAAAGTTGACGAAAACGACGCAGCTGAAGGAAATCTTTTGACCGACCGCAAGGGTGGAACAACGGGGCAGGCTTGCAGGCGACAAGGCTCAGGCCCGTAGGCCTGAGCGTAAAGCGTGGGAAAGTCTACCGGAGAATCAACGCTTACGCGGTCTCTACTGTCGGAAAACTCTTGACCAGTTCGTCCAACTGCTTGAGCTGGGCCAGGAAGGGTTCCAGCTTGTCCAGGCGCAGGGCGCATGGGCCATCGCATTTGGCGTTGTCCGGGTCCGGGTGGGCTTCCAGGAACAGGCCAGCCAGGGACTGGCTGATGCCGGCCTTGGCCAGGTCCAGTACCTGGGCACGGCGCCCACCGGCAGAGTCGGCGCGACCACCGGGCATTTGCAGCGCGTGGGTCACGTCGAAGAACACCGGGTATTCGAACTGTTTCATGATGCCGAAACCGAGCATGTCCACCACGAGGTTGTTGTAGCCGAAACTCGAACCACGCTCGCAGAGGATCAACTGGTCGTTACCCGCTTCCACGCACTTGTTCAGGATGTGTTTCATTTCCTGAGGTGCGAGGAACTGGGCTTTCTTGATATTGATCACAGCGCCGGTCTTGGCCATCGCAACGACCAGGTCGGTCTGGCGCGACAGGAAGGCCGGCAACTGGATGATGTCGCACACTTCGGCGACCACGGCAGCCTGTTCAGGCTCGTGGACGTCGGTGATGATCGGCACGCCGAAGGCTTGCTTGATGTCCTGGAAGATCCGCATGCCTTCTTCAAGGCCGGGGCCGCGATAGGAGGCCACGGACGAACGGTTGGCCTTGTCGAAGCTGGCCTTGAACACGTAAGGGATACCCAGTTTCTCGGTAACCTTTACGTACTCTTCACAGACCTGCAACGCCATGTCACGGCTTTCCAGCACGTTCATGCCGCCGAACAGCACCATGGGCTTGTCGTTGGCAATCTCGATGTCGCCTACGCGAATGATCTTCTGGGCCATCAGGTTTACGCCTTCTTCTGATGTTGCGTCAGTGCGGCTTTGACGAAACCGCTGAACAGCGGGTGACCGTCGCGTGGAGTCGAGGTGAACTCAGGGTGGAACTGGCAAGCGACGAACCAAGGATGATCCGGGGCCTCGACCACTTCAACCAGCGCGCCATCACCGGAGCGACCGGAGATTTTCAGGCCAGCCTCTTTGATTTGCGGCAGCAGGTTGTTGTTCACTTCGTAGCGGTGACGGTGACGTTCAACGATCACGTCCTTGCCGTAGCAATCGTGAACCAGGGAACCTGGCTCCAGCAGGCAGTCTTGCGCGCCAAGGCGCATGGTGCCGCCCAGGTCGGAGCTTTCGGTACGGGTTTCGACGGCGCCGGTGGCATCTTCCCACTCGGTGATCAAGCCCACGACCGGGTGGCCGCTCTTGCTGTCGAACTCGGTGGAGTTGGCGTCTTTCCAGCCCATCACGTTACGGGCGAATTCGATAACAGCCACTTGCATGCCCAGGCAGATACCCAGGTACGGCACCTTGTTCTCACGAGCGTATTGCACGGCGGTGATCTTGCCTTCCACGCCACGCAGGCCGAAACCGCCTGGAACGAGGATCGCATCGACACCTTCGAGCAGCGCGGTGCCCTGGTTCTCGATGTCTTCGGAATCGATGTAGCGCAGGTTGACCTTGGTACGGTTGCTGATGCCGGCGTGGCTCATCGCTTCGATCAGCGACTTGTACGCGTCCAGCAGCTCCATGTACTTGCCGACCATGGCGATGGTGACTTCGTGCTCAGGGTTGAGCTTGGCGTCAACCACGGCTTCCCACTCGGACAGGTCCGCGCCGTTGCACTGCAGGCCGAAACGCTCGACCACAAAATCATCCAGGCCTTGCGAATGCAGGATGCCCGGGATCTTGTAGATGGTGTCGGCGTCTTCCAGGGCGATCACCGCACGTTCTTCAACGTTGGTGAACTGCGCGATCTTGCGACGCGAGGAAATGTCGATCGGGTGATCGGAGCGGCATACCAGCACGTCCGGCTGCAGGCCGATGGAACGCAGTTCCTTGACCGAGTGCTGGGTAGGCTTGGTTTTGGTTTCACCAGCGGTGGCGATGTACGGCACCAGCGTGAGGTGCATCAGCATCGCGCGCTTGGCGCCGACTTCGAAACGCAACTGGCGGATGGCTTCGAGGAACGGTTGGGATTCGATGTCACCCACGGTGCCACCGATCTCGACCATCGCCACGTCGGCATCGCCCGCACCCTTGATGATGCGGCGCTTGATTTCGTCGGTAATGTGCGGGATCACCTGGATGGTTGCACCCAGGTAGTCGCCACGGCGCTCTTTGCGCAGCACGTGCTCGTAGACACGGCCGGTGGTGAAGTTGTTGTTCTGGGTCATGGTCGTGCGGATGAACCGCTCGTAGTGGCCCAGGTCCAGGTCGGTCTCGGCGCCGTCGTGTGTGACGAACACTTCACCGTGCTGGAACGGGCTCATGGTGCCCGGGTCGACGTTGATGTACGGGTCCAGCTTGAGCATGGTGACTTTAAGCCCCCGCGCCTCCAGGATGGCCGCCAATGAAGCGGAGGCAATGCCTTTCCCCAATGAAGAAACAACACCGCCCGTGACGAATATGTAGCGCGTCATGAAAAACCCTAGAAGTCTGCGTTAAAGCGGTCCGAGCCGCCGGGGAAAGCGAAGAGAGGCCGAAGCCCCCGATCACCTGCATTAATCACAGTGCACCTTTCAAAAAAACCGCCGCGTTGTGACAGACCAGCAATGAAACGCCGGTACGTTGATCGCTACACATTTTTTGGAATCGCCCAGCAAAGACTGCTTGGTAATCGGCAACTGCTGCGATTCAGGCGAATCCACAGAAGTTGTATCAAGAAGGGAGCGTAGTCTACCGGAAAGGCTCTATCAGCTCAAACCTTGATCGCAGCTCTGTGGCATCCAATGTAATTGCCAGCCTTCACTCGGTGCCGCCCAGAGTCCAGTGAGGTTGGGCACGCCGAGCAATTGCTCACCCTGATACAGCAGCGGCAATCTGCCACGGACGAAGCCCGGCACGCCACGCTCATTAAGCAAGCGCTTCAAGTCACGCCGGCCTCGGCCTGGCACTTCAAGCATTTCACCGCCCTGGCGATAACGGACCGCCAAGGGGCCTTCTGGCGCCTTGCCGATAATCGTCAGCACGCCATTGCCGGGTAACTCTAGTGGGTTTTGCGTATCGAGCCAGCTCACCGATGCGTGGGAAAACTCCGACCAGGCGCGAGGCAACCACCAGATGCGTTCGCCGCAACGGTGCAACGCCCCATCGGCCAGACGCCATAGGGGCTGTGCGTCGCCCTTGGCATCGCGTAGGGAATACCAGCCAGCCCAATGGTCGCTGTCGGGTAACCGGGTCAGCTGCGCCAGCCAATGGCGCAGGAGGTTGCGCTGACGGGCGTCGGAAAGTTCGCGCAATGGGCCAAGGTCCAATGACGGCAAACCCAGCCAAGGAAACCGTGAAGGTTGATCAGCGGCTTGCAAGTCCATGCAGGCTAACTCGCCCAGCAACGCGTGGGCTTCACCGAGGTGTTCGGCAGTGCGGGCCAGACTGGAGACAGCTTGCGGCCAACGCTCCGTCAGCGTCGGGATCACGCGGTGGCGCAGGTAATTGCGGGAGAACTGCATGTCGGCGTTGGAAGGGTCTTCGATCCACTTGAGTTGATGCTCATCGGCGTAGGCCACCAACTCGGCGCGCGAGACATCCAACAACGGCCGCACCAAATGACCGCCCGCTAATGGACGGTGCACAGGCATTGCCGCCGCCCCCCGCACGCCGGCCCCGCGCAACAGGCGAAACAGCAGGGTTTCAGCCTGATCGTCGCGATGCTGGCCCGTGAGTAACACCTCTCCTGCCCCGATCACCTCGGTAAACGCCCGGTAACGCGCATCACGCGCTGCACGCTCAAGGCTGGCGCCGGGCTGCACCTGCACACGCATTACGCGCAGGGGCACGCCCAGCCTGTCGCAAATGGACTGGCAATGGCTCGGCCAGGTGTCGGCGGCGGCTTGCAGGCCATGGTGGACATGGACAGCGCTTAGAGGCGGAGGGGCTTCGGCGTTGGCCAGGAGATGCAGCAGGACAGTGGAATCAAGACCACCAGAGAAGGCGATATGCCAAGACGGGGCGTTGCGCCAGGGGGCTAGGGCGTGCAGGAGTTTGGCGGATAAAGTCGGTTTCATCACAGGTTACCGCCGCAAATCTGGAATACCCAAGCCAAGCATACACAAAGCAAATGTGGGAGGGGGCTTGCCCACGATAGCGGAGCATCAGCCAGTGAATACAGTGACTGACACTCAGCAATCGGGGCAAGCCCCCTCCCACATTAGTACCGCTGCGGCCTTAGAGGCCGTAGCTCATCAGGCGCTCGTAACGACGGGCCAGCAGCGCTTCGTTATCCAGCTTCTTGAGCATCGCCAGTTGCGACCCCAACTCGGCACGGATAGTCGCGGCGGCAGCGGCCGGGTCGCGGTGGGCGCCGCCCAATGGCTCGGCGATCACTTTGTCGACGATACCCAAGCCTTTGAGGCGATCGGCGGTGATGCCCATGGCTTCAGCAGCGTCCGGCGCCTTTTCTGCGGTCTTCCACAGGATCGAGGCGCAACCTTCCGGCGAGATCACCGCATAGGTCGAATATTGCAGCATGTTCAACTGGTCACAGACGCCAATCGCCAGTGCGCCGCCAGAACCACCTTCACCGATCACGGTGGCAATGATTGGGGTTTTCAGGCGGGACATGACGCGCAGGTTCCAGGCGATCGCTTCGCTCTGGTTGCGCTCTTCGGCGTCGATACCCGGGTATGCACCCGGCGTGTCGATGAAGGTCAGGATCGGCATCTTGAAGCGCTCGGCCATCTCCATCAGGCGGCAGGCCTTGCGGTAGCCTTCCGGACGCGGCATGCCGAAGTTGCGACGCACTTTCTCACGCACTTCACGGCCTTTCTGGTGACCGATGACCATGACCGGCTGGTCGTCCAGGCGAGCGATACCGCCCACGATGGCCGCGTCGTCGGAGAAGTGGCGGTCGCCGTGCAACTCGTCGAACTCGGTGAAGATGTGCTGAATGTAGTCCAGGGTGTACGGACGGCGCGGGTGGCGGGCCAGGCGCGCGATCTGCCAGCTGGTCAGCTTGCCGAAGATGTCTTCGGTGAGCGTGCTGCTCTTGTCTTGCAGGCGGGCAATCTCATCGCCGATGTTCAGCGAATTGTCATTGCCGACCAGGCGCAGTTCTTCGATCTTGGCTTGCAGGTCAGCGATCGGCTGTTCGAAATCAAGAAAATTCGGGTTCATAAGCGTCCGTCTTGGGTCGACGGCCAGGGAGTGCCTGGCCAGCCGGTTGTCTATTCGCGCCCTACCTTAAGGGAGAGGCGCGTTTAGGTCGAGATTAAATGTTGAGCCGAGGTCAGGCGTTCTGACCGTCAACGGTATTGGAGGAAGACGTTGTCTCGCCCGAACTGGTCACGCAATGCTTGAATCAAGCCATCAGCGGGATCAATTCGCCAGGTCTCACCGAACTGCAACATGGCCTTGGCGTCATTGCCGGTGTACTCCATGGTCACCGGGCACGCGCCACGATGGCGCTTGAGCAGGTCACCCAACCAGCGTAGCTGATCGCCCTTGAGGGCTTCGGTTTTCACCTTCAGGCGCAGGCTCTCGGCCAGGTTGGTGCGCGCATCTTCCATGCTCATCACCCGCTTGATCCGCAGGCGCAGGCCGCCGGAGAAGTCATCGTTGCTGACCTCGCCTTCCACCACCACCATCGCGTCGGTCTGCAGCAACGACTGCGCGGAGTGAAAGGCGTCGGCAAACAGCGACGCTTCGATCCGGCCCGAGCGGTCGTCGAGGGTGATAAAGCCCATCTTGTCGCCCTTTTTGTTTTTCATCACTCGCAGGGCGATGATCATGCCGGCGACGGTCTGGGTATCCCGCGCCGGCTTCAGGTCGATAATACGTTGACGGGCAAAACGGCGGATTTCGCCTTCATATTCGTCAATCGGGTGACCGGTGAGGTACAGGCCCAAGGTGTCTTTTTCACCCTTGAGGCGCTCCTTGAGGGTCAGGTCCTTGGCCTTGCGGTGGTTGGCATACACATCCGCATCTTCTTCGACGAACAACCCGCCAAACAGGTCGGCGTGGCCGCTGTCGTGGGTCCGGGCGGTCTGTTCGGCGGCCTTGATCGCTTCTTCCATGGCGGTGAGCAGCACCGCGCGGTTGCGGTCGATATTCGCCTGGTACGCCTTCGGCTCATCATGGAAATACGGGCCGAGACGGTCGAGTGCGCCGCTGCGGATAAGACCATCGAGGGTACGTTTGTTGATGCGCTTGAGGTCAACCCGTGCGCAGAAGTCGAACAAATCCTTGAACGGTCCGTCCTGGCGCGCTTCGGTGATGGCTTCCACCGGGCCTTCACCGACGCCCTTGATAGCGCCCAGGCCATAGATGATGCGGCCTTCGTCGTTCACCGTGAACTTGAACTCCGAGGCGTTCACGTCCGGCGCGTCGAGGCGCAGCTTCATGGTGCGCACTTCCTCGATCAAGGTCACGACCTTGTCGGTGTTGTGCATATCCGCCGAAAGTACCGCAGCCATGAACGGCGCCGGGTAGTGGGCCTTCAGCCAGGCGGTTTGGTACGACACCAGGCCGTAGGCGGCGGAGTGGGATTTGTTGAAGCCGTAACCGGCGAATTTTTCCACCAGGTCGAAAATGTTACCGGCGAGGTCCGCGTCGATATTGTTGGTGGCGCAACCTTCAATGAAACCGCCGCGCTGCTTGGCCATTTCCTCGGGCTTTTTCTTACCCATGGCACGACGCAGCATGTCCGCACCACCGAGGGTGTAGCCGGCCATGACCTGGGCGATCTGCATCACCTGTTCCTGGTACAGGATGATGCCGTAGGTCGGCGCCAGTACTGGCTTGAGGCCTTCATACTGGTAGTCGGAGTGCGGGTACGCCAGCTCGGCGCGACCGTGCTTACGGTTGATGAAGTCATCCACCATGCCTGATTGCAGAGGGCCCGGACGGAACAGGGCCACCAGTGCGATCAAGTCTTCCAGGCAGTCGGGCTTGAGCTTTTTGATCAGCTCTTTCATACCCCGCGACTCAAGCTGGAACACCGCCGTGGTTTCAGCTTTTTGCAGCAATTGGTAAGTCGGCTTGTCGTCCAGCGGGATGAACGCGATATCCAGCGGCGCTTCGTTGACCTTGGCGCGGTCGCGGTTGATGGTCTTGAGTGCCCAGTCGATGATCGTCAGGGTCCGCAGGCCAAGGAAGTCGAACTTCACCAGGCCGGCCGCCTCCACATCGTCCTTGTCGAACTGGGTAACCAGGCCGCCGCCCTCTTCATCGCAATAGATAGGCGAAAAGTCAGTCAGCTTGGTCGGCGCAATTACCACACCGCCGGCGTGTTTACCGACGTTACGCACCACGCCTTCCAGTTTGCGCGCCATGTCCCAGATTTCGGCGGCCTCTTCATCGATCTTGATGAAGTCGCGCAGGATTTCTTCCTGTTCGTAGGCCTTTTCGAGGGTCATGCCGACTTCGAACGGGATCATCTTCGACAGGCGGTCCGCCAGGCCGTAGGACTTGCCCTGCACCCGGGCCACGTCACGGATTACCGCCTTGGCCGCCATGGAACCGAAGGTGATGATCTGGCTCACGGCGTTGCGGCCGTATTTCTCGGCCACGTATTCGATCACGCGGTCGCGACCGTCCATGCAGAAGTCGACGTCGAAGTCGGGCATGGAGACCCGTTCCGGGTTCAGGAACCGTTCGAACAGCAGGTCATATTCCAGCGGGTCAAGGTCGGTGATCTTCTGTACATAGGCGACCAGCGAGCCGGCACCCGACCCCCGGCCCGGACCTACCGGTACGCCGTTGCTTTTGGCCCACTGGATAAAGTCCATCACGATCAGGAAGTAACCGGGGAACCCCATCTGGATGATAATATCCAGCTCGAAATTCAGCCGATCGACATAGACCTGGCGCTTGGCCTCGTAATCTTCGGTGGTGTCCTTGGGCAGCAGGACGGAGAGCCGCTCCTCCAGACCATCAAACGATACCTTGCGGAAATACTCGTCGATGGTCATGCCATCGGGAATCGGGAAGTTGGGCAAAAAGTGCTTGCCCAGCTTCACTTCAATATTGCAGCGCTTGGCGATCTCGACGGAGTTTTCCAGGGCCTCGGGCAGGTCGCTGAACAGCTCGGCCATCTCCTCCGCGCTCTTGAGGTACTGCTCTTCGCTGTAGTTCTTGGAGCGGCGCGGGTCATCCAGGGCCCGGCCTTCGCCGATGCACACGCGGGTTTCGTGGGCTTCGAAATCCTCTTTCTTGATAAAGCGCACATCGTTGGTCGCCACCAACGGCGCGCCCAGCTTGTCGGCCAGGGCCACAGCGGCGTGCAGGTGCTCTTCATCGTTGGGGCGGTTGGTGCGCTGAACTTCCAGGTAGAAACGGTCGGGGAAGACCTGCATCCACTCACTCGCCAGTACTTCGGCTTCATGGGGATTGCCGCCCAGCAGCGCGATACCGATCTCGCCCTCCTTGGCGGCCGACAGCATGATCAGGCCTTCGCTGGCCTCGGCGACCCATTCGCGCTCGATGATGATCGAGCCGTTGCGCTGACCGTCGATAAAGCCACGGGAAATCAATTCGGTGAGGTTGCGATAACCCACGCCATTCATCGCCAGCAGGCTGATGCGGCTCAGGGGGTTATCCGGGTCTTTGTTGGACAGCCACAGGTCGGCGCCGCAGATCGGCTTGATGCCGGCGCCCATGGCGTTCTTGTAGAACTTGACCAGGGAACACATGTTGTTCTGATCGGTAACCGCGACCGCAGGCATGTTCATGCCCACCAAGGTTTTGACCAGGGGTTTGATCCGTACCAGGCCGTCGACCAGGGAGTATTCAGTGTGCAGGCGCAGGTGAACGAATGAAGCCGGCATAGTGATCCTGTCTAGAAACTTAGAAACAACAAGGCCCGGGATTGTACCGGGCCTTGGCAAAAACATCAGCCTCGCGACTACACCTCGCTGAGGCTCTCACGCGCCTCGTAAGCCTGGCGCACCGGGGCGAACGAGCGACGGTGGATCGGCGTGGGGCCGAGACGGGCCAGGGCTTCCAGATGAACGGGCGTCGGATAGCCTTTGTGCCCCCCGATACCGTAGCCGGGGTAAATCAATTCGAAGGCCGCCATTTCACGGTCTCGGCTGACCTTGGCCAGGATCGAAGCGGCGGCAATGGCTGGAACCTTGCTATCGCCCTTGACCACCGCTTCAGCCGGCATCGCCAGCTTCGGGCAACGGTTACCGTCGATCATCGCCAGTTTTGGCGTGATATGCAGGCCTTCAACGGCACGCTGCATGGCCAGCATTGTGGCGTGCAGAATGTTCAATTCGTCGATTTCTTCGACTTCAGCCCGGGCGATGTGCCAGCTCAGCGCCTTTTCACAGATTTCGTCGTAGAGCTTTTCACGGCGCGCTTCGGTGAGTTTTTTCGAGTCGTTGAGACCCAGGATCGGACGGTTCGGATCCAGGATCACGGCCGCCGTAACCACCGCACCACACAGCGGACCGCGCCCTACTTCGTCAACACCGGCCACCAGTTCGTGGGCTTCGGCAACCAGGCTGAAATCCAGGCCCATTTGCGTGCTCATAACGTTTCCTGTTTATGCCCGATCAAGGTCAACACGGCGTCTGCCGCCTGGTTCGACGCATCACGACGCAGGGTACGGTGGATGTCGTCAAAACCACGGGTCTGTTCTTCGCCGCCGTCGATCAAGGGCAGTAGGGTTTGCGCGAGGGCTTCGGGCGTTGCATCGTCCTGCAACAACTCCGGCACCAACAGACGCTGGGCGAGCAAGTTGGGCAAGGAGATGTAAGGGCTTTTGACCATGCGCTTGAGAATCCAGAACGTCAGCGGTGCCAGGCGATAGGCCACGACCATCGGGCGCTTGTAGAGCAGGGCCTCCAAGGTCGCGGTACCCGAAGCGATCAACACCGCATCACAGGCCGCCAGGGCCAGGTGCGACTGGCCGTCAAGCAGGGTCAAGGGCAGATTGCGCCCGACCAGCAGCGACTCGATCTGCGCGCGACGCTGCGGGCTGGCGCAGGGCAGCACGAAACGCACGCCCGGTTTCAAGGCTTGCAGGCGTTCGGCTGCATCGAAAAACACACTGGCCAAACGACCGACTTCGCCGCCGCGGCTGCCCGGCATCAACGCGACCAGCGGGCCGTCGGGCAAACCCAGTTGGGCACGAGCTGCAGCCCGGTCGGCCTGCAAGGGAATGGTGTCAGCCAGGGTATGCCCGACAAACCGTACCGGCACGCCCTTCTCTTCGTAGAACCGCGCCTCGAACGGCAGCAACGTCAACATCAAGTCACAACCTTCGCGGATCTTCAGTACGCGCTTCTGCCGCCATGCCCACACGGAGGGGCTGACGTAGTGCACCGTCTTGATCCCGGCCTGACGCAACTTGAGTTCGATATTGAGGGTGAAGTCCGGTGCATCGATTCCGATAAAGACGTCGGGCTTTTCTTCGATGAGAGTCTGAATCAGCAGCTTGCGACGAGCCAGGAGCTCACGCAGGCGACCCAGCACCTCGACCAGCCCCATGACCGACAAGCGCTCCATGGGAAAGTAGGAAGTGAGGCCTTCAGCCTGCATCAGTGGGCCGCCGACGCCGATAAATTCCACCGCAGGGTGCTGGGCCTTGAGCGCCCGCATAAGACCTGCACCCAAAATGTCGCCGGAGGCTTCTCCGGCCACCAGCGCGATACGCAGATTCGCCATGATCAGCGGGTGATGCCGCGAGTCGACGCCTGGATCGAGTCACGGAACACCGCGACTTCCGGGAACAACGCTGCCGGCTCGGCCAGTTGGGTCAATGCCTGGTCGACCGTCAGCCCCTGGCGGTAGACCACTTTGTAGGCGCGGCGCAGGGCGTGGATCGCCTCTTCGCTGAAGCCACGACGGCGCATGCCCTCGAAATTCATGCTGCGGGCTTCGGCCGGGTTGCCGAACACCGTGACGAACGCCGGAACGTCCTTGCCGATGGCGGTACCCATGCCGGAAAAGCTGTGGGCACCGATATGGCAATACTGATGCACCAGGGTAAAGCCGGACAGGATGGCCCAATCATCAACGTGCACATGGCCGGCCAACGCTGTGTTGTTGACCAGGATGCAGTGGTTGCCGATGACGCTGTCATGGCCGATATGGGCATAGGCCATGACCAGGTTGTGATCACCCAGCGTGGTCTCGGCACGATCCTGCACGGTGCCACGGTGAATGGTCACGCCTTCACGGATGATGTTGTGATCACCGATTACCAAGCGTGTCTCTTCACCCTTGTACTTCATGTCCGGGGTGTCTTCGCCTACCGAGGAAAACTGGTAGATACGATTGTGTTTGCCAATGCGGGTCGGACCTTTGAGGATCACGTGCGGCCCGATGACAGTCCCCTCGCCGATTTCCACACCTGCGCCGATGATCGACCAGGGGCCGACCTCAACGTCGGCGGCCAGAACGGCCGACGGATCGATGATTGCGCGAGGGTCAATCAAACTCATAGTTTGCGTTCCGCACAGATGATCTCGGCGGAGCACACCGGCTTGCCGTCTACCGAGGCCTGGCATTCGAACTTCCAGATCTGGCGCTTGCAGCTGATGAACTTGGCTTCCAGGATCAACTGGTCACCCGGGGTGACCGGGTTACGGAAACGCAACTTGTCGGAGCCCACGAAATAGTAAAGCGTGCCATCGGCAGGCTTGAGGTCGAGCATTTTGAAACCAAGGATACCGGCAGCCTGGGCCATCGCTTCAATGATCAATACGCCCGGCATGATGGGATGCGCGGGGAAGTGACCGTTGAAGAACGGTTCGTTGATGCTGACATTCTTGTAGGCACGAATGCGCTTTTCCTCAACATTGAGGTCCACTACGCGGTCCACCAGCAGGAACGGGTAACGGTGAGGCAGGTATTCGCGAATCTCGTTGATGTCCATCATTTCGGGGGGAAGCCTGTAATAAAGATTGGGGGCGGGCGACTAAACGCACGCCCCGCTAGCAAATCAAGGAGGCAGTCTAGCGGCTGTGCACACTTGATATGGAAATGGTATCAGCCTTCAGATGAAGCATTACCGCCAGGGGTCACGTCCCCAACACGCTTTTCCAGCTGTTTGAGACGTCGAGCCATGTCGTCGAGCTGCCTCAAACGTGCTGCACTCTTGCGCCATTCAGCTGCGGGCTGCATGGCGGTACCGGAAGAGTAGGCGCCCGGCTCGGTAATCGAGTGGGTGACCATGGTCATGCCGGTGATGAAGACGTTGTCGCAAATATCGATATGTCCTACCAGACCTACGCCACCGGCGAGCATGCAATGCTTGCCGATTTTGGTGCTGCCGGAAATGCCTACACACGCGGCCATGGCGGTGTGATCGCCAATCTGCACGTTGTGGGCGATCTGGATCTGGTTGTCGAGCTTCACGCCGTTACCGATCACGGTATCGGCCAAGGCCCCACGATCGACAGCGGTGTTGACACCAATCTCCACGTCGTCGCCGATCAATACGCCGCCGACCTGGGCAATCTTGTGCCAGACGCCTTTCGAGTTGGCAAAGCCGAAGCCTTCGCCACCGATCACCGCCCCCGATTGAATGACCACACGCTCACCGATACGCACATCGTGGTACAGGGTCACGCGAGGCGCCAACCAACCGTCGGCGCCGATTACACAGCGAGCGCCGATAAAGCAATGCGCGCCGACCGTTACACCGGCCGCGATACGCGCGCCGCTCTCGATCACCGCAAAGGCGCCAATGCTCGCCGCAGGGTCAACCTGGGCATCATCGGCGATCACCGCAGACGGATGAATACCGCCGGCAGCCTTGGGTTTCGGATCGAACAGGTGCGACACCTGCGCATAGGCCAGGTAAGGGTCGGGCACCACCAGCGCATCCCCGGCAAACCCTTCGGCATCAGCCGCCTTCAACAACACGGCTGCGGCTTGGCTGTCGACGAGGTATTTACGGTATTGAGGATTTGCGAGGAAGCTCAACTGAGCTGGGCCAGCCTCCTGCAAGGTGGCTAGCCCAGTGATTTCCTTCTCCGGGGAACCACGCAAGGTGGCTCCCAGGAACTCGGCCAACTCGCCGAGCTTGATAGTCGCGGTCATGGCTTACTTCAGCTGGTTCATGCGCTCGATCACCTGACGGGTGATGTCGTATTGAGGCTTGACGTCGATCACTGCGCCACGCTCGAACACCAGGTCAAAAGCACCTTTCTTGATGACTTCTTCCACTGCGCTGTCGAGTTTAGGCTTGAGCTGCTTGAGCATTTCGCGGTCAGCAACAGCCTTGGCTTCGTTCAGTTCCTTGGACTGGAACTGATAGTCACGGGCCTTTTGCTTGAACTCAAGCTCCAGACGCTCGCGTTCGCCTTGCTGCATCTTGTCGCCACCCGCTACCAGGCGGTCCTGGATGCCCTTGGCACTGCTTTCCAGAGTCTTGAGCTTGGTCAGTTGCGGACCGAATTTTTTCTCGGCATCCACGGCGTATTTCTTGGCCGCGTCGGATTCCAGCAGGGCCATTTGATAGTTCAGGACGGCGATCTTCATTTCGGCGAAGGCCGGGGTGGTTACCAGCACAGTGGCCAGCAGAACCAATTGAGTCAACTTACGCACGATGTACTCCTACAGAATCCGTTGTCGTTATCTTGGGTCAGACGCTTAGAACGTCTGGCCGAGGGAGAATTGGAAAATCTGGGTTTCAGCGTTATCCGGTTTCTTGATCGGCATGGCCAGAGCAAAGCTCAACGGGCCAAGCGCAGTCACCCAGGTCACACCTACACCCACCGAGCTCGCCAGGTTGCTGAGACTTACGTCGTTGCACTCAGTCCTGGACTTCACGCCGCTTGGGTTGGTGATCTGTTCGCACTTGGAGTCGAACACGTTACCCACGTCCCAGAAGACCGAAGTTCGCAGGGACCGCTGATCTTTGACGAACGGCAGCGGGAACAGGATTTCCGCACCACCCTGGATCAACACGTTACCACCGAATGGCAGCGGGTCGTTGTCGGAGTCAGCTACGGTGCCCTGGTTACCGGTCACCCCAACACCACGGCTCGGTGTACCACGCGGACCCAACGTGCTGTCCTTGAAGCCACGTACCGAGTTGAAACCACCTGCATAATAGTTTTCATAGAACGGCAAGCCGTTGGTCGAACCATAACCATCGCCATAACCCAGCTCAGTGTGCAGGCGCATGGTGTAGTTATCGCTCAGTGGCTGGAACAACTGGCCACGGTAGTCGAGCTTGAAGAACGACAGGTCGCTGCCTGGCGTCGTTGCTTCCAGAGTCAGGCTCTGGGAGTGACCACGGGTAGCCAGTACACCTTTGTTCAGGGTCGACTCGGACCAGCCGGCGGACGCCTTGAAGTTCAGGAACTTGTCACCTTCCTTGCGGGTGAAGTCAAAGATCTCATCCACGGTGTATACACCTGTCTTGATCTCATCCTGTTGCGCAGTCAGGCCGAAGGTCAGGCGCGAGGTCTCGCTGATCGGGTAACCGATGTTGGCGCCCACGCCCAGGCTGTCGATTGCATAGCTTGCTACGTCAACGTCGAGGTCTTTGTAGTCGGTGGTGCGGTAGAAGGCGTTGTAGCCCAGGCTCACACCGTCTGCAGTCCAGTAGGGGTCCACATAACCGAAGTTATAGCGGCTCTGGTATTCGCTTCGGGTCAGGCCGATGGACACCTTGTTACCGGTACCCAGGAAGTTGTTCTGGGTAATGGAACCACCGAGGATCAGACCGGCACTCTGTGCGAAACCGACGCTGGCGGTGATCGAACCCGACGCTTGCTCTTCCACGGCGTAATTCACGTCAACCTGGTCATCCACACCCGGTACGGCCGGGGTTTCGACGTTCACTTCCTTGAAGAAGCCCAGGCGCTCAAGACGGGTCTTGGACTGGTCGATCAGATAGGTCGACGCCCAGCCACCTTCCATCTGGCGCATTTCGCGGCGCAGCACTTCGTCCGCAGACTTGGTGTTGCCACGGAAGTTGATACGGTTCACGTAGGCACGCTTGCCTGGATCGACGACAAAGGTGATGTCCACCGTGTGGTCTTCATCGTGCGGGGTCGGCACGCCGTTGACGTTGGCGAAGGTATAGCCTTCGTTACCCAGGCGACGGGTGATCAGTTCGGACGTGGTGGTCATCAGCTTGCGCGAGAACACCTGGTCTTTCTGCACCAGCAGCAGGGCCTTGACCTGGTCTTCAGGTACTTTCAGGTCGCCGCTGAGCTTCACGTCACGAACCTTGTACTTCTCACCTTCATTGACGTTGACAGTGATGTAGACGTGCTTCTTGTCCGGGGTGATGGACACCTGGGTCGAAGCGATATCCATGTTGATGTAGCCACGGTCCAGGTAGTAGGAGCGCAGACGCTCCAGGTCACCGGAGAGTTTTTCACGGGCGTACTTGTCATCGTTCTTGAAGAACGACAGCCAGTTGGTGGTCTTGAGTTCGAACAGGTCGATCAGGTCTTCATCAGCGAACTTGGTATTGCCCACCACGTTGATGTGCTGAATCGCCGCCACGGTGCCTTCGTTGATGTTGACCTTGAGGCCGACACGGTTACGTGGCTGCGGCACCACTTCCGTTTCCACGGTCGCGGAGTAGCGCCCCTGGGCAACGTACTGGCGTTGCAGTTCATTACGCACACCTTCAAGGGTGGCGCGCTGGAAGATCTCGCCCTCGGCCAGGCCGGATTGCTTCAGGCCCTTCATCAGGTCTTCAGTGGAGATCGCCTTGTTGCCTTCGATCTCGATACTGGCGACAGACGGTCGCTCGACGACGGTGATGACCAGGACGTTACCTTCGCGACCCAGTTGGATGTCTTGAAAGAACCCGGTTTTGAACAGCGCACGAGTGGATTCCACCAGGCGACGGTCATCAGCCTGTTCCCCGACGTTCAACGGCAACGCACCAAACACGCTACCCGCGGAAACCCGCTGGAGGCCGTTGACGCGAATATCGGAGATAGTGAAGGACTCGGCGTGAACTTCGGCGATCATCAATACGGTGAGAACCGCAGTTAGCAGCAGACGTTTCATGAAGTCCTTTCTTATTCCAACTGGCAATAAACAAACTGCCGCAAAATGCGGCAGATTCGCAATTCAGCGAAGCGTTACAGTCGACCCAGATCGTTGACCAAGGCTAATAACATCACCCCGACCACCAAACTGATACCGATCTGTATCCCCCAACCCTGCACCCGATCCGACAAGGGGCGACCACGCACCCACTCGACCAGATAAAACAACAGATGCCCCCCATCCAATACAGGAATGGGCAGCAAATTCAGAACCCCCAGGCTAATACTCAGATAAGCCAGGAAATTCAGGAAATCCGCGACACCCGACTGGGCAGAAGCGCCCGCCACTTTAGCAATGGTTATCGGTCCACTCAAGTTTTTTACCGAGAGCTCGCCGAACAACATTTTCTTAAGGGATTCGAGTGTCAGCACACTCATGGTCCAGGTGCGTTTTGCACCCTCGCCAATTGCCGCCAACGGCCCGAAACTGACCTCACGCACCATTGACGGCGGCCACTCCGGACTCTTGACACCAGCGCCCAGGTAACCCCCGGCTGCCTTGGCTTCCCCACGTACCGCCAGGGTCACGGGGATGTCGATTTGAGCACCGTCGCGCTCAATTTTCAGCACAATTTTGGTATCAGGACGTACACGTACGAGGTCGACCACCTGCTGCCACTCACTCAGCACCTGGCCATCGAGGGCCAGCAGGCGATCGCCGGTTTTCAGGCCAGCAGCTTGGGCCGGACCTTTCGGATCCAGCTCGTCAAGGACTGGCGGCAGCGCAGGACGCCAGGGTCGGATACCCAGGGACTTGATTGGATCAGGCTCATCAGCACCCTTGAGCCAATGATCCAGAGCCAACGCGCGCGGAGTTTCGGCACTGGAATCCTGCTCACGCACCACAACATTGACGGTACCGCTCTCACCCAAGCGACGCACCAGCTGCAAATTGACCGCGCCCCAACCCGTAGTCGGCTCGCCATCAATGGATACAATTTCCTGCCCCGCGACCAGACCTGCCTTGGCTGCGATGCTGTCCGCCTCGACTGCGCCGATGACCGGGCGCACCTGCTCGCTGCCGAGCATGGCCAACACCCAGAAAAACACCATCGCCAACAGGAAGTTGGCGATCGGACCCGCGGCAACAATAGCGATACGCTGACGAACGGTCTTGCGATTGAAGGATTGGTCCAACTGATCGGCCGGCACTTCGCCTTCACGCTCATCGAGCATCTTGACGTAGCCACCCAACGGGATAGCCGCAATCACGAATTCGGTGCCACGCCGGTCGTGCCAGCGAACAAGCGGCATGCCGAAGCCGACGGAAAAGCGCAGTACCTTGACGCCGCAACGACGTGCCACCCAGAAGTGGCCGAATTCGTGGAAGGTAACCAGCACGCCCAGAGCAACCAGGGTGCCGACAATCATGTAAAGCGCACTCATCTAATTTCTCCGCATCCCAATCCAGTGCCCAAAGGCTCAATCGCGCCCACAGATTAACGCGCGTTGCGGTTCAACCATTGTTCGGCCAAGGCACGTGCCTTGGTATCTGCCTCGAATACCGCGCCGAGGTCATTCACTGCCACTACGGGCTCAAGCCCCAGGACGTCCTCGATGATACTCGCGATCTGCGGAAAACGGATGCGCCGCTCGAGAAACGCCGCCACAGCCACTTCATTCGCCGCATTAAGCATCGCCGGCGCGCTGTTACCAGCCTCCGCTGCCTCACGCGCCAGGCGCAGACAAGGAAAACGCTGCTCGTCCGGCGCTTCAAAGTCCAGGCGGGCAATAGTAAACAGATCCAATGGCGCCACGCCGGAATCAATCCGCTCAGGCCAGGCCAGGGCATTGGCGATGGGCGTACGCATATCGGGATTGCCCAATTGAGCCAATACCGAGCCATCCACATAATCGACCAGTGAATGGATCACACTTTGCGGGTGAATCACCACCTCGACCTGATCTGGTCGCGCATCGAACAACCAGCACGCCTCGATCAACTCCAGGCCTTTATTCATCATGCTTGCCGAGTCCACGGAGATCTTGCGCCCCATCGACCAGTTCGGGTGCGCGCACGCCTGATCTGGTGACACGTGCTCCAACTCCGCCAAGGGAGTTTGCCGAAAAGGGCCACCCGAAGCGGTCAGCAGAATCCGACGCACGCCAACCTGGCTCAGGCCGCGGGCAAAGTCACCGGGCATGCACTGGAAGATTGCGTTGTGCTCACTGTCGAGGGGCAGCAGTACGGCACCGCTCTTGCGCACCGCCTGCATAAAGAGCGCCCCAGACATCACCAGCGCTTCTTTGTTGGCCAGCAGGATCTTCTTGCCGGCGTCCACGGCAGCCAAGGTCGGACGCAAGCCGGCGGCACCGACGATAGCGGCGACCACCGTATCCACCTCAGCAGCGGCCGAGACCTGACACAATCCCTCCTCCCCCACCAGCACCTGAGTGGCCAGCCCGGCGGCCCGCAGATCATCCTGCAGGTTCCGCGCTGCCAAACTTTCAGGCACTACAGCAAAGCGCGGCACATGGCGCACACACAACGCCAACAACTCGCTCAGGCGGGTGAACCCGGTCAAGGCAAACACTTGATAGCGGTCAGGATGACGGGCGATCACATCCAGGGTACTCAAGCCTACCGAGCCGGTTGCACCCAGCACGGTCACTTGTTGCAGGCGGCTCACGAAGCAGTCATCCACAGCAGCACGGCAAAGATCGGGATGGCGGCAGTAAGGCTATCGATACGGTCCAGCACGCCGCCATGCCCCGGCAGCAGGTTGCTGCTGTCCTTGATCCCGGCCTGGCGCTTGAACATGCTTTCAGTGAGATCACCCACTACCGAGATAAACACGACGATGGCCGTACCGATCAGCGCCAGGAGGATCTCCTTCACCGACCAGTCGCGCACCACACCCACCACAAGCGTGATCACCAGCGTAAGCGCGAGGCCACCATACACCCCTTCCCAGCTCTTGCCCGGACTGACTGCCGGCGCCAGCTTGCGCTTGCCGAATGCCCGACCCGAGAAGTAGGCGCCGATATCAGCGCCCCAGACAAGCACCATCACCGCCATGATCAGCCAGTTGCCCATCGGCGAATTCTTGATCTCCACCAGCCCTTGCCAGGCCGGCAGCAGAATCAACAAACCGATCACCAACTTGCTGGCAACACTGGCCCACTGACCACTGCTGCGCGGAAAAGTCAGCACCAGGTAGGTCGCAAGCGCCCACCACAGTACCGCCGCGCCCAACACCCAAGGCACGATGATGCTCGACAGGGTATGCATCAGAAACAGCAGTACCGCCACGACAACGGCATACACCACACGCGGCAGCTGCTCGCTGAAACCTGCCAAACGCGCCCATTCCCAGGCGCCCAGGGTGACGACCAGGCCGATAAACAGTGCAAAGCCGGAACCATCGAGCAGGAAAAACCCGCACAAGGCGATCGGCAACAGGATCAGTGCTGTGATGATTCGTTGTTTAAGCATTTAAACCCGGGCTCCAGCTTCGATCTGCTCACTCGTTTTACCGAAGCGACGCTGACGGGAAGCGAAATCGGCCAGCGCAGTACGCATGGCATCGTGTTTGAAGTCCGGCCAGAACAGGTCGGAGAAGTACAGCTCGGTGTAGGCCAACTGCCACAGGAGGAAATTGCTGATGCGATGCTCACCGCCCGTGCGGATGCACAAGTCAGGCAGCGGCAGGTCGCCGGTCACCAGACAGGTTTGCAACAGTTCAGGCGTGATGTCGTCCGGCCGCAGATGACCTGCCTGCACCTCGCGGGCCAGCCGCTGCGCAGCCTGGGCGATATCCCACTGACCGCCGTAGTTGGCTGCGATCTGCAACACAAAACGGTCAGCGCCAGCAGTGATGGCCTCGGCTTCGCGCATGGCCGCCTGCAGCTCCGGATGGAACCGCGAACGATCACCGATGATGCGCAGACTGATGTTGTTGTCATTAAGGCGCTTGGCCTCACGACGCAGCGCCTTGAAGAACAAATCCATCAAGGCGCTGACTTCTTCGGCGGGCCGCTGCCAGTTTTCACTGGAGAAAGCGAACAAGGTCAATACCTCGACCTTGGCCTCTGCACACACCTCAACCACAGCCCGCACTGCATCGACACCCGCTTTATGCCCGGCGACACCCGGCATAAAGCGTTTTTTCGCCCAGCGATTATTCCCATCCATGATGATCGCGACATGGCGCGGCACCACAGAGGGCACAGTCTGCTTGGTCTTTTCCATGAAGGCGTCCTGACCCCTTATACGGCCATCAGGTCCTTTTCTTTTTCTTCGGTGGCCTTGGTGATCTGGGCCTCGGATTCCTTGGTCAGCTTATCGATATCAGCGATGGCACGACGCTCTTCGTCTTCGCTGATTTCCTTGTCCTTGACCAGCTTCTTCAGGTCGCCCAAGGCATCGCGACGGATGTTGCGTACGGCAACGCGAGCGTCTTCAGCTGCACTGCGCGCCTGCTTGGTGAAGCCCTTGCGGGTCTCTTCAGTCAGGGCAGGCATGGAGATCAGCAGCAACTCACCCAGGTTGGTCGGGTTGAGGTTCAGGCCGGCGCTTTGGATGGCCTTGTCGACTGCGGCGAGCATATTGCGCTCGAAAGCCACGACTTGCAGGGTACGCGAGTCTTTTACGGTGATGTTGGCCACCTGGGTGATGGAAGTATCTGCGCCGTAGTACGGCACCATCACGCTACCCAGGATGCTTGGGTGAGCCTTGCCGGTACGAATCTGACCAAATGCGTGGTTCAGAGAGTCCAGGGATTTCTGCATACGCTCTTGAGCGTCTTTCTTGATTTCGTTGATCATTGTTGGCCTTCCTCGATCAGAGTCCCTTCCGCGCCGCCGTGTACGATATTCAGCAGGGCACCGGGCTTGTTCATGTTAAATACGCGCAGCGGCATCTTGTGGTCGCGGCACAGGCAAATAGCCGTCAGGTCCATCACACCCAGCTTGCGATCCAGCACTTCATCGTAGGTCAGATGATCGAACTTCTCGGCATGCGGGTCTTTGAATGGGTCTGCGGTGTAGACGCCATCAACCTTGGTCGCTTTGAGCACCACATCAGCATCGATCTCGATAGCGCGCAGGCACGCCGCCGAATCGGTGGTGAAGAACGGGTTGCCCGTGCCAGCAGCGAAGATCACCACTTCCTTGGCATTCAGGTGGCGCATGGCTTTGCGGCGATCATAGTGATCGGTCACGCCCACCATGGAAATAGCCGACATCACGATAGCCGAGATATTGGCACGCTCCAGGGCGTCGCGCATGGCCAGGGCGTTCATCACAGTGGCCAGCATGCCCATGTGGTCGCCGGTGACCCGATCCATACCGGCCGCACTCAGTGCCGCACCGCGGAATAGGTTGCCCCCGCCGATCACCAGGCCGACTTGTACGCCGATGCCGACCAATTGGCCGACTTCCAGCGCCATACGGTCGAGGACCTTGGGATCGATCCCGAACTCTTCCGAGCCCATCAGGGCCTCGCCGCTAAGCTTGAGTAGAATGCGTTTATAGCGAGCCTGATAACCACTGCCCTGCTGAGCCATTGCGAATCTCTCCTGCGGCGTATTTTTAAAAATTCTTGGCGAGCCGTTTACGGCTTGCGTTCACTCTAGCTGGACGCTCTCACAGCGCCATCGGAACACGGCTTTGTAAGCCAGTTCCGAGGGTAAGCCAAATAAAATCGGCCTGCCCATTTGAAAAGAGGCTGCGCGCGTGAGCGGGCAGCCTCTTTCGGGCGACAGTTGAAAACTGTCTTATTGCTTGGCGGCAGCCAGCTGGGCAGCAACTTCTTCAGCGAAGTTGTCGACCGGCTTCTCGATGCCTTCGCCTACTTTGAAGTAAGTGAAGGAAACGATTTCAGCACCGGCTTTCTTAGCCAGTTCGCCAACCTTGATTTCAGGGTTCTTGACGAACGCCTGCTCAACCAGGCTTGCTTCGGCCAGGAACTTGCTGATACGGCCCTTGACCATATTTTCAACAATGTTTTCTGGCTTGCCTTTGATTTTCTCTTCGTTCAGCTGCAGGAACACAGCTTTTTCACGCTCGATCGCTTCGGCAGAAACTTCCGAAGGCAGCAGGAACTCAGGGTTGCTGGCCGCTACGTGCATAGCGATGTCCTTGGCCAGCTCAACGTTGCCGCCCTTCAGGACAACTGCAACGCCGATTTTGTTGCCGTGCAGGTAACCACCAACAACATCACCTTCAACGCGTACCAGGCGACGGATGTTGACGTTTTCGCCAACCTTGCCAACCAGTACCAGGCGATCAGCTTCTTGAGCGGCGATCAGCGGAGCAACGTCAGTCAGTTTGTCGGCGAACGCTTTTTCAACGCTGGCAGCAACAAATGCCTTGAAGTCGTCCTGCAGGGCCAGGAAGTCGGTCTGAGAGTTCACTTCCAGCAGAACAGCAGATTTGCCGTCTTCTTTCAGAGCGATAGCGCCTTCAGCAGCCACGTTGCCTGCTTTCTTGGCAGCCTTGATGGCGCCGGAAGCACGCATGTCATCAATGGCTTTTTCGATGTCGCCGTCAGCCTTTTCCAGGGCTTTCTTGCAATCCATCATGCCTTCGCCGGTACGCTCACGCAGTTCTTTAACCAACGCTGCAGTAATTGCTGCCATTTTCAAATTCCTCTTGGATAGGTTTTCAACCATTCCACCCGATCGAACGGGGGATCAATTCTTCCCGAACCACCCTTGTTAGCCGCTGCACGTTACAGGTGATGTAGCTGCGCTGCTCACAAATGGTTTTCGAGGTGGCAAAAAGGGGGCCAAGCCCCCTTTTTGCTTACTGAGTCAACGCCAGGGCGTCAATTACTCAGCTGCAGCTACCGGAGCTTCTTCAACGAACTGCTCGGTACCACCAGCAACGTGGTTGCGACCACGGATTACAGCGTCAGCCATCGAACCCATGTACAGCTGGATAGCGCGGATTGCGTCATCGTTGCCTGGGATGATGTAGTCAACGCCTTCCGGGCTGCTGTTGGTATCGACTACGCCGATAACAGGGATGCCCAGCTTGTTGGCTTCGGTGATCGCGATGCGCTCGTGATCAACGTCGATAACGAACAGTGCGTCAGGCAGACCGCCCATGTCCTTGATACCACCCAGGGAACGATCGAGCTTTTCCAGGTCACGAGTGCGCATCAGCGCTTCTTTCTTGGTCAGCTTGGCGAAAGTACCGTCTTCGGCTTGCACTTCAAGGTCACGCAGACGCTTGATGGAAGCACGGATGGTTTTGAAGTTGGTCAGCATGCCGCCCAACCAGCGGTGATCCACGTACGGCGAACCGCAACGTGCTGCTTCTTCAGCAACGATCTTGCCAGCGGAACGCTTGGTGCCGACGAACAGAATCTTGTTTTTGCCCTGGGCCAGGCGCTCTACGAAAGTCAGAGCTTCGTTGAACATTGGCAGGGTTTTTTCAAGGTTGATGATGTGGATCTTGTTACGCGCGCCGAAAATGTATTTACCCATTTTCGGGTTCCAGTAACGGGTCTGGTGACCGAAGTGCACACCGGCCTTCAGCATATCGCGCATGTTGACTTGGGACATGATAGTTCCTTAATAAGTCGGGTTTGGCCTCCACGTATCCCAATGACCAACCAGCGGCATCAAGGCCTCCGGCACCCAGGTCATCGTGTCGACACGTGTGTGGATTTAAGCTTTTCGGGGTATCCCCGGAAAGCGGCGCATTTTATACCACACGAAGGGCGAAAACGAAACCCGCAATCACATTTGGCATCCGCGACTTGTGCGCAAGCCTTTGAATAGAGCCGATATAACCCCAGCTGATAGAGAGAAGCGATCGTCAGGGGCTCATGATTTGCCGCCCGCGTCTGTTAGAATCGCGTTTTTTGTGGCTTGTGCGAATTCAGCAACCTTTTGTCGCACGCCCGTAAACCGTATTGATTTCAGCGCGTCGCGCTAGAGAGAGCCTGTATGACCGTTAGTTTGAAAACCGCCGAAGACATCGCCGGCATGCGCATTGCCGGCAAGCTGGCTGCCGACGTACTGGAAATGATTGCCGAGCACGTCAAGCCCGGCGTTACCACCGAAACCCTGAACCAGATCTGCCATGACTATATCGTCAATGTGCAAAAGGCCATCCCTGCCCCCCTGAACTACAAGGGTTTCCCCAAGTCGATCTGCACTTCGGTCAACCACGTGGTCTGCCACGGGATCCCGGGCGACAAGCCGTTGAAGGACGGCGACACCCTGAACATCGACGTCACCGTGATCAAGGACCGCTACTTCGGCGACACCAGCCGCATGTTCCACGTCGGCACCGTGCCGGTCTGGGCGGAGCGCCTGTCCCAGGTCACCCAGGAATGCATGTACAAGGCTATCGAAATCGTCAAGCCTGGCTGCCGCCTGGGCGACATCGGTGAAGTGATCCAGAAGCACGCCGAAAAGAACGGTTTCTCGGTGGTGCGTGAATTCTGCGGCCACGGTATCGGCACCGTGTTCCACGAAGAACCGCAGATCCTGCACTACGGCCGCGCAGGCACCGGCATGGAGCTCAAGGCAGGCATGACTTTCACCATCGAGCCGATGATCAACCAAGGCAAGGCCGACACCAAGGTATTGGGCGACGGCTGGACGGCCATCACCAAGGACCGCAAGCTCTCGGCCCAGTGGGAACACACCCTGCTGGTCACCGAAACCGGCTACGAGATCTTCACCCTGCGCGCCGACGACACGATCCCACGCGTCTCCGCATAAAAGGCTGCCAAGGTTTTCCCCAACTGTGTTGTGACTGACTGACTAGATAGAAAGGAAAGCCGATCGATGCCCCAGGTGGATCCCGAACTCTTCGACCGTGGCCAGTTCCAGGCGGAGCTGGCACTGAAAGCGAGCCCCATTGCCGCGTTCAAAAAGGCCATCCGCCAGGCCCGCGAGGTGCTCGACGAGCGCTTTCGCAGCGGCCGGGACATCCGCCGGCTGATCGAGGACCGCGCCTGGTTCGTCGATAACATCCTGCAAAAGGCCTGGGAACAGTTCAGTTGGAGTGAAGACGCCGATATTGCCCTGGTGGCGGTCGGCGGCTACGGCCGTGGCGAGCTGCACCCCTACTCCGACATCGACCTGCTGATCCTGCTGGACAGCGCCGACCATGAGATCTTTCGCGATTCCATCGAGCGTTTTCTGACGCTGCTGTGGGACATCGGCCTGGAAGTCGGCCAGAGCGTGCGCTCGGTGGACGAATGCGCCGAAGAGGCCCGCGCCGACCTCACCGTCATCACCAACCTGATGGAAAGCCGCACCATCGCCGGCCCCGAGCGCTTGCGCCAGCGCATGCTCGAAGTCACCAGCACCGCGCACATGTGGCCGAGCAAGGATTTCTTCCTGGCCAAGCGTGCCGAACAGAAGGCCCGGCACCACAAGTACAACGACACCGAATACAACCTGGAACCCAACGTCAAAGGCTCCCCAGGTGGGCTGCGCGATATCCAGACGATTCTGTGGGTAGCGCGTCGCCAATACGGCACTCTGAACCTGCGCGCCCTGGCCGGCGAAGGCTTCCTGGTGGAAAGCGAAAACGCCCTGCTGGCGTCGTCCCAGGAATTCCTGTGGAAAGTGCGCTACGCCCTGCACATGCTCGCCGGGCGCTCCGAAGACCGCCTGCTGTTCGACCACCAACGCTCCATCGCCACCCTGCTGGGGTTTGAAGGCGAAGACGCGAAGACCAGCATCGAAAGCTTCATGCAGCAGTACTATCGGGTAGTCATGAGCATCGCCCAGCTCAGCGACCTGATCATCCAGCACTTCGAAGAAGTGATCCTCGCCCCCGAAGACGAAGCTCCGCCGCAGCCGATCAATTCGCGCTTCCAGTTGCACGACGGCTATATCGAGGCGCGCAACGACAACGTGTTCCGCCGCACCCCGTTCGCCATGCTGGAAATCTTCGTGCTGATGGCCCAG
The DNA here is from genome assembly GCF_019891415.1 of Pseudomonas sp. SH10-3B. Classification (NCBI taxonomy): domain Bacteria; kingdom Pseudomonadati; phylum Pseudomonadota; class Gammaproteobacteria; order Pseudomonadales; family Pseudomonadaceae; genus Pseudomonas; species Pseudomonas sp. SH10-3B. The sequence continues at coordinate 118,489 of NZ_JAFLXD010000006.1, read as the reverse complement.
CAGCCGGAAATCAAGGGCGTACGCGCCGATACCATCCGCCTGCTGCGGGAAAACCGTCACCTGATCGACGATGACTTTCGCAACGACATTCGCAACACCAGCCTGTTTATCGAGCTGTTCAAGTGCAAGATCGGCATCCACCGCAACCTGCGCCGCATGAACCGCTACGGCATCCTCGGGCGCTACCTGCCGGAGTTCGGCTTTATCGTCGGGCAGATGCAGCACGACCTGTTCCACATCTATACCGTGGACGCCCACACCCTGAACCTGATCAAGCACCTGCGTAAGTTGCAGTACACCCAGGTGTCCGAGAAATTCCCGCTGGCCAGCAAGCTCATGGCCAAGCTGCCTAAGCCGGAGTTGATCTACCTCGCCGGCCTGTACCACGACATCGGCAAGGGCCGGCACGGTGATCACTCGGAAATCGGCGCAGTGGATGCCGAGGCGTTCTGCCAGCGCCACCAGTTGCCACTGTGGGACAGCCGCCTGATCGTCTGGCTGGTGCAGAACCACCTGGTGATGTCGACCACCGCCCAGCGCAAGGACTTGTCCGACCCGCAGGTGATCCACGATTTCGCGCAGATCGTCGGCGATGAAACCCGCCTCGACTACCTGTACGTGCTGACCGTCTCCGATATCAACGCCACCAATCCGACCCTATGGAACTCCTGGCGCGCCAGCCTGTTGCGCCAGCTCTACACCGAGACCAAGCGTGCCCTGCGCCGAGGCCTGGAAAACCCGGTGGACCGCGAAGAGCAGATCCGCCGCACCCAAAGCGCGGCGCTGGATATCCTGGTGCGCGGTGGCAACGACCCGGACGACGTCGAGCAACTGTGGTCGCAATTGGGTGACGATTACTTCCTGCGCCACACCGCCGGCGATGTGGCCTGGCACACCGACGCGATCCTGCAGCAACCGGCTGATGGCGGCCCGCTGGTGCTGATCAAGGAAACCACCCAGCGCGAATTCGAAGGCGGTACGCAGATCTTCATCTATGCGCCCGACCAGCACGACTTCTTCGCGGTGACCGTGGCGGCCATGGACCAGCTAAACCTGAACATCCATGACGCCCGGGTCATCACCTCCAGCAGCCAGTTCACCCTCGACACCTACATCGTGCTGGATACCGAAGGCGAGTCCATCGGCGATAACCCGGCGCGGGTGAAAAAGATCCGCGAAGGCCTGACCGAAGCGCTGCGCAACCCGGACGACTACCCGACCATCATCCAACGTCGGGTACCGCGCCAGCTCAAGCACTTTGCCTTTGCGCCCCAGGTGACCATTTCCAACGATGCCCAGCGTCCGGTCACGGTGCTGGAGCTCAGCGCGCCGGACCGGCCAGGCCTGCTGGCAAGGATCGGCGGCATTTTCCTGGAGTTCGATTTGTCACTGCAGAACGCCAAGATCGCAACCCTGGGCGAACGGGTGGAAGACGTGTTCTTTATTACCGATGCCGATAACCAGCCGCTGTCCGACCCGGAACTGTGCCGCCGCTTGCAGGAAGCCATCGTCCAGCAGTTGAGCGTCAATCAGGAAAATAGCGTTGAGTTATCGCGCTTGAGTATCTGACCGACAGCCTTTTTTTGCTTCCAATGAATTGAACGAGATCCACCGATGAACAACGCCCTGAACCAGCTGCAGCCTTACCCGTTCGAGAAACTGCGCGCCCTGCTTGGCAGCGTTACGCCAAACCCGGACAAACGCCCAATCGCGCTGTCCATCGGCGAACCCAAGCATAAGTCCCCGACGTTCGTCGCCGAGGCACTGAGCAATAACCTCGACCAGATGGCGGTGTACCCGACCACCCTGGGCATCCCGGCTTTGCGCGAGGCCATCGGCGCCTGGTGCGAACGCCGCTTCAACGTGCCCAAGGGCTGGCTGGACCCGGCGCGCAATATCCTGCCGGTCAACGGCACCCGTGAAGCGCTGTTCGCCTTCACCCAGACCGTGGTCAACCGTGGCGACGACGCGCTGGTGGTCAGCCCGAACCCGTTCTACCAGATCTACGAAGGCGCCGCGTTCCTGGCCGGGGCCAAGCCGCACTACCTGCCATGCCTGGATGAAAACGGCTTCAACCCGGATTTCGACGCCGTGTCGCCAGACATCTGGAAACGCTGCCAGATCCTGTTCCTGTGCTCCCCCGGCAACCCGACCGGCGCGCTGATCCCGGTCGAGACCCTGAAAAAACTCATCGCCCTGGCCGACGAATACGACTTCGTCATCGCTGCTGACGAGTGCTACAGCGAACTCTACTTCGACGAACAAACCCCACCGCCGGGCCTGCTCAGCGCATGTGTCGAACTGGGCCGCCAGGACTTCAAGCGCTGTGTGGTATTCCACAGCCTGTCCAAGCGCTCCAACCTGCCAGGCCTGCGCTCCGGCTTCGTGGCCGGCGATGCCGAGATCCTCAAGGGCTTCCTGCTGTACCGCACCTACCACGGCTGTGCGATGCCGGTTCAAACCCAACTGGCCAGCATCGCCGCATGGCAGGACGAGGCCCATGTGCTGGCCAACCGAGACCTGTACCGCGAAAAGTTTGACGCCGTGCTGGCGATCCTCAAGCCCGTGCTGGACGTACAGGCCCCGGATGGCGGGTTCTATCTGTGGCCGAATGTGCAGGGCGATGATGCCGCGTTCTGCCGCGACCTGTTCGTGGAGGAGCACGTGACGGTGGTGCCGGGTTCGTACCTGTCGCGGGAAGTCGAGGGCGTCAACCCCGGCGCCGGGCGTGTGCGCCTGGCGCTGGTGGCACCCCTGGCGGAGTGCGTGGAAGCCGCTGAACGGATGCGGGATTTTATCCAGCGTCGTCGGTAAACGCCTTGCGGGTCATTTCACCTGACCCAGATTCGCTTCACTCATGTCCAGCTCCGCCAACACCTCCCTCAAGACGTCATCACCAATCTGGTGATGACGGCTCAGGCTATACAACTCCAGGCGTTGCGCGCGCAGGGCCTTGAGCCGCAGCTTGCGCTCAAGCAGATCCATTTGCTGCGCCAGCGCCTGGGCTTCCGCCGAGTCATTGAACACCTCCAACTGATGGCGATATTCCGACATCAACCGCGCCTTTAGCTCAGTGGCCAATGCGGCCTGGGCGGCGTCCTGGGTTTCGGTTTCTGTCGGTTCTTCGGCCTCCAAGGCGTGGATTGCGGCGACAGCGGTCTTTTTCCACGCTTCACGCACTTCGTTGTGGCGCTTTTCATCGGGGCTTTTTTCGATCCCGCGCAACAGCATCGGCAAGGCGATACAGGCAGCGATCAGCGACAGCAGGATCACGCCAGCAGCGATGAAAATCAGCAGATCGCGCTCAGGAAAGTCTTTGCCCGGTGCCAGTAACAAAGGCACCGACATCACACCAGCCAAGGTCACCGCACCGCGCACACCGCCCACGGTCAGCAACCAACAGGACCGTGCGGTGGGCACCAGGGTCAGTTCACTTTTCCCACGTAGGCGACGGAGCAAACCCGACAAGCGCCAGATGCTCTGCACCCAGATAAAGCGCAACACCACTAGCACCAGGAAGATCGCAATCACATCCAGGCAGCGATACAGCAAGGTCGGCCACAATGTCGGTTCATGGCTGACCACGGCTTTGATGATGTCCGGCAATTGCAGGCCCAGCAGCAGGAAGATCAGACCGTTGAAGGCAAACTCCAGCAATGACCAGACACTGCGATTGAGCAGGCGCGTACTGGTCTGGCGGGGCAGCAGGTCGAGCCAGCTTTGCATCATGCCCGCCGCCACCGCCGACAAGATGCCCGAGGCCCCAAGGCGTTCGGCCAGCACGTAGGCCGCAAACGGCAGCAGCAACATGAACACCACGTGGGTCGCCGGGTCATCCCAACCTCGAGCAATCATCCAGGCACGCAGGCGGCCGACCAGCCAACTCAGCGCCACCCCGACCGCCAGTCCGCCCACGGCCACCAAAACAAAGGTCAGGCTGGCATCGGCCAAAGAGAACACGCCGGTCAATGCTGCGGCCAAGGCGAACTTGAAGGTCACCAGGCCCGAAGCATCATTCATCAGGGCCTCGCCCTGGAGCATATGCATCAGAGGCGTCGGCAAGCGGTTCTGAGCGATCGCCGACACGGCCACGGCATCCGTCGGCGACAACACGGCTGCGAGGGCGAAGGCCACCGGCAGCGGGATCGTCGGCAATAGCCAATGAATGAAGTAACCAGCACCGACCACGGTGAACAGCACCAGCCCGACGGCCAGCGTCAGGATCGGCCCGCGCAGGCGCCACAATTCGCGCTTGGGCATGCGCCAGCCATCGGAGAACAGCAACGGTGGCAGGAACAGAAACAGGAACAACTCCGGGTCCAGCGCCACATGCAGCCCCAGCGTGAGCCAGGCGAGCAACGCGCCAGCGGCAATCTGCACCAGAGGCAACGGCAGGGGGATGACACGCCCGACCAGACGCGAAACGCTGACCAGCATCAGCAGGATAAGAACGGTGTAGGCGGTTTGCATAACGCGGTTTTCCCGGACAATCGACTTGCAACGACACACATCAGGCAACAACTGGCAGTTGAAGTGCCATATTACCCGGCTATGTTACCGGCCTATGCTGCGCGCTGGCTTTTGCACAAAAGTCGCACGACGCTGACGAGCGGCACTCAAACGTGCTGGTCGTGGCATAATCCGTGATCTTTCGGTTTCATCCGCACACGACATCAGATCAGAGGGGGGGCAATTCCTTGACCGCTTCAAGCAAAACGTTGCACCTTTTCGGCATCAAAGCCTGCGACACCATGAAAAAGGCGCGCACCTGGCTCGATGAGCACGCTGTGAGCTATGAGTTCCACGACTACAAAACGGCCGGTATCGACCGCGAACACTTGACCCAATGGTGCAACGAGCACGGTTGGCAGGTGGTTTTGAACCGTGCGGGCACCACCTTTCGCAAACTCGAAGACGAACGCAAAGCCGATCTCGATCAGTCGAAAGCCATTGAATTGATGCTCGCACAACCTTCGATGATCAAGCGCCCGGTGCTTGATCTCGGTGACAGAACCCTGATTGGCTTCAAGCCAGATAGCTATTCGGCAGCCCTCAAGTAGGCCAGCCCTTCCATTTTTGTAGAGGTAACAGCATGTCCAATTCCCTGTTCAGCCTGGGCTTCGGCGTCGGCACTCAGAACCGCCAAGGTGCTTGGCTGGAAGTGTTTTACGCACAACCCTTGCTCAACCCATCGGCTGAAATCGTCGCTGCCATTGCGCCGATCCTCGGCTACAGCGAAGGCAACCAGGCGATCACCTTCACCGTCGCCCAGGCCCTGCAACTGGCTGACGCGCTCAAAGGCGTCGACGCTGTCCAAGCCGCGCTGCTGAGCCGCCTGGCAGAAAGCCACACGCCGCTGGTCGCCACGTTGCTGGCCGAGGACGCCGCACTGACGTCCACCCCCGAGGCCTACCTCAAGCTGCACCTGTTGTCCCATCGCCTGGTCAAGCCACACGGCCTGAGCCTCGCCGGTGTGTTCCCGCAACTGCCGAACGTGGCCTGGACCAGCCAGGGTGCGATCGACATCAATGAGCTGGCCGAACGCCAACTGGAAGCACGCCTGCGTGGCGAACTGCTGGAAGTGTTCTCGGTGGACAAGTTCCCGAAAATGACCGACTACGTGGTGCCGAGCGGCGTGCGTATCGCTGACGCCGCGCGTATCCGCCTCGGCGCCTACGTGGGCGAAGGCACCACCGTGATGCACGAAGGTTTCGTCAACTTCAACGCCGGCACCGAAGGCCCGGGCATGATCGAAGGCCGTGTATCGGCTGGCGTGTTCGTCGGCAAGGGTTCGGACCTGGGCGGCGGTTGCTCGACCATGGGCACCCTGTCGGGCGGCGGCAACATCGTGATCAAGGTCGGCGAAGGCTGCCTGATCGGCGCCAACGCCGGTATCGGTATCCCATTGGGCGACCGCAACACCGTGGAGTCGGGCCTGTATGTCACCGCCGGCACCAAGGTTGCACTGCTGGACGAGTCGAACCAACTGGTCAAGGTGGTCAAGGCGCGCGAGTTGGCCGGCCAACCGGACCTGCTGTTCCGCCGTAACTCCGAGACCGGTGCCGTGGAGTGCAAAACCCACAAATCGGCCATCGAACTGAACGAAGCGCTGCACGCTCACAACTAAGCAGCCACTCGATGCCACTAGCGGGCCCCGACCCTGGGGCTCGCTTATACGAGTCTTGAACACCATGCTAGTGCCCTCCCCCTGGCGCGCCGATTTCCCGGCCATCGCCGCCCTGCAACGGCAAGACCAGACCTATCTGGACAACGCCGCCACCACGCAAAAACCCCAAGCCCTGCTGGACGCCATCAGCCATTACTACGCCAATGGCGCCGCCAATGTGCACCGTGCCCAGCATTTGCCGGGTGCCCATGCGACCCAGGCTTTCGAGGACAGTCGCAGCAAGGTTGCGCAGTGGTTGAATGCAGGTGACAGCGGGCAAATTATCTTCACCCACGGCGCGACATCAGCGCTGAACCTCTTGGCCTACGGCCTTGAGCACTTATTCAATGCGGGCGATGAAATTGTCATCAGCGCCCTGGAACACCACGCCAACCTGTTGCCGTGGCAGCAACTGGCCAAGCGTCGCGCGCTCAACCTGGTGGTATTGCCACTCGACGATGACGGCGTGATCGACCTGCAAGCCGCCGCCGCGTTGATCGGCCCGCGTACGCGCCTGCTGGCGGTGAGCCAACTGTCCAACGTCCTCGGCACCTGGCAACCGCTGCAAGCCTTGCTGGCATTGGCCCAGACCCACGGCGCCGTGACCGTGGTCGATGGCGCCCAAGGCATCGTCCACGGCCGCCATGACGTGCAGGCACTGGGCTGCGACTTCTATGTATTTTCCAGCCACAAGCTGTACGGCCCGGACGGCGTCGGCGTGCTCTATGGCCGCAACGAGGCCCTGCATCACCTGCGCCATTGGCAATTTGGTGGCGAGATGGTGCAACAGGCTGAGTACCACAGCGCGAGCTTTCGCCCGGCACCGCTGGGTTTCGAGGCCGGCACCCCGCCGATTGCCGGTGTGATCGGCCTGGGCGCGTCCCTGGACTACCTGAGTTCGCTGGATCAGCACGCGGCGCTCGCCCATGAAGCGGCCCTGCATGACTACCTGCTGCGCGGGCTGAAGGCGCGCAATGGCGTCCGTGTGCTGGGTTCGCCGCAGGCGGCGCTGGTCAGCTTTGTGGTCGAGGGCGTGCACAACGCCGACCTCGCGCACCTGCTGACCGAGCAAGGCATTGCCGTACGTGCCGGCCATCATTGCGCAATGCCGCTGCTCAAGGCCATGCACTTGTCGGGGGCGATCCGCGTCTCCCTGGCGCTGTATAACGACTCCGATGACCTGGAACGCTTCTTCGAAGCGCTGGATCAGGCGCTGGATATGCTGCGATGAGCCTGCCGGTGGAAGCGGTTGCCGCGTTGGAGGCCTTTCAGTCGGTGGGCAGCTGGGAGCAACGCGCTCGAATGCTGATGCAGTGGGGCGAGCGCCTGCCCGTTTTGGCGGATGAGGATAAGGTCGATGCCAACCTCGTGCAGGGCTGTGAAAGCCTGGTGTGGTTGGTCGGACGCTTGCACGATGGCCACTGGCAGTTCGCCGCCAGCAGTGAGGCCCGCATGATTCGTGGCTTGGTCGCATTGCTGCTGGCGCGGGTCAATGGGTTGTCGGCGGACGACTTGCAGGCGGTCGACTTGCCTGACTGGTTCAATCAACTGGGGCTTTCTCGCCAACTGTCGCCGTCGCGCAGCAATGGGCTGAATGCAGTCCTGCAGCGCATGCGCGAACTCAGTCATACCCACATTTGAACCGTGTAACGTTCTGAGACTCAGGCGGGCTTGACCCGCTCCGAGGGCCTGCGCACCCCGGCCACAATCTTGTCCACTGCCTTGGTCGCCGCGACCATGCCGAATGTGGCCGTCACCATCATTACCGCGCCAAACCCGCCGGCGCAGTCGAGCTTCACCCCATCACCGACAAAACTCTTCTGCAAACAGATGCTGCCATCCGGCTTGGGGTAGCGCAGTTGCTCGGTGGAAAACACGCACGGCACGCTGTAATGGCGGGTCACCGTGCGGGAAAAGCCGTAGTCACGGCGCAGGGTAGAGCGCACTTTCGACGCCAAGGGGTCATTAAAGGTACGGTTCAGGTCGCATACCTGGATCAACGTCGGGTCGATCTGCCCGCCGGCGCCGCCGGTGGTGATGATCTGGATCTTGCGGCGCTTGCACCAGGCGATCAGCGCGGCCTTGGCGTTGACGGCGTCGATGCAGTCGATCACGCAATCGATGTTGGGCGTGATGTATTCGGCCATGGTGTCGCGGGTCACGAAGTCCGCCACCGCATGCACCGTGCAATCCGGGTTGATAGCGCGCAGGCGCTCGGCCATCACTTCGACCTTGGGCTTGCCCACGGTGCCGTCCAAGGCGTGCAGTTGGCGGTTGCTGTTGCTGACACACACGTCGTCCAGGTCGAACAGGGAGATCTCGCCCACCCCGCAACGGGCCATGGCTTCCGCTGCCCACGAGCCGACGCCACCGACGCCGACAATCGCCACATGGGCCGCTTTCAAGCGTTCCAGGCCTTCAATGCCATACAAGCGGGCGACGCCTGCAAACCGCGGATCTTCTGTGCTCATGACCATTACCCCAAAAACCGGCGCGCATTATGGACTACATAGCGACAAGTTCGAAGCTACAAGCTACAAGTAAAGAACTTAGAGGCTGTTTCGCTGACTAACGTCCGGCTTTTCTCTGTCTGCTATACGCTCATGGAGCGGCCGGTGTAGGATGCGCGCCGTTCGGCGCAGGCCGACACCTCTTTTCGTTCCGCACCCTTTGGAACCCGAAATAGCCATGTCATCGCGTAAATTTGGACTCAACCTGGTGGTGGTGCTGGCAATTGCCGCGCTGTTCACCGGCTTCTGGGCGTTGATCAACCGCCCGGTCACTGCTCCCAACTGGCCTGAGCAGATCTCCGGTTTTTCCTACTCGCCGTTCCAGCAAGGCCAGTTCCCGCAGAAAGACCAGTACCCCACCGACGAGCAGATGCGTCGCGATCTGGAGATCATGAGCAAGCTGACGGACAACATCCGTACTTACTCGGTCGACGGCACATTGGGTGACATTCCCAAGCTCGCCGAAGAGTTCGGCCTGCGCGTAACGCTGGGGATCTGGATCAGCCCGGACCTGGAGCGTAACGAGCGCGAAGTCCAGCGCGCCATCGAGATCGCAAACAGCTCGCGCAGTGTCGTGCGGGTTGTCGTCGGTAACGAGGCGCTGTTCCGTGAAGAGATCACCCCTGAAGCACTGATCGTGCTGCTGGACCGGGTGCGCGGCGCCGTGAAAGTACCGGTGACGACCTCCGAGCAATGGCATATCTGGGAAAAGAACCCGCAACTGGCCAAGCACGTCGACCTGATCGCCGCGCACATCCTGCCGTTCTGGGAGTACATCCCGATGGACAAGGCCGGCCAGTACGTACTCGACCGCGCCAAGGACCTGAAGAAACTGTTCCCGAAAAAGCCACTGCTGCTGTCGGAAGTGGGCTGGCCAAGTAACGGCCGGATGCGCGGCGGGAATGAAACGTCCCCGGCAGACCAGGCGATTTACCTGCGCACGCTGGTGAACAAGCTCAACCGCCAGGGCTACAACTACTTCGTGATCGAGGCCTTCGACCAGCCGTGGAAAGTCAGCGACGAAGGCTCGGCCGGCGCTTATTGGGGCGTGTACAACGCCGCGCGCCAGCAGAAGTTCAACTTCGAAGGGCCCGTCGTTGCGATCCCGCAATGGCGCGTCCTGGCGATCGGATCGGTGGTGCTCGCACTGCTGTCCCTGACCCTGCTGATGATCGACGGCTCATCCCTGCGCCAGCGTGGCCGTACCTTCCTGACCTTTATCGCGTTCCTCTGCGGTTCGGTACTGGTGTGGATCGGCTACGACTACAGTCAGCAATACAGCACGTGGTTCAGCGTGACCGTCGGTATCTTGCTCGCGCTGGGCGCCCTGGGGGTGTTTATCGTGCTGCTGACCGAAGCCCACGAACTGGCGGAAGCGGTATGGACCCACAAACGCCGACGTGAATTCCTGCCGGTGGAAGGCGATTCGGACTACCGCCCGAAAGTGTCGATCCATGTGCCGTGCTACAACGAGCCGCCAGAGATGGTCAAACAGACCCTCGACGCCCTGGCCGCCCTCGATTACCCGGACTACGAAGTCCTGATCATCGACAACAACACCAAAGACCCGGCGGTGTGGGAGCCGGTACGCGACTACTGCGAAACCCTGGGCCCGCGCTTCAAGTTCTTCCACGTCGCGCCCCTGGCCGGTTTCAAGGGCGGTGCTCTGAACTACCTGATCCCGCACACCGCCAAGGATGCCGAAGTGATCGCGGTGATCGACTCGGACTACTGCGTGTCGCCGAACTGGCTCAAGCACATGGTGCCGCACTTCGCCGACCCGAAAATCGCCGTGGTGCAGTCGCCACAGGACTACCGCGACCAGAACGAAAGCACGTTCAAGAAGCTCTGCTACGCCGAATACAAAGGCTTCTTCCATATCGGCATGGTCACCCGTAACGACCGCGACGCGATCATTCAGCACGGCACCATGACCATGACCCGTCGCTCGGTGCTCGAAGAGCTTGGCTGGGCTGACTGGTGCATCTGCGAAGACGCCGAACTGGGCCTGCGCGTGTTCGAGAAAGGTCTGTCGGCGGCGTATTACCACGACAGCTACGGCAAGGGCCTGATGCCGGATACCTTTATCGACTTCAAGAAACAGCGTTTCCGCTGGGCCTATGGTGCGATCCAGATCATCAAGCGTCACACCGCCAGCCTGCTGCGTGGCAAAGACACCGAGCTGACCCGTGGCCAGCGCTACCACTTCCTCGCGGGCTGGTTGCCGTGGGTGGCGGATGGCATGAACATCTTCTTCACCGTCGGCGCGCTGTTGTGGTCGGCGGCGATGATCATCGTGCCGACGCGGGTCGACCCGCCGCTGCTGATTTTCGCGATCCCGCCGTTGGCGTTGTTCGTGTTCAAGGTGGGCAAGATCATCTTTCTCTACCGCCGTGCGGTGGGTGTGAACCTCAAGGATGCGTTCTGCGCCGCCCTGGCTGGCCTGGCGCTGTCCCACACCATCGCCAAGGCGGTGCTGTATGGCTTCTTCACCACCAGCATTCCGTTCTTTCGTACCCCGAAAAACGCGGATAACCACGGCTTCTGGGTAGCGATTTCCGAAGCCCGCGAAGAAATGTTCATCATGCTGCTGTTGTGGGGCGCCGCGCTGGGTATCTACCTGGTGCAGGGCCTGCCGAGCAATGACATCCGTTTCTGGGTGGTGATGCTGCTGGTGCAATCGCTGCCGTATGTGGCGGCGTTGATCATGGCGTTCCTGTCGTCGCTGCCAAAACCGGCAGTGGCACCTGAGCCTGCACCTGCGGCTTAAAAACTTGCGCAATGCACTAAACGGCGGCCTCTGGCCGCCGTTTTGCTATAAGATAACGGCCGTTTTGTCTGCCCGCCCTGCTCTTCCAAACATGCTTTCCGGAGTTTTCCCATGACGGCCCATGCCGACCTTTCGCCGACCCTTCAACTTGCCATCGACCTGATCCGTCGCCCCTCGGTCACGCCGATCGACGCCGATTGCCAGAAGCTGATGATGCAGCGCCTGGGCGACGCCGGTTTTGCGCTGGAGCCGATGCGCATCGAGGACGTGGACAACTTTTGGGCCACCCATGGCAAGCACGACGGTCCGGTGCTGTGCTTCGCCGGCCACACCGACGTGGTCCCCACCGGCCCGGTACAAGCCTGGCAGAACGACCCGTTCGACGCCTTGATCGACGAAAACGGCATGCTCTGCGGGCGGGGCGCGGCCGACATGAAGGGCAGCCTGGCGGCGATGCTGGTGGCGGCAGAGCGCTTCGTCCGCGACTACCCGGACCACAAGGGTTCGGTCGCTTTCCTGATCACCAGCGATGAAGAAGGCCCGGCGCACCACGGCACCAAGGCCGTGATCGAACGCCTGGCGGCGCGCAAGGAGCGCCTGGACTGGTGCATCGTCGGCGAGCCGTCGAGCACCACCCTGGTGGGCGATGTGGTCAAGAACGGCCGTCGCGGCTCCCTCGGCGCCACCCTGACCGTGCGCGGCGTGCAAGGCCACGTGGCCTACCCGCACCTGGCGAAGAACCCGATCCACCTGGCCGCACCGGCCCTGGCCGAACTGGCCGCCGAACACTGGGACGACGGCAACACCTTCTTCCCGCCGACCAGCTTCCAGATCTCCAACCTCAACTCCGGCACCGGCGCCACCAACGTGATTCCGGGTGACCTGACGGCGGTGTTCAACTTCCGTTTTTCCACCGAATCCACGGTCGAAGGCCTGCAACAGCGCGTTGCGGCGATTCTCGACAAGCATGACCTGGACTGGCATGTGGAGTGGGCGCTGTCGGGCCTGCCGTTTCTTACCGAGCCGGGCGCATTGCTCGATGCGGTGTCGGCCAGCATCAAGGCAATTACCGGGCGTGAGACCCAGGCCTCCACCAGTGGCGGCACCTCCGATGGGCGCTTCATTGCGACCCTTGGCACCCAAGTGGTCGAGTTGGGCCCGGTGAATGCGACGATCCACCAGGTCAACGAGCGGATCCTGGCCAGCGACCTCGATGTGCTGACCGAAATCTATTACCAGACCCTGATCAAGTTGCTCGCCTGATGCTGGCCTGCCCCATTTGCAGCGCCCCGCTCAACGCGGTGGACAATGGCGTGGCGTGCCCGGCCGGGCACCGTTTCGACCGCGCGCGCCAGGGTTACCTGAACCTGTTGCCGGTGCAGCACAAGAACAGCCGCGACCCGGGCGACAACCTGGCCATGGTCGAGGCGCGCCGTGACTTTCTCAACGCCGGGCACTATGCCCCGGTGGCCAAGCGCCTGGCCGAGCTGGCCGCTGAACGCGCACCGCAGCGCTGGGTGGACATCGGTTGTGGCGAGGGTTACTACACCGCGCAAATCGCCGAGGCCCTGCCCCATGCCGATGGCTACGCGTTGGACATTTCCAAGGAAGCGGTCAAGCGCGCGTGCAAACGCAACCCGGCGCTGACCTGGTTGATCGCCAGCATGGCCCGCGTGCCGTTGGCCGACGCCAGCTGCCAGTTCCTCGCCAGTGTGTTCAGCCCGCTGGATTGGCAAGAGGCCAAGCGCCTGCTCAGCCCGGGCGGCGGCTTGATGAAAGTCGGCCCTACCAGCGGCCATCTGATGGAACTGCGCGAGCGCCTGTACGACGAAGTGCGCGAGTACACCGACGACAAGCACCTGGCCCTGGTGCCGGACGGCATGAGCCTGGCGCACAGCGAAACCCTGGAATTCAAGTTAAGCCTGGCCGAGCCCCAGGACCGCGCCAACCTGCTGGCCATGACGCCCCACGGCTGGCGCGCCAGTGCCGAACGCCGTGCCGAGGTGATCGAGGCGGCCGAACCGCTGCTGGTCACGGTATCGATGCGCTACGATTATTTCGTGCTTCAATAACCGACTTTTAAACATCCGCGAATGGATTTTCGAATCCCGCAACGAGGAATATCCATGCGCCAACCCGATATCGAGATTTACCTGAAGGACGCCGACGTCGACTACAAGGCCATCGCCACCTGGCTGGGCGCCGCCCTGGGCCCGTGCAGCGACTGGGTCCAACGTGGCCAGACCTACAAGTGCAAGGCCGGTGACGTGCCCGTGACCTGGCTGCCGAAAGCCGTGGGCAAGTGGAACAGCCTGTATCTGGAAAGTGACCAGACGCCGTGGGAAGACGACATCGCCTGCGCCCGCGCGGCGTTTGCTGCGCTGAACGTGGAAGTGCGTTGCGCGCCGGGGACATGGGTCGAGGAAGAAGGTGAAGAAAGCGCCGACACCTGGATTCGCATCAGCGCGGACGGTGAAGAGCAGATCACCTGGAAAACTGCCTGAGTCTGAATTGCGAACCCAGTCAAATGCGGGAGGGGGCTTGCCCCCTCCCACATGGGTTCTGCGGTGTAACAAATCCGCATTACAAACCGACCACATCCTCCGCCTGCAACCCTTTCTCGCCGCTCACCACGGCGTATTCCACCTGCTGGCCCTCGGCCAATGAACGGTGGCCGTCACCGCGAATGGCGCGGTAGTGCACAAACACATCCTTGCCATCTTCACGTTGTATAAAGCCGTAGCCCTTGGCGTCGTTGAACCACTTCACATTGCCGGTTTCGCGCGTTGCCATCTGTTCACTCCCACTTGATTGTTATTGTTGAGTCGGTCGCGTTGAACTGCCGAGTATAAGACAGGCTCAAAAACGATCAACTCAAGTTTACATCGCTGCTTTTTTGCCGATTTTCGGCGAATACGGCACACTACCCGCCCGAGCGCCTGCTCGGTTTTTCCCACTTGAAGCAGCTCGCCTATGACCCGCTCCCCGTTCCGCCGTCTGGTATTTGGCACCTTGCGCCGACTGTTGTACCTCTGGGTTCGCTCAGAGACGATCAACCAGTCGTCCCTTACCCTCAACCTGGACCGCAGCCGGCCGGTGTTTTACGTCCTGCAATCGCCCTCCCTCACCGAATTGGCCGTGGTCGATGCCGAGTGCACCAAGGCCGGCCTGCCGCGCCCGGTGCTGCCGGTATCGGTAGGTCCGCTGATGGAGCCTGCGGCGTTCTTCTACCTCACACCCGAGCCGGACTGGCTCGGCCGTCAGGACAAGCGCGGCGCGCCGCCAACCCTGACCCGCCTGGTCAACACCCTCAGCGAACACGCCGAAGAGAATGCACAAATCATTCCGGTCAGCGTGTTCTGGGGGCAAACCCCTGCGAGCGAGTCCAGCCCGTGGAAACTGCTGTTTGCCGACAGCTGGGCGGTCACTGGGCGTCTACGCCGGTTGTTGAGCATCCTGATCCTGGGACGCAAGACCCGCGTGCAATTCTCCGCGCCCATCAACCTGCGTGAATTGATCGAGCACAATAAAGGCCACGAACGCACCGTGCGCATGGCCCAACGCATCCTGCGCGTGCACTTTCGTAACCTGAAGACTGCGGTGATCGGCCCCGATTTGTCCCACCGGCGCAATCTGGTCAAGGGCCTGGTCAACATGCCGCTGGTGCGCCAGGCCATTGCCGAGGAAGCCGAGCGCGAAAAAATCAGCCCGGAAAAAGCCAAGGCCCAGGCCCTGCGCTACGGCAACGAGATTGCCTCCGACTACACCTACACCGCGATCCGTTTCCTGGAAGTGGTGCTGAGCTGGTTCTGGAACAAAATCTACGACGGCATCAAGGTCAATAACATCGAGGGCGTGCAAAAGGTTGCCCAGGGCTACGAGGTGATTTATGTGCCTTGCCACCGCAGCCATATCGACTACCTGCTGCTGTCCTACCTGCTGTTCAAGAACGGCCTGACCCCGCCGCACATCGCCGCCGGCATCAACCTGAACATGCCGGTGATCGGCAGCCTGTTGCGCCGTGGCGGTGCGTTTTTCATGCGCCGCACCTTCAAGGGCAACCCGCTGTACACCTCGGTGTTCAACGAATACCTGCATACCCTCTTCACCAAGGGCTTCCCGGTGGAGTACTTCGTCGAAGGCGGGCGCTCGCGCACCGGGCGCATGCTGCAGCCGAAGACCGGGATGCTGGCGATCACCTTGCGCAGCTTCCTGCGCTCATCGCGCATGCCGATTGTGTTCGTGCCGGTGTATATCGGCTACGAACGCGTGCTTGAAGGCCGCACCTACCTCGGCGAACTGCGCGGGGCGAGCAAGAAGAAAGAGTCGATCTTCGACATTTTCAAAGTGATCGGCGCACTCAAGCAGCGCTTTGGCCAGGTCGCGGTCAACTTCGGCGAGCCGATCAAGTTGGCGGAATTCCTCGACGCCGAGCAACCGGACTGGCGCACCCAGGAACTGGGCCCGAACTACAAACCGGCCTGGCTCAACGAAACCACCAACCGCCTCGGCGAGCGGGTGGCCCGCCACCTGAACGAAGCCGCCGCCGTGAACCCGGTGAACCTGGTCGCCCTGGCCCTGCTGTCGACCACGCGCCTGGCCCTGGATGAACAGGCCATGGCCCGCCAGTTGGACCTGTACCTGGCGCTGCTGCGCCGCGTGCCTTATTCACCGCACACCACCCTGCCCGACGGTGATGGGCTGGCGCTGATCAAGCACGTCAAGGACATGAACCTGCTGTCGGAACAGAGCGATGCCCTGGGCAAGATTCTGTACCTGGACGAGCAGAACGCCGTCCTGATGACCTACTACCGCAACAACGTACTGCACATCTTCGCCCTGCCGGCGCTGTTGGCCAGCTTCTTCCAGAGCAGCTCGCGGATGAGCCGCGAGCAGATCCTGCGCTACACCCACGCGCTGTACCCGTACCTGCAATCGGAGCTGTTTATCCGCTGGTCGCTGGAAGAGCTGGATACCGTCGTCGACCAGTGGCTGGAGGCCTTTGTCGAACAAGGCCTGCTGCGCTTCGAAAACAATGTGTTCCTGCGCCCGGCACCGAGTTCGCGCCAGTTCGTGCTGCTGACGTTGCTGTCCAAGACCATTGCCCAGACCCTGCAACGCTTCTACATGGCGATCTCGCTGCTGCTCAACAGCGGCCAGAACAGCATCAGCGCCGAAGAGCTCGAAGACCTGTGCACGGTCATGGCCCAACGCCTGTCGATCCTGCACGGGCTCAATGCCCCGGAATTCTTCGACAAGAGCCTTTTCCGACATTTCATCCAGACCTTGCTGGAACAAGATGTGCTGCGTCGCGATGAAGCGGGCAAGTTGAGCTATCACGATCTGCTCGGTGAACTGGCCGAAGGCGCGGCCAAGCGCGTGTTGCCGGCGGAGATTCGCTTGTCGATCCGCCAGGTGGCCTTGCACCGTGTGGATGGCGCAGCCGAAGCGCCGGTGGAAGCAGAAGAAACACGCTAGATTGAAGAAGGCGCCAGCTGGATGCTGGCGCCGTTGAAAAGGAGCTGCACCATGAAAAAGATCATCCTCCTGGGTCTCACCGCCCTGCTCGGAGCCTGCCAATCCATGCATCCAGCACCCAAGGCCAGCCTCGACGGCGAAGTGTTCTACCTGCAACGTATCGCCCTGCCGCCAACCGCCACCTTGAGTGTCAGCCTGCAGGACGTGTCCCTGGCCGATGCGCCTGCCGTGACCCTCGCCGAACAGAAAGGCCCGGTCAAAGGCCAGGTGCCGCTGCCGTTTCACCTGACCTACGACCCCGCGCAGGTCAAGCCGGGCCACAGTTACTCGGTGAGCGCTCGCATCGAACTGGATGGCAGGCTACTGTTTATCACCACCGAACGGCACGCGGTGCAGCTCAACGGCCAGGATCCACAGCCGCTGCGCCTGCGCGTTGATGCGGTCGCTCACTGAATTTTACGAACATAAGGAAGCGCTCATGCTCCGCAACTCCCTTCGCCTCACTGCCCTGTGTGCCGGCCTGCTGCTCGGCGCCAATGCCATGGCTCTGGACCTTGGTAGCCTGTCCCAGGGCGACGCCAGCGGCGGCCTCAAGGACGCCCTGACCCAAGGTGCGCAGATCGCGGTGAAACAACTGGGTGTACCCGGCGGTTTCAGCAACAACCCTGAAGTGAAAATCGGCCTGCCGGGCAAGCTGGGCAAAGTCGCCGACAAGCTGAAAATGTTCGGCATGGGCGACCAGGTCACGCAGTTGGAAGACAGCATGAACAAAGCCGCTGAAACTGCCGTGACCCAGGCCCAGCCGATTCTGGTCAATGCGGTGAAGAACATGAGCGTGACTGACGCCAAGGGCATCCTCAGCGGCGGCCAGGACTCGGCCACCCAATACCTGAACAAAAGCAGCCGCGAAGCCATCCGCGCCAAGTTCCTGCCGATCGTCAAGGCCGCTACCGACAAGGTCGGCGTCGCCCAGCAATACAACGCCCTGGCCGGCAAGGCCGCCGCATTTGGCGCCGTGGATGCCAAGAGCGCCAACGTCGAAAACTACGTGACCGAACAGGCGCTGGATGGTTTGTTCAAGATGATTGCGCAGCAGGAAGAGACGATTCGCAAGAATCCGGCAGCTGCGGCTACCAGCCTGGCGAAGAAGGTGTTTGGCGCACTTTAAGCCGTGGAAGAATCGCTCCCTGCAACGGGGAGCGATTCAATGCAGTACCGACTCAGCCAATCGCCCCACCGTCAACGTAGCAAAGCATCCCATTGCCAGCGCCGTCGCACGGTTGATCTTCAGGGGTGTCAGCCAGGCTTTTTGCAGCCCTTCGAAGCGACTGCCGAACACGATCCACGCAGACCCTACGGGTATCACCACCAATGCCAGTGTGGTCATGAACCCGGCATAGCCTTGCCATGTGGCAAAACTGCCGGCCGGTGCAATGAACGACACGATCAACAGCCCCTTGGGGTTCATCAGCGTCAGCCAGAAAAAATTCAACCCACTGAAGCGATCACGGCCAGGATCGACGGTGCTGTTTTTGCGTTGCCAGAGCCGGTATGAGACATACAGCAGGTAACAGGCCGCCGCCAATTGCGTGAGCTTCGATGCCCACGGCGAATAGGCCGCCAGGTAGAGCAGTGCAACGCCCCACACCGAGACTTGCAGCAAGTAAGCCAGGCACTCGACCAACGCCAACCACCAGGACGCGCGATAGCCAAACAGCACCCCGGCGCGAAACAGCAGGGTGTTGGTCGGGCCGGGGGCGAGTAATAACAACATCAGGGCTGAAACAGTAGCCAGCATGATTACACGACGTCCTTCCTCACTCGGAACCATGCAGCATACAGGGCTGGAAGGAACAATAGGGTCAACGCCGTCGCCACAATCAGCCCGCCCATGATCGCCACCGCCATCGGCCCGAAGAACACACTGCGCGACAGCGGAATCATCGCCAGCACCGCCGCCAGGGCAGTGAGCACAATCGGCCGGAAACGGCGCACGGTGGCTTCGATAATCGCCTGCCACGGAGCCAGGCCGGCCTTGATGTCCTGTTCGATCTGGTCCACCAGGATCACCGAGTTGCGCATGATCATCCCCGACAGCGCGATGGTGCCGAGCATGGCCACGAAGCCGAAGGGTTGGCGGAACACCAGCAGGAACAACGTGACACCAATCAGGCCCAACGGCGCGGTAAGAAACACCATCGCCGTGCGTGAGAAGCTGCGCAGTTGCAGCATCAGCAAGGTCAGCACCACCACGATAAACAGTGGCACACCGGCCTTCACCGAGTTCTGCCCGCGCGCAGAATCCTCGACGGTGCCGCCGACGTCCAGCAGGTAGCCATCCGGCAGCTCGGCGCGCACGCCTTCGAGGGTCGGCAGGATCTGCTGCACCAGGGTCGCCGGTTGCTCCTTGCCGTAGATATCGGCGCGCACGGTCACCGTCGGCAGGCGGTTACGGTGCCAGATAATGCCCTCTTCAAAGCCGTATTCGAGGGTGGCGATCTGCGACAGCGCCACGCTCTTGCCGTTGTCGGTCGGTACCGCCAGGCTGGGCAGCAGCGACAACTCGGTGCGTTCGTGGACGGTGCCGCGCAGGAGGATTTCGATCAACTCGTTGTCCTCCCGGTATTGGCTGACGCTGGAGCCGGTGAGTGAGCTTTGCAGGAATTTCGACAGGTTGGCGGTGCTGACGCCAAGGGCGCGCGCGCGGTCCTGGTCGATATTGAGGTAGACGATCTTGCTCGGTTCTTCCCAGTCCAGGTGCACATTGACCACGTGGGTATTTTCGCGAACCTTGGCCGCGACTTTGCGTGCGAGGGCGCGAACTTCCTCGATGTGTTCGCCGGTAACGCGAAACTGCACCGGATAGCCCACGGGCGGACCGTTTTCCAGACGGGTAACGCGCGAGCGCAGGTCGGGAAATTGTTCGTTGAGGGTTTCGATCAGCCAGGTACGTAGGCTTTCGCGTTCCTCAATGGTTTTAGCCAACACCACGAACTGCGCAAAACTGGCCGCTGGCAGTTGCTGGTCCAGCGGCAGGTAGAAACGCGGCGACCCCGTACCGACGTAGGCCACGTAGTTCTCGATACCGGCGTGTTCCTTGAGCAAGGCTTCCAGGCGCTTGACCTGGTCAGCGGTGTTGCTCAGGGAAGCGCCTTCGGCCAGTTTCAGGTCGACCATCAATTCCTGGCGACCTGAGGCCGGGAAGAACTGTTGCGGCACAAAGCGGAACAACGCCACCGAGCCGATAAACAGCAGCAGCGTGAGCACAATCACGGTTTTGCGCCGACGCACGCACCACTCCACCAAACGCCTTACACGTTGGTAGAACGGTGTGCCGTAGGGATCCGGGCCATCGGTGCCATGTTTGGCCGCGTGAATCTTCGCCAGGTCCGGCAGGAGTTTTTCCCCCAGGTACGGCACAAACACCACGGCGGCGATCCATGAGGCGAGTAACGCGATGGTCACTACCTGGAAGATCGAGCGCGTGTATTCACCTGTGCTCGACTGCGCGGTGGCAATCGGCAGGAAGCCCGCCGCCGTGATCAGCGTGCCGGTGAGCATCGGGAAAGCAGTGCTGGTCCAGGCAAAACTGGCCGCCTTGAGCCGGTCGTAGCCCTGCTCCATTTTGATTGCCATCATCTCCACGGCGATGATCGCGTCATCCACCAGCAGACCGAGGGCCAATACCAACGCGCCCAGGGAGATCTTGTGCAGGCCGATGCCGAGGTAATACATGGTGGCAAAGGTCATCGCCAGCACCAGCGGAATCGCCAGGGCCACCACCATGCCGGTGCGTACACCCAGGGAGAAAAAGCTCACCAGCAGGACAATCGCCAATGCCTCGGCCAACACCTGCACGAATTCTCCGACACTGGTTTTCACCGCTGCCGGTTGGTCTGACACCTTGCGCAGCTCCATGCCCGCCGGAAGGTTCTTTTGCAAACGTGCGAATTCGCCTTCGAGGGCCTTGCCCAATACCAGAATATCGCCGCCATCACGCATGGCCACGGCCAGTCCGATAGCATCCGCCCCCATGTATCGCATGCGCGGTGCCGGTGGATCGTTGAAGCCGCGGTGAATGTCGGCTACATCGCCGATGCGAAAGGTTCGATCACCGACACGAATCGGAAAGTTGCGGATCTCTTCCACCGTCTTGAAGTTGCCCGACACGCGCAATTGCACGCGCTCGCTCGGGGTTTCAAAGAAGCCGGCAGTGGATACCGCGTTCTGCTCCTGCAACGCCTGCTGCACAGCGGCCAACGGCAGGCCAAGGGTAGCGAGCTTGAGGTTGGACAGTTCGATCCAGATCTTCTCATCCTGTAAGCCAAGCAACTCGACCTTGCCCACATCCGCTACCCGTTGCAGCTGAATCTGGATGCGGTCGGCGTAGTCCTTGAGCACGGCATAGTCGAAGCCGTCGCCGGTCAGCGCGTAGATATTGCCGAAGGTGGTGCCGAACTCGTCGTTGAAAAACGGCCCTTGGATATCCGGGGGCAAGGTCTGGCGGATGTCGCTGATCTTCTTGCGCACCTGGTACCACAGCTCAGGAATCTGCGCGGAGTGCATGGAGTCGCGTGCAATGAAGGTGACCGTGGACTCACCAGGGCGAGAGAAAGAGACAATGCGCTCGTACTCGCCGGTCTCCATCAGTTTTTTCTCGATACGCTCGGTGACCTGGCGCGAGACTTCCTGGGCCGTAGCGCCGGGCCAGTTGGTCTTGATCACCATGGCTTTAAAGGTGAACGGTGGGTCTTCGCTTTGCCCCAGCTTGGTGTAGGACAAGGTGCCGACCACCGCCAGCAGGATCATCAGGAACAGTACGATCTGGCGGTTACGCAACGCCCATTCGGAAAGATTGAAACTCATCGGGGACTACTCCTTGGCCGCCAGATTCACTACACGGTTGGAGCCATCCACTGGGCGTACCTGCTGGCCCTCGTGGAGCACATGCACACCGGCGGCAACCACCCAATCGGTGGGCGCCAGGCCTTCCAGCACCGGTACGGTTTTTTCGCCGAAGGCGCCGATGCGTACCGGCGTGCGCTTGAGGGTGTTGTCCGGCTGTACACGCCAGACGTAGGACGCACCGTTCTCCGCACTGAGGGCAGACAGCGGTACCGACAGCGGAACAACGCCGTCGACCTGTATGAATACGCGAGCGCTCTGACCCAGTTCCGCCGGGACTTTGCCGCCGGTGAAGGCAACGCGAGCGGCGAAGGTCCGCGATTTTGGATCAGCCGCAGGCGACAGTTCACGAATGCGCCCGGTGAAACGCTGGCCCGGCTGGCTCCACAATTCCACGGCCACCGGCTGGCCGATCTTGAAGCGACCAAACCCTTGTTCGGGCAGGCTGATGAGCACTTCGCGCTCGCCATCGGTGGCCAGGGTGAACACGGTCTGGCCAGCGGAGACCACTTGGCCGACCTCTACTGTGCGCTTGGCCACGACGCCATCCTGCGGCGCGCGTAATACGGCGTAACCGGCCTGGTTACTGGCGACGTCGAACTCGGCCTTGATCTGCTTGAGACGCGCCTCACCGGAGCGGTAAAGGTTTTCGGAATTGTCGTACTGGGAACGGCTGACCATCTGACGGTCCATCAGGGTCTTGTAGCGATCACGCTCGGCGCGCACCAGGCTCAGGTTGGCCTCGGCAGCGGCGACCTGGGCACGGGTGGCCTCCAGTTGCAGGCGCACGTCTTGGGGATCCAGCTCCGCCAGCGGCTGGTTGGCCTTGACCCGCTCACCCTCCTCTACCAGGCGTTTGCTGACTTTGCCACCGATGCGAAAGGCCAGGTCCGGCTCATAGCGAGCGCGTACTTCACCGGGGTAGCTGTCCGTCGACTGCGCAGAGGGTTGCGGCTGCACCACCATGGCCGGGCGGACGGTGGTCTGGATCGGGTCTTCATGGCCGCAAGCGGACAGCAGGAAGACCAGGCAGACAGGCAACGCAAAGGGCAGGAAAGTGCTGCGCATGCTGAAGGACCTTTCGCAAATGAAGCTAGGAATAATTATACTGGCCAGTATGTTATTAATACCAAACTCGCCAGTCCAGTATTAAAGGTGAAAATGTCCGACAATCCTGTAAACACCAATAGCCCCGGGCGTCCCAAGGACATGGCAAAACGCCAGGCTATCCTCTCGGCAGCGAAAACCCTGTTTTTGAGCAATGGCTACGCCAACACCAGCATGGATGCCGTGGCCCTTGAGGCCGGCGTGTCGAAACTGACCGTCTACAGTCACTTCACCGACAAAGAAACCTTGTTCACCGCCGCCGTTGTAGCCAAGTGCGAGGAACAGTTGCCGGTGATGTACTTCGAACTGCCTGAAGGCATGCCGGTGCAAACGGTATTGTTGAATATCGCGCGGGGATTCCATCGGCTGATCAACAGTGAAGAGTCGGTGAACCTGCATCGCCTGATGATGACCACCGGCAATCAGGACGTGAAACTCTCACAGATCTTCTTCGAAGCCGGGCCCATGCGCATGCTCCAGGGCATGGAGCGCCTGCTCGGCAAAATC
Organism: Pseudomonas sp. SH10-3B; assembly: GCF_019891415.1. Taxonomy (NCBI): domain Bacteria; kingdom Pseudomonadati; phylum Pseudomonadota; class Gammaproteobacteria; order Pseudomonadales; family Pseudomonadaceae; genus Pseudomonas; species Pseudomonas sp. SH10-3B. Next base: position 95,046 of record NZ_JAFLXD010000006.1, on the reverse strand, counting down.
GACCAGAGCGGCGCCCTGCGCATCGATAAACCGTTTACCGCGGCCGAGCACTTCTTTTGCCTGCTCAAGGGCACGGCGAACTTTTGCTTGCTGTATGGCTGCGGCGGGCAGTTGAGTGAGGAAGCCGCCGAAGCCCATGTGCAGGACGTGGTGGGGTTGTTTATGCGGGCCTATAGGCCTTGAGCCCGCTTGCCACACGTTCTTGCGTACCTTTTAAGGCTTGAGTGCTTTCTTGGGATAAATGTCATACCGGCTGGACTTGCCATCCAGCGCGTGGCTCGGCTTGGGCCCCTCGATGCAGGGCGCCTTGCGCGGGCGCTTGACCACCACACGGTGGCTGGCCAAGGCCAGGGCGGCGGCCAGCAGGGCCGGTGCATCCGGGTCATCGCCCACCAGTGGCCGGAACAGGCGCATTTCTTTCTTCACCAGGGCGGTTTTCTCACGATGGGGGAACATCGGGTCGAGGTAGATCACCTGGGGCGGCTCCCCCTGCCAATTGAGCATCACGTCAATGGAGTTGCCCTTGAGCAGCTTCATACGCGCGACGATGGGCGCCACGTCAAAATCCTGCGTACCGCGTGCCAGGCCATCTTCGAGCAGGGCGCCAATCAGCGGTTGCCGCTCGATCAGGCTCATCTCGCAGCCCAGGCTGGCCAGCACGAACGCATCCTTGCCCAGACCGGCCGTTGCGTCCAGCACCCGGGGACGCACGCCTTGGGCAATACCCACGGCCTTGGCGATCATCTGTCCGCTGCCGCCACCATATAGCCGCCGGTGAGCCGCGCCGCCTTCGACAAAATCCACTCGCACCGGTCCCGGCGCGTCAGGCCCAAGCTGCTGCAGTTGCAGGCCGTGTTCCCCCACTTGTAGGGAAAAATCCGCATCCGCGAGCTGTAAAGGCAAGCCGAGCTGTTCAGCCCACTGCTCGGCCCGGGCCTGAAAACCTTCGCTCAAGGCCTCGACCTGGATGCGGCTGGCCGCTGGTTGTTCACTCATCAATCGCTACGCTCAAAAATATTAAGGATCGGCAAACAACGGCCGATAAAAACAACAGTCAGGTATTTTGCCAGAGCTGAGCGTCGACCGAGAAAAATGTCAGACATTCTCCCCCTAACCATCGGTGTACTGCCGACCCACAACCACTACGGCCTGCGCAATACTCAAGCGCTGGCCGGGGTGAGTCATGTGTGGCAGGACTTCTTCGCCCGAGCGCTGGCCGAGCAGCTCGGTGAAACGCCGGACGCGCTCGCCGCCAAGGCGCCGACACCGGCGGACCCGGCGGTAGAGCCCAGCGCTGGTGGCGACCTGTTGTCGCAGATCCTCACCCAGCGTGAGTGCGACGTCAAAGACACCGAGATCGCCCCGCCTGAGCCACTGTTCCTGCCTATCGCCGAATTCGAAACCGAGTTGCTGCCACCGGCCGCCGAGCCGTTCCCACAGGAAGAAATCGTCGCCCAACAGCGCCAGCAGAATTTCGAAAGCGGCTGGGTTCGTCCCATCGTCCTGACGGCGGGTCAGCCGCTGCCCGCGCCAGGCCCTGCGCCGGAACCACGCCCATTGCACTTGCCAATTGCCGAGTTCGAGCTGGACCTGTTGCCGCCGCCGGCTACGCCTTACCCCACCGAAGAACTGCTGGCGCAACAGAAGGCGCTGGATTTCGACTACCACTGGGCACGCCCACTGATCACCCAGAACCTGCGACTGGCCGCTTAACGACAGACCCACCAACGCCCCATGTCCAGATGGAAATGGTTGCGGTGCGCGGCGTTGTAGTCCGGGCTCAACACCACATTGAAATCATCACAGGCACCATCGCGCACCTGGCGCAGGAACCGCGCGCTGTCGCCTTCCCCCGACCAATCCTTGAGCACGCTGATACTGCGCCCGTCCGCAAGGCGAAACCCGGCAATATCCAGGGCATTGGCCGACGCATGCTGGCTGAGCCGCCCTTCGGCACGGTTATACATGTTGCGGCAGGCAAAGCTGCCCAGGTGATCGACCCGCGTCACCGACTGACCGAACACCGCCTGGGCCGCCGGTTGCAGGCTGTGACGCTCGAACAGCGCGAATGCCACCGCCAATGGGCAACTGGCGAGGAAGCTGCTGCTTAATGCCACGTCTGCGCCCTGCACGCGCAACGTATTACGCAAAGGACAGACCGCGTCCGCAGGCGTATCGGCCTGGTGGCTGACCCGCAGGCCCGAGGTTTTCAGCACTTGATCGCACAACGCGGGGTCATCCTGCAGGCGCCCCAGCTTGTAGCGGGTCAACAGGTTCGGACTGGCGCGCACATCCAGGGGCGCCCAGGGATTCCACGCATCCGGCAGCGGTAACCAGCCGCGCCAGACACCGACGGTAAACGCCCCGCCAAGCAACAACAGCACGCCCATCCCGTTGAGAACGCGCACGCTTTAACCCTTGAAGAACTGATTGGCCTGGCTGAAGGGCATCGAACGCTCGGTAAAGGTGAACGTGCCCAATGCCTGGACTTCCTGCGCCGCCCGATAGAACTCGCCATACGCCGCCAGCGCCATGGCCGACCCGACGCTGATGCGCTTGACGCCCATTTTGCTCAATTGCGCCACGCTGAGTTTCAGCCCACCGGACATCAGCACATTCACCGGCTTGGGCGCCACGGCCTTGACCACCGCCAGCACGTCTTCGGCACTGCGCAGGCCCGGCGCATAGAGCACGTCGGCGCCGGCTTCGGCGTAGGCCTGCAGGCGGCGAATGGTGTCGGGCAGATCCAGGCGTCCATGCAGAAGGTTTTCCGCGCGGGCGGTCAGCGTGAAGGGGAACGGCAGACTGCGGGCGGCGGCAACGGCGGCTTCCACACGCTCGACGGAGAGGTCGAAGGGATAGATTGGGTCGACAGCAATGCCGGTGGCATCCTCGATAGAGCCCCCCACGATACCGCTGGCCGCCGCACGCAAGATGGTCTCGGCACAGCCGTCGGGGGTGTCGCTGAAGCCGTTTTCCAGGTCGGCCGCCACCGGCAGCGCGGTGGCCTTGGCGATCATGGCGGCATTGAGCAACGTGTCTTCCAAGGACAATGCCCCTTCCGCGTCCGGGCGCCCCAGGCTGAACGCATAACCCGCACTGGTCGTGGCCAGGGCTTCAAAGCCAAGGCTGGCGAGCATCACCGCCGAGCCCGCGTCCCAAGGGTTGGGCATCACGAAGGCGCGGTCGCGCTCATGCAGGGCCTTAAAGGTTTCGGCGCGAAGGGTTTGGGCATCCATGACTGACTCCTGGCGGAAAAAGGAGCCCTAGAGTAACCCCAGCTGCTCCACTTCGGGTTGCCGATCCAATGTCGGCAGTGCAGGAAGGCCGGGCAGGCGCGCCATCAGATTGGCGTGAAAACGCAAGGCCAGCTGTGCAGCCAGGCGATTGTCCGAGGTGTGCAGGAATACGTAGGGCGTGCGGCCTTCTTCGATCCAGCCGGCGATTTTTTCAACCCACGGGATCAGGAACGGGTCGTTGGCCTCCAGCTCCGGATGGCCAATAAAACGCACTTGGGGAAACTGGGTCAGCGCTGCCGGACGAGGTGGCACCTTGGGCTTTTTCGATTGAGCATGCAGTACCGCCGCCGAGGTCGACGTGCAACTGAACAACGCGCGCGGGTCGAGGCAGATGCGCTCGACACCCCGATCACGCAACAAACGGTTGAGCGTGCGCTCGGCATCGCCCTTGGCGAAGAACTCAGGGTGGCGTACTTCAACCGCCATCGGGCGTTCCAGGCCATCAATAAAACCGGCCAGCTCAGCCAGGCGTTGCGGCGAAAAACTCGCCGACAGTTGCAGCCACAGCGGCGAAACACGTGCACCGAGCGGGCTCATCAAACCGACAAAACTTTCCGCTGCCGGCAATTGCTCACGCAAGTCGCCACCGTGACTGATGTCACCGGGAAATTTGGCCGTGAAGCGAAAGTCTTCGGGCATGATGTCGGCCCAGCGCTGCACGGTAGCGGCCGAGGGGCGAGCGTAGAACGTGGTATTGCCTTCAACGGCGTTGAAGACCTGGGAATAAAGGGCAAGGTAATCGCCGGAGCGGGCGTCGGCTGGGTACAAGTACTCGCGCCAGGCGTTTTCACTCCAGGACGGGCAACCGAGGTAGTAAGGCAGCCGCATCAGATGTGAATGTCGAGGCCCAGCACTTCCATATCCCATTCGACGAAACCGGCGGTGGTCAGGTAGCTGGCCAAGGCAGTGGCAACGCTTTTGCTCATGGAGCGCGGGAAGAGCATGTCTTGCTGACGGGCAGGAACGCCGCTGATACGGGCTTGTGAACTGGCCTTCGCATCGGATTGGACCTCAATGAAGTCCGGCGAGTCCTCGACAGAATCGTCCACCGTAGCGTTTGCCTTACGCGGCTTGCGCTTGATTGGGTACGACTGTGAGGAAAATCCATCAATACGCATAGGCGCGAACTCGCTATCAGTAATGGCATTTTGGCAGCACTGTCCGTCGCGCGCAAATGCTCTGGTGATAACTAGAACACATAATTTGAAAAAGGTTTAAAAACGCAGGCAAATTCTGACGATTGGCGACTTTGGCCTCACATTGCCATCATTTTTGGCGTCAAATAATCCCTCTTTCGGCCTTGGTCTGTGCGACTTTATCGCGCAAGTAAACCGGCGCAGCCTGGTCAGCAGGAATCGCCTCGCCACGTTCAAACGCGAAACGCGCCAAAGTCAGCAAGTCTTCGGCATGGGGCAACATGCTGGCGTCCTGGCCCACCAGCGACACACCGATGCGCTCGCCATAACCCCAGCCGGTGCCAGCACCGAACCAGTCACCACTGGCATCATCGGGCAATACCGCCGATTCCGGTGGCTGCACGGCTTCCACGCCGATAAGGCGCATTTCGCCAGCCGTTTCGCGGTAGCAGCCCCAGTACACTTCGTCCATGCGCGCATCGATAGCCGCCGCCACCTGCTGGGCGCCGTGTTCGCGCAAGGCACGCTGAGCCAGTACGGCCAGGTTGGAGACCGGCAGTACCGGGCGCTCCAATGCAAAGGCCAGGCCCTGAACCACACCAATGGCAATGCGCACCCCGGTAAACGCCCCCGGGCCGCGGCCGAAGGCGATGGCGTCCACGGCCGACAGGGTGGTGCCCGCGTCTTCGAGCAGTTGCTTGATCATCGGCAACAGTTTCTGCGCGTGCAGGCGCGGGATCACCTCGTAGTGGCTTGTGACTTTGCCATCGTGCAGCAAGGCAACGGAGCAAGCTTCAGTCGCGGTGTCCAGGGCCAGCAGGGTGCTCATCGGTGTCGGTGTCCAAGTCGAAAAAAAGTGCGCCAGTATAAACAACAACGGCCCGCAAGCGGGCCGTTGTGTATCAAGCCGATAAAGGATCAGCTCAGTGCTTGCAGCACCTTGGCAGTGATCGCTTCTACCGAACCGACGCCAGGGATATGGCTGTACTTCGGCTTGCCCTGTGCTGCGGACAGCTTCTGGTAGAAATCCACCAGCGGCTTGGTCTGGGAATGGTAGACCGACAGGCGATGACGCACGGTTTCTTCAGTGTCGTCTTTACGCTGCACCAGGTCGTCGCCGGTGACATCGTCCTTGCCTTCAACTTTTGGCGGGTTATACACGGTGTGATACACGCGGCCCGACGCTTCGTGAACGCGACGACCAGCAATACGCTGGACGATTTCTTCGTCTTCAACCGCAATTTCAACCACGGCGTCGAGTTCAACGCCAGCCTTCACCAGGGCTTCAGCCTGGGGAATGGTGCGTGGGAAGCCGTCGAACAGGAAGCCGTTCTTGCAGTCTTCCTGGCTGATGCGTTCCTTGACCAGGTTGATGATCAGGTCATCGGAGACCAGGCCACCGCTGTCCATCACGCTCTTGGCGATCAGGCCCAGCTCGGTGCCGGCCTTGACGGCAGCACGCAGCATGTCGCCAGTGGAGATTTGTGGAATGCCGAATTTTTCAGTGATGAACTTTGCCTGAGTACCTTTACCGGCCCCGGGAGCTCCCAGCAGAATGACGCGCATCGATGTGCTCCTCAATTTTTTATAGAGATGACGCTCGGATTCGCCGCGTGGGGCCAATCTCGTAAAAATATATGGCTCATAAAAATATGGGCCCAAGCCGCCCAAACGGCCAAAGGCTGATCAAGATACACAGCGGGCCCTAACCACACAAGCCGCCAAAAGTCGCAGGAACCCGCGCCACGCGTACGTCATAGGTAGGGTGTGCCTGAGTGCAACCGGCCCCGTAAACGCCGACCACCCTTTTCAGGGCGGCCGTCGTGGTTTCTGCGCAAGCCGTTGAGAACTCGCAAAAAACCTCAGCCGGTGTTGCGCAAGCCGGCGGCAATACCGGCCACGGACACCAGCAGCGCCTGTTCCAGAGGGCTGTCTTGCGCGGCTTCCTGGCGCCGCGAGCGTGCCAGCAACTCGGCCTGCAACAGGTGCAGGGGGTCGAGATAGGTGTTGCGCAGGCGGATGAACTCCAGGGTGTCAGGGCTATGGGCCAGCAGTTGCGACTGGCCGGTCAGGCCAAGTACCACGCTACAGGCCTGCGACAATAGGTCGCGTAAGTGCGCACCCAATGGCAACAGGTCCGGCTGCACCAGGCGCTCGTCATAGAGACGCGCAATATCGGCATCGGCCTTGGCCAGCACCATTTCCAGCATATCGATGCGGGTGCGGAAGAACGGCCACTGTTCGCGCATCTGCCCCAGCAGTTCGCCTTCACCGCGCTCCAGCGCCTTGCTAAGCGCGGCTTCCCAACCCAGCCAGGCCGGCAGCATCAGGCGAGTCTGGGTCCAGCCGAAGATCCACGGAATGGCGCGCAGGCTTTCTATACCGCCGGCACGCCGCTTGGCCGGGCGACTGCCCAGGGGCAGGCGACCCAGCTCCTGCTCGGGGGTGGACTGGCGAAAATACTCGACGAATTGCGGATTTTCCCGCACCACTGCGCGGTAAGCGCTGACACCGTCGGCCGCCAATTCATCCATCAAATGCCGCCACGCCGGCTCCGGTGGCGGCGGTGGCAGCAACGTCGCTTCCAACACAGCGGCCAGATAGAGATTGAGGTTCTGTTCAGCAATGTCCGGCAAGCCGAACTTGAAGCGGATCATCTCGCCTTGCTCGGTGGTACGGAAACGCCCCGCCACCGAACCCGGCGGTTGCGACAGGATCGCCGCGTGGGCCGGGCCGCCGCCACGCCCGACGGTGCCGCCGCGACCATGGAACAGCAGCAATTCCACCTGTTGCTCACGGCAAATATCCACCAGCCGCTCCTGCGCCCGGTACTGCGCCCAGGCGGCGGCGGTGGTGCCGGCGTCCTTGGCCGAGTCGGAGTAGCCGATCATCACTTCCTGCGGGCCGTGCAAGCGCGCGCGGTAACCCGGCAACAGCAACAGTTGCTCGATCACGGGACCGGCGTTATCCAGGTCGGCCAGGGTTTCGAACAGAGGCACAACGCGCATTGGTCGTTGCACGCCCGACTCTTTAAGCAGCAGTTGCACCGCCAATACGTCTGAGGCGGCGCCAGCCATGGAGATGACATACGAGCCTAAAGAGGCGGCAGGTGCGGCGGCGACTTCCTTGCAGGTGTTCAGCACTTCGGCGGTATCGGCCGAGGGCTTGAAATAGCCCGGCAACAGCGGTCGACGATTGGCCAGCTCCTTCATCAGGAAGCTGATGCGCATCTCTTCGTTCCAGTCCTCGTAACGGCCCAGGCCCAGGTAATCAGTGATTTCGGTCATGGCCGCCGAGTGGCGACTGGAATCCTGGCGCACGTCGAGGCGCACCAGGAACAGACCAAAGGTGACGGCCCGGCGTAGGCAATCGAGCAGTGGGCCGTCGGCGATCACGCCCATGCCGCATTCATGCAGTGACTGGTAGCACAGCTCCAGCGGTTCCAGCAGGTCGCGGTTGTTCTGCAAGACCTCGGCAGGCGCCGGCGTGCTGCTGCTCAACGCGGTATGTGCCCATTGGCGCGTGGCGCGCAGGCGTTCGCGCAGTTGCTTGAGCAGGGCGCGATAGGGTTCGACGCTGTCGCCGACCTCGGCCTGCAACGCCGGGCTGGCCTTTTGCATCGACAGTTCGGAGGCCAGGTGGTCAATATCACGCAGGTACAGATCGGCAGCCATCCAGCGCGCCAGCAACAACACCTCGCGGGTCACCGGCGCGGTGACATTCGGGTTGCCGTCACGGTCGCCGCCCATCCACGACGCAAAGCGGATCGGCGCAGCTTCCAGCGGCAGGCGCAGGCCCGTGGCGGCATGTAACGCCTGGTCGGCCTTGCGCAGGTAATTGGGGATCGCATGCCACAACGAATGCTCAATCACCGCAAAGCCCCATTTGGCTTCGTCCACCGGCGTCGGCCGGGTGCGGCGGATTTCTTCGGTGTGCCAGGCTTCGGCGATCAAGCGTTGCAGGCGCTGGCGGATCTGCTCGCGCTCAGCGGTGGTGAGGTCACGGTGATCCTGCAGCGCCAGTTGTGCGGCGATGGCATCGTATTTCTGGATCAGGGTGCGACGCGCCACTTCGGTGGGGTGGGCGGTGAGCACCAGTTCAATCTCCAGGCGCCCCAACTGGCGGGCCAGGGATTCGTTGCTGTGGCCCTCGCCTTGCAGACGGGCCAGCAACTCCGGCAATACGCGGGATTCGAACGGTGCCGGCTGCGACTCATCGCGCCGATGAATCAACTGGTACTGCTCGGCGATATTGGCCAGGTTGAGGAACTGGTTGAAGGCCCGCGCAACGGGCAGCAGTTCGTCTTCCTGCAACTGATTGAGACTGGCGCTCAGTTCATCACCAGCGGCTTTGTCCGGGGTGGCTCCACGGCGGTCGGCCTTGGCGCCTTTGCGGATCTGCTCGATCTTGTCGAGGAAGTCATCGCCGTACTGCTCTCGAATGGTGTTGCCCAACAGCTCACCCAGCAGGTGAACATCCTCACGCAAGCGTGCATCGATATCACTCATCAGCCAATCTCCAGCCAGAAATCCGGGACGCGCAGGTCTGCCAGAGTGCCGCCAGCATCGTTTTATGACAAGACTTTAAACCTTGTGACTTGCGGCTAGTCTCAACTGTGAGTCGTCGTGTTATCCATGCGAGCGACTGGTCACTCATCACCGCCCGCCATCGCGGGTTCTATTGAGGTTGCCATGAAAATTCGAGAACTGGCCCAGCATTGGGAAGAGAACGCCAAGGGTCGCCTGACCAAGACCGAGTACGCCATCCATCTGGATGTCGAGGCCGCAGCGCGGTTGGCGGCCATTGCCGAGATGTACCCCAAGCGCCACACCGAAGAACTGCTCGGCGAGCTGATCGGGGCGGCGCTCGAAGAGCTGGAAGCCAGCTTTCCCTACGTCAAGGGGCAGCATGTGATTGCCACCGATGAAGAGGGCGATCCCTTGTACGAAGACGTCGGCCCTACCCCGCGCTTTCTCTCCTTGTCGCGGCGCTACCTGCAAGATTTGTCGGACAGCGCTGACGAACCCAAGCACTGAAAAAGCTACACCCCCCGATAAAACCCTTGTATTCCGGGCCTCCCAGAGGCCCGGGGTACCGCTGTCCGTCATGAAAGTTCCAATTTTTTTCGCTGACCGTTTAGTCAGATATTTTTTTTGGCAAATCGCCATCTTCTCTGAACTTTTGAAAAAAGCCTCCGGTCACAGCCAGTAAGCCATCACTTGGAACGGCCGTTTGAAAGGGCATGTCGTGCTTTACCGCCGCGCCCCCGCCGCTCACCGACTGAGATGGATTTTGATGTTTTTCAGGAGTTATCCAATGGAGTTGAAGACGATGAAGACCAGCACTGCCAAATCCTCGTTTAACCACCTGCGCGGGCTTAAATTGGCCGCGCTGGCAATCGGCACCAGCTTCGTTCTGGCCGGTTGCGCCGGCAACCCGCCAACCGAGCAATACGCGGTGACCCAATCTGCGGTCAACAGCGCAGTGAGCGCCGGCGGCACCGAGTACGCGGCCGTAGAAATGAAGTCGGCCCAGGACAAGCTCAAGCAAGCCGAAATCGCCATGCACGACAAGAACTATGACGAGGCCCGTCGCCTGTCTGAGCAAGCCGAATGGGACGCTCGCGTTGCAGAGCGCAAAGCCCAGGCTGCCAAGGCTGAACAGGCTGTGAAGGACTCCCAGAAGGCTGTCCAGGAGCTGCGTCAGGAAGGCATGCGCCCGGCTGTTATCAAACAGCAATAAGCCGCCGCCCCTGATTGCATTGCACCCGATATCGAATTGAAAGGACGACACGACTATGCGTAAACAATTGATGATCCCTGCCCTGCTGGCGATGAGCGTTGCCCTGGCGGCGTGCTCCACCCCGCCAAACGCGAACCTGGAAAACGCACGGACCAACTTCTCGGCCCTGCAGGCCAACCCGAACGCCACCAAAGTAGCAGCCTTGGAAACCAAGGACGCCCAGGATTGGCTGGACAAGGCTGACAAGGCCTACCGCGACAAGGAAGACCAGAAGAAAGTTGACCAACTGGCCTACCTGACCAACCAACGCGTTGAAGTCGCTAAAGACACCATCGTGCTGCGCGAATCCGAAGCCAAGCTGAAAAACGCCGGCGACGAACGTGCCCGTGCACTGCTCGAAGCCCGCGATGCACAGATCAAGCAACTGCAGGACAGCCTGAACGCCAAGCAAACCGATCGCGGTACCCTGGTGACCTTTGGTGACGTGCTGTTTGCTACCAACAAGGCTGACCTGAAATCCAGCGGCCTGGTCAATATCAATAAGCTGGCTCAGTTCCTTCAGGAAAACCCGGATCGCCAGGTGATCGTTGAAGGCTACACAGACAGCACCGGCAGCGATGCCTACAACCAGAGCCTGTCGGAGCGCCGTGCCGCTTCGGTGCAGGTTGCGCTGATCAAGATGGGCGTTGACCCACGCCGCATCGTGACCACCGGTTACGGCAAGGAATACCCGGTTGCCGATAACGGCAGTGTGTCGGGCCGCGCCATGAACCGCCGCGTTGAAGTGACCATCTCCAACGATAACCAACCGGTCAAGCCACGGTCGTCCCTGGCTAACTGATTGATTGATGCTGGATAAAAAAACCCACCTTATGGTGGGTTTTTTTTTGGCTCGCCAAAGTGAATAGGACGGTTTGTGTCATCGCCTGGCAGCTCAATCTTCGGGGCTTGCTTATGCTGCTGAGCGTTTAACCGTTCCAGAGCCCCATGGCACCTGACCATATCCAGCATGTTCTGCACTGCCGGACTTTCAGGAACTGCAGGATTTGCAGGAGTTGAAAAAATAGTTATCGCCACTTTCTCGGCCCTGATCTGTGTAAGTTACACCGTTTTCTGTGGCGTTTTACGCGATATGGTTCCAACTAATCCCGACTGTTGGAATTGAACCGTCTCACAACCCATGCAGCACATCGACCCCGATACGATGGCTCACTGCTGCAGTTGCGGGGTTTCCTGGCCCAGGCAACGCACCGCCTGCTTCTTGTTGTTGACCAACACGCCACTCAAGCCTTTTTGCTCGGTATCGAACATTACCAGCACGCCATCGACGCACTGCGCCACTTGCGCGGCCGGAGTCAGGGAGATCTTGTAGTCCTCGCCCGGCACGGTCTTGAGCATGGTGAAGTCGCTGAGCAGCAGCGCATCTTCCGGCTTGGCGAAGTGCAAATAGCCGTAGTACCACAGGCAGCCGACGGTGCCGATGATGGTACCGATGCCGGTGAGAATCAGCGGGATCATGTTGCGTTCTTCGCTCATTGCGGGCTCTCTGATGAATCAACTTTAGGAATGGGGTAGTTCGGAATCTCGCCCAGGCGGCGCAGGCCGTTAAAGTGCTGCGGGTCGTCCAGGTAGCGCAGCATCACGGTCTGCCAGGTCTTGTCGGCGAAGGTCTGCACATGGCCGCCCCGGGTCAACTGCAACACGCGGGGCGCTGGCGCGACCTGATACAGCCGGATGCCGTTGGCCAGGGGCACGATCGGGTCATCCAGGCTGTGGAACAGCAATTTCGGCACGCCGGTCAGTTGCGGCATGGCGTTGATCGCGCTGTCGGCGTCGGGCACCAACCAAGACAAGGGCACCTGCAATGGCCATGTTAACCAGGAGGTGCTCAGGGCGAATTGTCCTACGTCACGATAACTGGCGGGCACACCATCGAGCACCAGCGCTTTGAGTTGGGACTGACGCTGCGGGTGCTCCGCCAGGTAATGCACCGCCAGCGCACCGCCGAGGCTTTGACCGAGGACGATCAACGGCTGGCCTTGGGTTTCGGGGGCTTTGTCGAGCCAACTGAAGGCCGCATCCACATCCTGATAAATCGCCGGCAAGGAAGGCTTGCCTTCCGACACCCCATAACCGCGATAGTCCAGCAGCAGTACCTGGTAGCCCTGCTCCGGCAACCACCAGCTGCCGCCCAGGTGCCAGGCCAGGTTGCCGCCATTGCCGTGCAGGTGCAGCACCGTACCTTTGACGGGCACTCCGGCCTTGGCCGGCAGCCACCACGCGTGCAACTTCACGCCGTCGGCGGTGGTGAGGGTGACGTCGCGGTACTGCAGGTGCGCTTTTTCGGGCGTAAACGGCAGGCCGGGTTCGGGGTAGAACAGCAACGAGCTGCAACCGTTCAATGTGAGTAGCAGGCATAGAATGCCGAGGATTCTCATCCGTTGAAGCCTCGTGAATAACAGCGTTTAGAGGATATTGGAGTAATCCGCCTCGATCCGGTCCAGGCTCAAGTGGTTGAGGAAGTTGGAGAAGCACATCCACGCCGCCAGTGCGTTCATGTCGCGGAACTGTTCAGGCAGGTACTTGGGTGGCACCACCAGGCCTTCGTCCACCAGTTGGCGCAAGGTGCGCATGTCTTCCAGGGTGGTCTTGCCGCAGAACAGCAGCGGCACTTGCTCCAGCTTGCCTTTGCGCACGGCCAGCTGGATGTAGTTGTAAACCATGATAAAGCCCTTGAGGTAGGACAAATCCTTGGTAAACGGCAGACCGTTCGGCACCGAGCCACGAAACACCCGACTGGCGTTGCCATAGCTTTCGGCCATTTCAAAGCCTTGCTCGCGGAAGAACTCGAACACCTGCAGGAAATCGGCACCCTCCTCCACCATGTGAATGGCACGGGTGCGGTTGGTCAGTTTGCGCAAGCGGCTCGGGTAGGAGGCGAAGGTGATGATCTCCATCAGGATCGCCAGGCCTTCCTGGGTCACGGTGGACGACGGCGGGCCCTTGGACAGGAAGGTGCAGATCGGCTGGTTCTGGCCGTTGAGCGTGGTACCGACATGCACCAGGCCTTCGTGGACTTCCAGCGCACGCACGTCGCGGTCGTTGAACATCGCGTCGGCGCGGATCTTGATGTAGTCGGCGCCCGCTGCGGCATCGGCGACGATACCGTCGGACTCGAACACGCGGATGGTTTCTTCGGCTTCGCCAAACACCTTGTTCAGGCGGGTTTGCAGCAGGGCGACGGCGTCCTTGGCGGTCAGGGTCTTGGCTTCGTCCTTGAGGTCGCCGCGGCCATCGATATTGTTCAGGTAGTCGGAAAGCATCAGGCCCAGGTCAGCCAGGGTCGGGTCGCCGGCGTGGAAGGCGTCGGAGGCGGCGCCGTACAGTTCCTGGGAAATCAGGCCGAAGTCCTCGGTGCCGCGCGCTTCGAGCATCCGCACCACCATGCGGTATTCACGGCACATGCGGCGCATGATCTGCCCCACCGGGCTGAACTGGCCAAGACGGCGAGTGATGTCACGTTCGATGTTCTGGAATTCCAGCTTCACTGCACTGGAGTCGAACGACAGCGGCCGGTTCAGGTAATAGTCGCGGTCCACGGCCGGCATTGCCTTGCCCTTGGCCTTGAGGAATCCCTGGCGAATGTTGTCGTCCCACTTCACGGCGTCGAGGACGCGAATCGGTGTTTGCGCCAGCACAATGCGATCGGACAAGCTGCGTATCGTCTGCTGGTAATCGTCCACCCGGTGCTTCCTCTCTAAACGTTATTTGCCCGCGCGCTGATAGCGCACGGCTTCAACGAACACATCGGCATTGGCCGGATCGTCCAGGTAGGCGAACACCTGGTCCATGGAGCTGTCGACCAATACACCGGCGCCTTCGACGGTATCCACGGTACTGCCGTGCAGCACCTGTTGGCCCATGGCTTGGTGAATCTGGTCGAGGTCGAGGTTATAGACAACCAATTCGTGCTTATCGTCGAACTCGAACCCGGCCAGGAAATAATGCCCACCGAGTCGGGCCGGCAACGGCGCCGACAGATACCAGCGGCTGCCATGGCGCGACACGGTAAACAGGTACTCATCGCGCTGGGCCGGTGTGGCTTTAGGGTAGCTCACCGCCTTGTAGCGATGTTCACCGGCAGCGCTGATTTGCAGATTGAGCGGTTCGCCCCAGGCATTCTTGCTGGTCCAATGGCCCAACAACTCTTGCGGCGCCGCCTCATGGGCGGGCAATGGATCCTTGAACGTGACCAGGCAACCGCTGAGCAGCAGGAACGACAAGGCGATTACCGCCACACGCCAGGTTTTCATTGGACTCCCCCGGTGTCAGACCGAGGCCAACACCAAATGCATGTAACGCTTGAGGATCTCAAGCATCTCTTCACCGGTCAGAGGCTCTGCGCCGCCCAGCAGGCACTGATATTCCATCCGACTGATTATCGCCGTCAACACCTTGGCGTCCTGTTGCGGCTCGCGGGAGCCCAATACCTGGAAAAACTGCCCCGTGCCCTGCAAGAGAATCTGCTGGTGGGAACGCACCAATTGCGCCAGGCGCGGGTTGAGCAAGGCTTCCTGGCGAAAGGCCTGTTCGGCCATCAGGTGTTCGCGGCGGTTGGTCAGTTGGCGCAGCACATAGTCGGCGGTCAGCCGCGCGATGTCATCGGCCAGTTGCGAGCGCGATTCCGGGCTGCCGTCGCCATAGGCGACCATCTCGCGCAGCAGGCCTTCGTTGCGCACCCACAACTTGCCCATGAACGCGGCGCTGCGTTCAACGTACTGGGCAAAGGTATCGGTGAGCAGGTCATCAATGTCCTTGAAGTAATAGGTAGTGGCCGACAACGGCACCCCCGCCTCCGCCGCCACCGCGCGATGACGCACGGCTCGCACGCCCTCGCGCACCACGATACGCATGGCCGCATCGAGAATGTCTTGCCGGCGTTGCTCGCTGCCCCGACGGCTGGCCTTACGGCCCTGGTACTGGACGCTTTCAGCCACGGCAGCGGCAATGCCGGCGGCACCTTCTTGAGCGGTTACGCGGTTCACGACACACATCCTTGAATAGATCAAAACCTGGCGCTGTTTGCTTGACGCTTAAAAACGCCACATAAAAAAGCCGCCTTATAAAAGGCGGCTCTGGATTTCGCTGAGGTTATGCTTGTGGCCGCATGTGCGGGAACAAGATCACATCGCGGATCGACGGCGAGTTGGTCAACAACATCACCAATCGGTCGATGCCGATACCTTCACCGGCCGTTGGCGGCATGCCGTATTCCAGGGCCCGTACGAAGTCAGCGTCGTAGTGCATGGCTTCGTCGTCGCCGGCGTCCTTGTCGGCCACCTGGGCCATGAAGCGCTCGGCCTGGTCTTCGGCATCGTTGAGCTCGGAGTAGGCGTTGGCGATTTCGCGGCCACCGATGAACAGCTCGAAACGGTCGGTGACGTTCGGGTTGTCATCGTTGCGACGGGCCAGCGGCGACACTTCGAACGGGTACTGGGTAATGAAGTGCGGCTGCTCCAGCTTGTGCTCCACCAGCTCTTCGAAAATCATCACCTGCAGTTTGCCCAAGCCTTCGAAGCCCAGCACCTTGGCGCCGGCTTTCTTGGCGATGGCGCGGGCCTTGTCGATGTCGTTAAGATCGTCTGCGGTCAGCTCGGGGTTGTACTTGAGGATCGAGTCGAACACCGACAGGCGCACGAATGGCTCGCCGAAGTGGAACACCTTGTCGCCGTAAGGCACGTCGGTGCTGCCCAGGACCAACTGCGCCAGCTCGCGGAACAGCTCTTCGGTCAGGTCCATGTTGTCTTCGTAGTCGGCGTAGGCCTGGTAGAACTCCAACATGGTGAATTCTGGGTTGTGACGAGTCGAGACGCCTTCGTTACGGAAGTTGCGGTTGATCTCGAACACCTTCTCGAAGCCGCCGACCACAAGACGCTTGAGGTACAGCTCCGGCGCGATACGCAGGAACATTTCCAGGTCCAGCGCGTTGTGGTGGGTTTCGAACGGCTTGGCTGCGGCACCACCCGGGATGGTTTGCAGCATCGGGGTTTCCACTTCCAGGAAGTCACGCTGCATCAGGAAGCTGCGGATGTGCGCGATGACTTGCGAACGCACGCGGAATGTCTGGCGCACGTCTTCGTTGACGATCAGGTCGACATAACGCTGGCGGTAGCGCTGCTCGGTGTCGGTCAGGCCATGGTGCTTGTCCGGGAGCGGGCGCAGGGATTTGGTCAGCAGGCGCACGCTGGTCATTTCCACGTACAGGTCGCCCTTGCCGGAACGGGCCAGGGTGCCTTCGGCTGCGATGATGTCGCCCATGTCCCAGGTTTTCACCGAGGCCAGGGTCTCTTCCGACAGGGTCTTGCGGTTGACGTAGACCTGGATACGCCCGGTCATGTCCTGGATCACCATGAACGAGCCACGGTTGAGCATGATGCGACCTGCCACCTTGACCGGGATCGCAGCCTCTGCCAGCTCTTCCTTAGTCTTGTCCGCGTACTGCTTCTGCAACGCATCGCAGTAGTTTTCGCGGCGGAAGTCGTTGGGAAAGGCATTGCCCTTGGCGCGCTCGGCAGCCAGCTTTTCCTTGCGCAGGGCGATCAGGGAGTTTTCTTCCTGTTGCAGGGCTTGCGGGTCGAGTTGTTGGTCGCTCATGTCTTTAAATTTTCCATCAGGTTCGTTGTCCCAGGCGTAGGCCGGGGATCGCCGGCATGCCGGCTCCTACAAGGGGTTACAGGCCAGATTTCAGGCTGGCTTCCAGGTATTCGTCGATGTCGCCGTCGAGCACCTTGTCGCAGTCGCTGCGTTCGATGTTAGTGCGCAGATCCTTGATCCGCGATGCATCGAGCACATAAGAGCGGATCTGGTGACCCCAGCCGATATCCGACTTGGTGTCTTCCAGCGCTTGGGACGCGGCGTTGCGCTTCTGCATTTCCTGCTCGTACAACTTGGCCCGCAGCATTTTCATGGCGGTGTCCTTGTTGGCATGCTGGGAACGCTCGTTCTGGCAGCTGACCACGGTGTTGGTCGGTACGTGGGTAATCCGTACGGCCGAGTCGGTGGTGTTTACGTGCTGGCCACCGGCGCCGGAGGAG
The DNA here is from genome assembly GCF_019891415.1 of Pseudomonas sp. SH10-3B. Lineage (NCBI taxonomy): Bacteria > Pseudomonadati > Pseudomonadota > Gammaproteobacteria > Pseudomonadales > Pseudomonadaceae > Pseudomonas > Pseudomonas sp. SH10-3B. Next base: position 77,775 of record NZ_JAFLXD010000006.1, on the reverse strand, counting down.
CGGTAGGTGTCGATACGCAGGTCGGCCGGGTTGATCTCGATTTCCACCTTGTCATCGATCTCAGGCGAGACGAAAACGGCGGAGAACGAGGTGTGGCGACGGTTGCCGGAGTCGAACGGACTCTTGCGCACCAGGCGGTGCACGCCGATCTCGGTACGCAGCCAGCCAAAGGCGTATTCGCCCTTGATGTGCACGGTCGCGCCCTTGATGCCGGCGACTTCACCGGCCGACAATTCCATGATGGTGGCGTCGAAACCGCGTTTGTCGGCCCAGCGCAGGTACATGCGCAACAGGATGTTGGCCCAGTCCTGGGCTTCGGTGCCGCCGGAACCGGCCTGGATGTCCAGGTAGGCGTTGTTCGGGTCCATTTCGTGGCTGAACATGCGACGGAATTCAAGCTTGGCGAGGTTTTCCTCAAGACGGGCCAGCTCGGCGACAACATCGCCCACTGCGCCTTCGTCATTTTCTTCGACGGCCATGTCGAGCAGGTCGCGGCAATCGCCCAGGCCGGTGTTCAGTTCGTCGAGGGTATCGACGATCTGCGCCAGCGCAGAGCGCTCGCGGCCCAGTTCCTGGGCGTATTCAGGTTTGTTCCAGACACTCGGATCTTCAAGCTCGCGATTGACTTCGGTCAGACGCTCATGCTTTTGATCGTAGTCAAAGATACCCCCGAATAGTTTCGGAGCGCTCGGACAGGTCCTTGATGGTGTTCAGGATCGGGTTGATTTCCATGGCGGGCAGCACTCGTTGGCGAACTTTTGAAAGCCGGCGAGTATAACGGCAAACGGGGGGGAGCGGCAGCCCGCCTGGCGAAAAGGCAGACTACGCAGGGTTAAATGTGGGAGGGGGCAAGCCCCCTCCCACATTTTGATCTGTTGCGGCCTCAGGTCACTCGATGCCGACGAGGTTTCGCCCGTTGTGCTTGGCCGTATACAAGCCCTTGTCCGCCGCCATGATCAACTGGCGGCAATCGGTCCCCTGCACCGGCGTCATGGTCGACAGGCCGATGCTGATGGTCAGGCTGGAGCCTTCAACCGGGGCGATATGCGGGATTTTCAGCGCAGCAACCGCCATGCGCAGCTTTTCCGCCACCAGCCGTGCGCCGCCCGGCGAGGTGTTCGGCAGCACCAGGGCGAACTCTTCGCCACCGTAACGCGCCGGCAGATCCGAGGGGCGACTGCTGGCTTCGCGGATGGTGGTGGCGACTTTGCGCAGGGCTTCATCGCCTTCGACGTGGCCAAAGCTGTCGTTGTAGGTCTTGAAGAAGTCCACGTCGATCATCAGCAGCGACAGCTGGGTCTGGTCGCGCATGGCGCGCCGCCATTCCAGCTCCAGGTATTCGTCGAAGTGGCGGCGGTTGGACAGCCCGGTCAGGCCATCGGAGTTCATCAGCCGTTGCAACACCAGGTTGGTGTCCAGCAACTGCTGCTGGCTGACGCGCAGCGCACGGTAGGCGGCATCGCGCTGCAACAGGGTCATGTAGGAGCGCGAGTGATAGCGGATGCGCGCCACCAGTTCGATGTTATCCGGCAGCTTGACCAGGTAATCGTTAGCCCCCGCCGAGAACGCCGCGCTCTTGATCAGCGGGTCTTCCTTGGTGGAAAGCACGATGATCGGGATGTTCTGGGTGGCCGGGTGGTTGCGGTACTCGCGCACCAGGGTCAGGCCGTCGAGGCCCGGCATCACCAGATCCTGCAGGATCACCGTCGGCTTGATACGGATGGCCTGGGCAATCGCCTGGTGCGGGTCGGCGCAGAAGTGGAAGTCGATGTTTTCTTCATGGGCCAGGCCACGCCGTACGGCTTCGCCGATCATGGCCTGGTCGTCGACCAGCAACACCATGGCGGCGTTTTCGTCGGTCTTGATGTCGTCGATCTGTAAATCATTCATGTGCAGTCACCTGAATTACTACCTGCAAGCCAGCACCGCGGAAGGTCATGATCATCTTGCAAAGACCTCCAGCAATCGGGGCGCAATGCTATCCAGTGGGCGAATTTCAACAGCAGCATCAATCGCCGCCGCCGCTTTGGGCATGCCATACACCGCCGAGCTCTGCTGATCCTGGGCGATGGTCAAATAACCTTGTTCACGCATTACCTTGAGCCCCTGGGCCCCGTCACGGCCCATGCCGGTCAGCAGTACGCCGACAGCATCGCCATACCAATGGCTGGCCACACTTTCGAAGAACACATCGATCGAAGGCCGGTAAATCTCGTTCACCGGCTCTGCGGTATAGGCTAGCGTGCCATTCTTCAGCAGACGAATGTGGTGATTGGTACCGGCCAGCAGGACCACTCCGCTTTGCGGCGGTTCGCCTTCGCGGGCCAGGCGCACCGGAAGGCCGGAGGCACTGCTCAGCCACTCGGCCATACCGGCGGCGAAGACCTGGTCCACATGCTGCACCAGCACAATGGCCGCGGCAAAGTCCCGGGGCAAACCCTTGAGCAGGATTTCCAGGGCAGCCGGCCCACCCGCCGATGAGCCGATAGCCACCAGGCTCTGGCGCTTTCCGGTGTTACGTCCGGGCGCAGTTTCGGCGCGCACACGGCTGCCGCGCTGGCCGATCAGCCAACCGATGTTGAGGATCTTGCGCAGTAACGGTGCCGCCGCATCCTTGGGGTTGCCCACGCCGAGTGCCGGCGTGTCCACCACGTCCAGGGCGCCGTGGCCCATGGCTTCGAACACCCGGCTCATATTGGCCTGGCGGTCGACGGTCACCAGCAGGATCGCGCACGGCGTCTCGGCCATGATCAGCCGCGTCGCCTCCACACCGTCCATCACCGGCATGATCAAATCCATCAGGATCAGGTCCGGGGTCAGTTCAGCGCAGCGCTGCACCGCTTCCAGGCCATTGCCGGCCACCCACACCACCTGGTGCGCGGGCTCGAAGCTCAAGGCGCGGCGCAGGGCCTCCACGGCCAGGGGCATGTCATTGACGATCGCAACCCTCATGCCCGCGGGCCTCCAATCAGTTCCACCACGGCATCCAGCAGCGCGTCATCGTGGAAGCTGGCTTTGGCCAGGTAATAATCGGCACCAGCGTCCAGCCCGCGACGGCGGTCCTCTTCACGGTCTTTGTACGACACCACCATCACCGGCAACGATTGCAGGCGACTGTCACGGCGCAAGAGTGTGACCAATTCAATACCGTCCATACGAGGCATATCAATGTCAGTGATAAGCAGGTCGAAGTCTTCGGACCGCAAGGCGTTCCAGCCGTCCATACCGTCGACCGCGACGGCCACTTCGTACCCGCGATTAAGCAGCAATTTGCGCTGCAACTCACGCACGGTGAGCGAGTCGTCCACCACCAGTACCCGTTTGCGCGGTGCCTCGGTGGCCTGCTGGCTGCGCCGGGCGATGCGTTCCAGGCGCCCGGTGTTGAGCAGCTTGTCCACCGAGCGCAGCATATCTTCGACGTCGACGATCAACACCACCGAGCCGTCGTCCAGCAAGGCGCCGGCGGAAATATCCTGGACCTTGCCCAGGCGGTCATCCAGCGGCAACACCACCAGGGTGCGCTCGCCGATAAAGCGTTCCACGGCGATGCCGTAAATCGCATCGCGCTCGCGGATCACCACCACCTTCAAGGTTTCGTCATTGTTCTGCCCCGGCGGGCGCTGCAACAGTTGGCTGGCGGCAACCAGGCCGACATGCCGACCTTCGTGCCAGAAATGCTGGCGGCCTTCCAACTGCACAATGTCGTCGGGCGCCAGGTCGCACATGCGCTCGATATGCGCCAGCGGGAACGCATAGGCTTCTTCGCCGACCTCCACCACCAGGCTGCGCACCACCGACAGGGTCAGCGGCACCTCCAGGTGGAAACGACTGCCCTGCCCCGCCGACTGCTCCAGCACCACCGCGCCGCGCAGTTGACGGACCATATGCTGCACCGCATCCAACCCGACACCGCGCCCCGACACCTCGGTGACGGTGTCGCGCAGGCTGAAACCCGGCAGGAACAGGAACGTCAGCAGTTCCTCTTCGCTCAGGTTCAGGGCCGTGTCCAAGGTTGAAAGATGCCGATCAACGATGGTGCCGCGCAGGCGCTCCAGGTCGACGCCATTGCCGTCGTCACTCAGCTCCAGCACCAGCAAACCGGCCTGATGGGAGGCGCGCAGACGGATCAAGCCTTCTGCAGGCTTGCCGGCCAGCAGGCGTTGATCGGGCATTTCGATGCCGTGGTCGACGGCATTGCGTAATAGATGGGTAAGGGGCGCCTCGAGTTTTTCCAGCACGTCGCGGTCGACCTGGGTCTTTTCGCCCTCGATCTCCAGGCGCACTTGCTTGCCCAGGCTGCGGCCGAGGTCGCGCACCATGCGCACCTGGCCGGCCAGCACATCGGCAAACGGACGCATGCGACAGGCCAGCGCGGTGTCGTAGAGCACCTGGGCGCGCTGCCCGGCCTGCCAGCCAAACTCATCCAGCTCGGCGGTTTTTTCCGCCAGCAGCGCCTGGGCCTCGCTCAGCATACGCCGCGCATCGGCCAGCGCTTCCTCGGCTTCCAGGCTCAAACCCAGGGTCTTGAGCTGACCATCCAGGCTATCCAGGGCCCGCATGCTCTGGCTTTGAATCCGTTTGAGGCGCTGCATGCTGGCCAGGTAAGGCTTGAGCCGCTGGGTTTCCACCAGGGATTTGCTCGACAGGTCCAGCAGGCTGTTCAAGCGCTCGGCCGTCACCCGCAGCACGCGCTCGCCCCCTTCGGTCATGCGCTTGCCCTGGCGCGGTGGGTCGCTGGCGACGGGCGGTGCGGGCTCGGGTTCTGGTGGCAGCTCTTCGATCATCAGCGCCGCAACCGGCTCGGACGCCACCGGCAGTGGCGCGAGGTTGGCGGTGGGCAGCGAAGGATCCAGCAGGCGCTCCATCAACGCCACATAAGCGTCGATATCCGCCGGGCCGACGTCGTTGCCAGGGGTGGCGATACGCATCAGCAAGTCGGTGCCTTGCAGCAAGGCATCGATATGTTCGGGTTGCAGGTACAGGCGACTTTCCTGAGCGCTGACCAGGCAATCCTCCATGACATGCGCCACGCTGACCCCGGCGTCCACTCCAACGATTCGCGCCGCCCCCTTGAGTGAGTGCGCGGCACGCATGCAGGCTTCCAACTGGTCAGCCTGGGTCGGGTTGCGTTCCAAGGCCAGCAGGCCCGCGCTCAGCACCTGGGTCTGTGCATCGGCTTCCAGGCTGAACAGCTCCAGCAGCGAGGCGTCGCGCATCTGGTCGGGGGTCATGTGAGGCTCCGGGTCACGGCGGACAACAACTGCGCCTCGTCCAGCCAACGCAGGCTACGGCCTTTCCACTGCAATACACCCTGGGTGTAGCGCGCACTCGCCTGGGTGCCCGAGGCCGATGCGGCCTTCAAGGTGCGCTCATCGATGGCATGGATGCCGTCCACTTCGTCTACCGGCACCACCACCGGGCCGTCCTGCGCGGCGATGATCAGCATGCGCGGCATGATCCGCCCACCGCTGACGCCAGGACTGGCTGTTTCCAGTCCGAGCAACTCCGCCAACGACAGGCACGCCACCAGCGCACCACGCACATTGGCCACGCCGAGCAAGGCGCGGGAACGCTGGTGTGGCAATGAGTGAATCGGTTGCAACGGGGCCACCTCCACCAGGCAGCGGGTGGCGATGCCCAGCCATTCTTCGCCGAGGCGGAACATCAATAACGAACGGGTGACAATGTCTTCGTCGGCCTCGGCAGGTGCCACCGGGCGACGGTCGTCCTGCTGCAAGGCATAGCGATCCAGCAGACGTGTGGCGGCAGCCGAGTACACCGAGCAGTTGCGGCAGTGGATATGCTCCACCAGCAGCGGGCACGACTTGTCGCCATGGATACCGATACGGTTCCAGCAGTCATCGATGGCTTGGGTGTCGGCCAGGGTCAGGTCCAGGCCTGCGGTATCGAGCGCCTCGGTGTTACTCATCGTTTGGACTCACTGTCTGCTCGCTCGCTACGGGCGGCGCGCGCCTGCAATCGACGTGCCCCCGCACTGTCGCCCTGGGACTCCAGCAAGGCGGCCAGGTGCATCAAGGCCTGCGGGTGTTGGGGTTCCAGGTACAAGGCTTTTCGATAATACCCCTGGGCTTCCAGGGCGCTGCCGGCCACGTCGCTGAGCAGCCCCAGCCAGTAGAACACTTGGGCCGCCGGCGGGTGATTGTTCAGATACTGCTCGCAGGCGGCACGGGCCTCGGCGCTTTTGCCTTCGTTGGCCAGGGTGGCAATGCGGCTGAGCAAGGTGCCCGCATCGGAGGGCGGCGCCTCGACTGGCACGACCTGGGTGCTGGCCGTGCTAAACGGTCGCGGCTTGAGCGGGATCGGCGCGGCGCGGCGCGGCGGCGTCGGCATGGGCACGAATACCGGCTCAGGCTTCACCGGTTCGGCATGCCGGCTGAAGGCAAATGACTGCGGCACCCCAATCGAGCGCATGCCGTGGCGCCCCAACAAGCTGCCCTCGGCGGGGCCGATGAACAGCACGCCATCCACATGGGTCAGGCCCTTGAGTACATCGAAGACTTGCTTCTGGGTGGGCTGGTCAAAGTAGATCAGCAGGTTGCGGCAAAACACGAAATCGTAGCTCGCCTCGTTCGCCAGCAGCGCCGGGTCGAGCAGGTTGCCGACTTGCAGGCGTACCTGTTCGCGTACGCGGTCGGCGATATGGAACCCGTCGCCGTACTCAGTGAAATGACGGTCGCGAAAGGCAATGTCACCGCCGCGAAAGGAGTTCTTGCCATACACCCCACGCTGGGCGCGCTCCACCGACAGTGGGCTGACATCCAGGCCCAGCACCTTGAACTGGTGCGGCGCCAGCCCGGCATCGAGCAAGGCCATGGCAATCGAATAGGGTTCCTCGCCGGTGGAGCACGGCAGGCTGAGGATGCGCAATGCGCGCATCTGCTTGATCTCGGCCAGGCGTGCCAGCGCCAGTCGGGCCAGGGTCGCAAAGGATTCGGGGTAACGGAAAAACCAGGTCTCGGGGACGATCACCGCTTCTATCAGCGCTTGTTGCTCGTCATGGGAGCTTTGCAGGTGCTGCCAGTACTCCCCTGGGGTTTGCGCCTGCACGGCCTGGCTGCGCTGGCGCACGGCGCGTTCGATGATGGCTTCGCCGACCGAGGCGACGTCCAGGCCGATGCGTTCTTTCAAGAAGGCAAAGAAGCGCGGATCGTTGCTCATAGGCTCAACTCGGCAGAAAACAACAGCGCGCGCACATCATCGGTGAGCACCTCATTCACGCCAATCCACTGCATCAGTCCGAGGGCATCCTCCCGCACCGGCCCCAGGTATGGCGCCTGGCGGTTATCCAGGCCGTAAGGTTGAAATTCGGCCGGATCGCAACGCAGGGTGTCAGTGGCCTGTTCCAGGATCAGCCCCAGCCGGCGCGCCTCGACCCAGGGTTGCGGCTGGTAATTGACCAGCACCAGGCGCGTGCTGGTACGCGCCTGGGCCGCTGCGCCGAAGGTCAGCGCGCTCAAGTCGATGACCGGCACCAGCGCCCCGCGATGGGCAAAGATACCCGCCACCCACGATGGCGCGTGGGCGATGGGCTTGAGCGGCAGGCGTGGCAGCACCTCGGCCACTTCCGTGGCCTTGAGGGCAAAGCGCTCACTGCCGATATGAAACACCAGGAACAAGGCTTTTTTCACTGCCGGGACGGCGCCGCGTTTAGCCGTGAGGTCGCTCATCAGACTTTGAAACGCGACACGCCGCTGCGCAGACCCACCGCAACTTGGCTCAGTTCATCGATGGCAAAGCTGGCCTGACGCAGGGACTCCACCGTCTGGCTGCTGGCATCGCCCAGTTGCACCAGGGCGTGGTTGATCTGCTCGGCGCCGGTGGCCTGGGCCTGCATGCCTTCGTTGACCATCAACACCCGCGGCGCCAAGGCCTGTACCTGATGGATGATCTGCGAGAGTTGCTCGCCCACTTGCTGCACTTCGAACATGCCTCGGCGCACTTCTTCGGAGAACTTGTCCATGCCCATCACGCCAGCCGACACCGCCGACTGGATCTCGCGCACCATCTGCTCGATATCGTAGGTAGCCACGGCGGTCTGGTCCGCCAGGCGACGTACTTCGGTGGCGACCACGGCAAAACCGCGACCGTACTCACCGGCCTTTTCGGCTTCGATGGCGGCATTCAGGGACAGCAGGTTGGTCTGGTCGGCGACCTTGACGATGGTGACAACCACCTGGTTGATGTTGCCGGCCTTCTCATTGAGGATCGCCAGCTTGGCGTTTACCAGGTCGGCAGCACCCATCACCGAATGCATGGTTTCTTCCATGCGCGCCAGGCCTTGCTGGCCGGAGCCAGCAGCCACCGAGGCCTGATCGGCGGCGGTGGATACTTCGGTCATGGTGCGGACCAGGTCCTTGGAAGTGGCAGCGATTTCCCGCGAAGTGGCGCCGATCTCGGTAGTAGTCGCCGCTGTTTCGGTGGCAGTGGCCTGTTGTTGCTTGGAGGTGGCGGCAATCTCGGTGACCGAGGTGGTGACCTGCACCGAAGAACGCTGGGCCTGGGACACCAGGGCCGTAAGCTCGGTCATCATGTCGTTGAAGCCGGTTTCCACCGCGTTGAATTCGTCCTTGCGCGCCAGGTTCAGGCGTTTGCTCAGGTCACCGTCACGCATGGTGCCGAGGATGTCGACGATGCGCTGCATCGGCGCCATGATCGCGCGCATCAGCAGCAGGCCGCACAGACCAGCGGCGAGAATCGCCACGGCCAGCGACAGGAACATGCTGACCTTGGCCGAGGCAACGGCGTCGTCAATAGCCGCCGTTGCGTTATCCGACACGGCCTTGTTTTCGGTGATGATGTCGTTGAGCTTCATGCGCCCTTCGGTCCAGATCGGCGTCAATTGCTCCTCCAACAGCTCGCGCGCCGCTGGCATGTCATTGGCTTCGATGCGGTCAAGCACCTGGGCCAGGACCTTGTTGTAATTGATATGAGCAGCCTTGAAGTTATCGAACTCCATGCGATCGGCCTGGCTATGAACGGTTTTTTCGTAGTTGGCCATCTGCTGTTCAATGCGCGATTCGAAGGACTTGTAGTCCGACTTGTCGCTATTGGTCAGGGTTTTATCTTCACGCAGGCCAATGATATCGATGGTCTGCAAATAACTGTCGACCCACGCGCTGCGAATCATCGAACTGAGATAAACCCCCGGCACCGCATCGTCACGGACCGATTCCTGACTGGCTTCGATCTTCATCAACCGTGAGTAGGACACCACGACCATCAGCAGCATGATCGCGATAATGACCGCAAAACTCGCCAAAATCCGTTGGCGCAAGGTCCAGTTCTTCACAGTATTTCCTCGAAGGGCCATTCAAATGGAGGGGAGTATAGCTGAGCAGAAGCCCCCATTAATCAATGGGTTTCGATGTGGCGCACACACATTGCAAAAACACCTGTGGGAAGGGGCTTGCTGCCGATTGCCATGGGTCCGTTGCAGAGATTCGAACTGGACCACCGCTATCGGGAGCAAGCCCCCTCCCACAGGTTGGATTTGCCCGGACTCGATGGTTATTGGTTAAGCCGCACCTGCTTTTCCAGCTCCAGCTTCAAGCCGGGTTCGAGTTTCAGTTGACGGGCCAATTCGTCCAGGTACGCCTTCTCCATAAAATTTTCCTCATCCACCAGCATCACACTGGCGATGTACATCTCGGCGGCCATTTCCGGGGTGCCTGCGGCGCGGGCGACGTCGGCCGGGTCCAGCGGTTTGTTCAGCTCGGCGTGCAGCCAGCTTTGCAGTTCGCGGTCGTTGTCCAGCTTGGTGAATTCACCTTCAATCAGTGTGCGCTCACGCTCGTCGACGTGGCCGTCAGCCTTGGCTGCAGCGACCAGGGCCTTGAGGATGGCCTGGCTGTGCTGCTCGACCTGGGCCGGTGGCAGCCGGTCGATGGTTTGCGGCTCGCCTTGAGGTGCGTTGGCCTGGTTGGCTTGCCAGTTGCCATAAGCTTTGTAGGCAATCACGCCCAACGCGGCCAGCCCCCCGTAGGTCAGGGCCTTGCCGCCAAAGTTGCGCGCCTTCTTGTTGCCCAGCAACAGGCCCATGGCGCCCGCCGCCAGGGCTCCGCCGCCAGCGCCGCCGAGCAGGCTGCCAAGCCCGCCGCCGCCTAGCAGCCCACCGAGTGCGCCTTTATCGTCCTGCTTGCGCTGGCCGCCGGTTTTGTTCTGCAACATGTCCTGGCCGGACTTGAGCAACTGATCGAGCAATCCACGGGTATTCATTCGTAGCCTCCAGACACTAGGGTTCATAGGACCAATAGGCCCCCAGCGTAAAACTAAGTGCCAAAAAGCCGCGAGCTAGAGTGCTTCCAGATGTAACGCCGCGGCCCTTCGCTTAAATCGATATACGCTCGAACAAATCTATAGTCGCCATCCCCCTTCCCACATCTGGATCTTCATAATTCGTGGGTAATGTGTTCACTCACAGCACCGGAAATGTCTTGTTTCACATGCAACGCCATCACACCGCCATCAATCAATTTTCCTACACCATCGAACCGCTTAAGCTATCCGGCGTCTGTTTAATGTCCGTTGCGTTTGGCCGAAGGCATGTCCGAACCGTAATTTCTGATCCAGCACGTGCCAGGAACGGCGCGGGATTTGCTCACGACAGGTTGTCTCTATGCACCGCAGGAATTTGCTCAAAGCCTCCATGGCCATTGCGGCCTACACCGGTTTATCGGCCAGCGGTCTGCTCGCTGCACAAGCCTGGGCCGGGAACCGAGCCGCCGATGGCAAGGCCGTGGCGTTCGATTTTGAAACGCTCAAGGCCCAAGCTAAACAGCTCGCCGGCACCGCGTATAAAGACACCAAGCAGGTGCTGCCGCCCACACTGGCGACCATGACTCCGCAGAATTTCAACGCCATCGGCTACGACGGCAACCATTCGCTGTGGAAGGAATTGAACGGCCAACTCGACGTGCAGTTCTTCCACGTCGGCATGGGTTTCAAGACGCCGGTGCGCATGCACAGCGTCGACCCGAAGACCCGTGAAGCCCGCGAAGTGCATTTCCGCCCTTCGCTGTTCAACTATGAAAAAACCACCGTCGACACCAAACAGCTGACCGGCGACCTGGGGTTCTCCGGCTTCAAGCTGTTCAAGGCACCGGAACTGGATCGCCATGACGTGCTGTCGTTTCTCGGCGCCAGCTATTTCCGCGCGGTGGATTCCACCGGCCAGTACGGCCTTTCCGCACGCGGCCTGGCGATTGATACCTACGCGAAAAAACGCGAGGAGTTCCCCGATTTCACGCAGTTCTGGTTCGAGACCCCGGACAAGAACGCCACTCGCTTTGTGGTCTACGCCCTGCTCGACTCGCCGAGCGCCACCGGTGCCTATCGCTTCGATATCGACTGCCAGGCCAACCAGGTGGTGATGGCCATCGACGCCCACATCAACGCACGTACCGCCATCGAACAGTTGGGCATCGCCGCCATGACCAGCATGTTCAGTTGCGGCACCCATGAGCGCCGCATGTGCGACACCATCCACCCGCAAATCCACGATTCGGACCGCCTGGCGATGTGGCGTGGCAATGGCGAGTGGATCTGCCGCCCGTTGAATAACCCGGCCAAGCTGCAATTCAACGCGTTCGCCGACACCGACCCGAAAGGTTTCGGCCTGGTGCAGACCGACCACGAATTCGCCAGCTACCAGGACACCGTGGACTGGTACAGCAAGCGCCCAAGCCTGTGGGTCGAACCCACCACCGCCTGGGGCGAAGGCTCGATCGACCTGTTGGAAATCCCCACCACCGGCGAGACCCTGGATAACATCGTGGCCTTCTGGACCCCGAAAAAACCCGTGGCGGCCGGCGATTCACTCAACTATGGCTACAAGCTGTACTGGAGCGCACTGCCTCCGGTGAGCACACCGCTGGCGCAAGTCGACGCAACCCGTTCCGGCATGGGCGGCTTTACCGAAGGTTGGGCTCCGGGCGAGCACTACCCGACGGTCTGGGCGCGCCGGTTTGCCGTGGACTTCAAGGGCGGCGGCCTGGATCGCTTGCCTCCAGGCACCGGGATCGAACCGGTGGTGACCTGCTCACACGGTGAAGTGAAGGATTTCAGCGTGCTGGTGCTCGACAACATCAAGGGCTACCGCATTCTGTTCGACTGGTACCCCACCAGCGACAGCGTGGAGCCGGTGGAACTGCGCCTGTTTATCCGCACCCAGGACCGCACCTTGAGTGAAACCTGGCTGTACCAGTACTTCCCGCCTGCGCCGGAGCAGCGCAAGTACACCTGACAATGTGGGAGGGAGGGCGACCATTCGACGGGCGCCCTCCCACCTTGCTCAACACGACGTCAGAAGCGCGACACACTCTTCATCGCCCCAATCAGATACCGCATCGCCACCTGATCGCTTTCGGTCAGGGCGCGATACTGCGCCAGTAATTCGGCTTCGTCTGAACTCAACCTGCTGCCACGCAAGGACATCCTGCGGGTCAAAAAAGACGCCACCACACCCGCTACACCATAGGACTTGGCCATGGACTGTTTCTCCTGATATCGATCAAATACTCCCGGCGCCCACAAACCTTTTCCCGTCAAGCGCAATGCCTGCGCGGACAAACAGACTGACTCCCTGGGCCAGAAATCAGTCCTACCCTAAGCGTAGAAAGAATCTCGTTACGTGTGGGATTTTTTTAGAGTATTCACTTAAAAAATTACTTCGGTAACAAATACCTACAACGTCTTCCCACAGCAGCAGGCAGAAAAAACCCACCGCTTGAGGGTGGGTTTCGATGGGGCAGATAGGGGATCAATCCCTCAGGTCAGACTCATGAATCGGCTGGTCCCGATGGGTCGCCCTCTGGTACTGAGCTGGCCAGATGGCCTTGCGCCCGCCCAGATCATCATCGGCGTGCAACGGCCAGTAGGGATCACGCAGTAATTCACGGGCCAGGAAGATGATATCGGCCTGGCAGGTGCGCAGGATGTGCTCAGCCTGGGCCGGTTCGGTGATCATGCCAACGGTGCCGGTGGCAATACCGGACTCTTTGCGCACACGCTCGGCAAAGCGCGTCTGGTAGCCGGGGCCGGTGGGGATTTCAGCGTTGGCGGCAGTGCCACCGGAGGATACGTCGATCAGGTCCACGCCAAGGTCTTTGAGGCGGCGCGCCAGTTCCACGGTTTCATCGGGGTTCCAGCCGTCTTCCACCCAGTCGGTGGCCGAGACCCGCACGAACAGCGGCAAATCCTGGGGCCAGACGTCGCGCACCGCTTCGGTCACTTGCAACACCAGGCGGATACGATTTTCAAACGAGCCGCCGTACTGGTCCTGGCGCTGGTTGCTGATGGGCGACAGGAACTGATGCAACAAGTAACCATGGGCAGCATGGATTTCCACCACTTCAAACCCGGCGGTCAGGGCGCGCTTGGCCGCCGCGACAAAGTCGGCAATCACCTGCTGGATCTGCGCTTCATCCAATGGCTTGGGTGGCGTGTGCTGCGGGTCAAAGGCAATCGGCGATGGCCCCACCGGCACCCAGCCGCCATCTTCCGGTTTGACGCTGCCATGCTTACCGATCCACGGCCGGTGGGTGCTGGCCTTGCGCCCGGCGTGAGCCAGCTGGATGCCAGCCACCGCGCCCTGGGCGGCGATAAAACGCGTGATGCGTTGCAGGGGTTCGATCTGTTCGTCCTGCCACAGGCCCAGGTCTTGGGCAGTGATGCGGCCATCGGCAGTCACAGCGGTGGCTTCGGTGAATATCAGCCCGGCGCCGCCAACCGCGCGGCTGCCGAGGTGGACCAGGTGCCAGTCATTGGCCAGGCCATCGACGCTTGAGTATTGGCACATCGGCGACACCGCAATGCGGTTGAGCAGGGTCAATTGGCGCAGGGTATAGGGTTCGAGCAGCTGACTCATGGCGCACCTCTTCTGGGCTTTTTGGGCACTTCTGTAGGAGCGAGCTTGCTCGCGAAAGCCTCATAGGCACCGCGTTTATCAAGGATTGACGCGTTACCGTTGACGTTTTTCGCGGGCAAGCCCGCGCCTACACAACCGTGCGTAGAGCCTAGTCGACAACAGTGGATTGCACAGGGTTCAGAAGCAAAGCGGGAGCCGATTGCCGGCTCCCGTGAAGCACACGCTACATCTCGACCTGGGTGCCCAGCTCGATCACCCGGTTGACCGGGAGCTTGAAAAACCGCAGGTTGCCGTTGGCGTTCTTGAGCATGAAGGCGAACAAGGCTTCGCGCCAACGGGCCATGCCCTTGATGCGCGAGGCGATCACCGTTTCACGGCTGAGGAAATACGTGGTCCGCATCGGACTGAAGTCCAGGTCGTCCAAATGGCACAGTTTCAGCGCTTCGGGCACGTCCGGCTCATCAGTGAAGCCAAAGTGCAGGATCACCCGGAAGAAGCCTTCGCCATAGGCATCCACCTCAAAACGTCGTGCGGCGGGTACGCGCGGAATGTCTTCGTAGACCACCGTCAGCAGCACCACTTGCGCATGCAGCACCTGGTTATGCAACAGGTTGTGCAACAGCGCATGGGGCACGGCGTCCGGGCGGGCGGTGAGGAACACTGCCGTGCCCTGCACGCGATGCGGCGGCTGCATGCGAATACTGCTGATAAAGATCGGCAGCGGCAGGCCACCTTCGTCAAGGCGATCAACGAGCAATTGCTTGCCGCGCTTCCAGGTGGTCATCAGCACGAACAGCACAATCCCCGCCAATACCGGGAAAGCACCGCCCTGGATGATCTTCGGCACGTTGGCGGCGAAGTACAGCCCGTCCACCAGCAGGCAGCAGACCAGTACCGGCACTGCCAGAATGGGTGGCCATTTCCACAGCAGCAACATCACCGCCGAGACCAGGATGGTGGTCATCAGCATGGTGCCGGTCACAGCCACGCCGTAGGCCGAGGCCAGTGCGTTGGAGGACTCGAAGCCCAGCACCAGCAGGATCACGCCGACCATCAGCGACCAGTTCACCGCGCCGATGTAGATCTGGCCCTGCTCGGCGCTGGAGGTGTGCTGGATATGCATGCGCGGGATGTAACCCAGCTGGATTGCCTGGCGCGTCAATGAGAACGCGCCGGAAATCACCGCCTGGGACGCAATCACCGTGGCCAGGGTCGACAACACCACCAACGGGATCAGCGCCCAACTCGGCGCCAGCAGGTAGAAAGGGTTGCGTGCGGCTTCTGGATCGCCCAGCAGCATGGCGCCCTGGCCGAAATAGTTGAGCACCAGCGCCGGCAACACCAGGATGAACCAGGCGCGGGCAATCGGCTTGCGACCGAAGTGGCCCATGTCGGCGTACAGCGCTTCGGCACCGGTCAACGCCAGCACCACTGCACCCAGGATGGCCACACCGATGCCTGGGTGAGCCTCGAAGAAACGCACGGCCCACATCGGGTTCAACGCCTTGAGCACTTCAGGATGCTGGACGATGCCATAGATGCCCAGACCACCCAGCACCAGGAACCACGTCACCATCACCGGTCCGAAGAGCTTGCCGATGCGGTCAGTGCCGTGTTTTTGGATCAGGAACAGCGCCACCAGCACCACCAGTGCAATCGGCACGACCCACTTCTCCAGACCGTCGAACGCCAGCTCCAGGCCTTCTACCGCCGACAATACGGAAATTGCCGGGGTGATCATGCTGTCGCCATAAAACAGCGCCGCGCCACACAGGCCGCAGACCACCAGGAAACTGCGCAGCTTCTTGCGCTCGCCTGCCGCCCGTCGCGCCAAGGCAGTCAACGCCATAATGCCGCCCTCGCCCTGGTTGTCGGCGCGCAGCACGAACAGCATGTATTTGATCGATACGACCCAGATCAGCGACCAGAAGATCAGCGCCAAAATCCCCAACACGCCGTCATGGTTGACCTGGACCCCATAACCGCCGGTGAACACTTCTTTAAGGGTATAGAGCGGACTGGTGCCGATATCGCCGTAAACCACCCCGACTGCTGCCACCAACATGCCAATCGGCTTTGTGTTGGATTGCTCGGCACCTGCTGCCTGACTACTTGCCTGACCCATCAACCACTCCTGCCCTTTGACCTGAGGTCTCTTATAAACAACGCGCCTAAGCAGACCCTAGCATGCGCTGTTTTACTTCTCGTAACAGACGTTTTATTGACCCAAGGGTTTTACCCGTGCGCAACGGCGCGAAGCATAGCGCAGCACTCGTCGCATTTCCCTGCATAAAGCTGGTCAAGTGCGTTGCCCGTCGCTAGAATTGCGCACTTTTTGATCAGAGGCGCAGCAAGCGCCCGTCCGCAGCCCTGTCGTGCCCGACTGGCGGCGTCATTCAATACCGAGGTTAGACATGTCCACCACCATCGCAAAAGCCAACCCCAAGGTTGGCTTTGTTTCCCTGGGTTGCCCGAAGGCGCTCGTCGATTCCGAGCGCATCCTCACGCAACTGCGTATGGAAGGCTATGACGTTGTGTCCACTTACCAGGACGCTGATGTGGTGGTGGTCAACACCTGCGGCTTCATCGACTCGGCCAAGGCAGAGTCCTTGGAAGTGATCGGCGAAGCCATCAAGGAAAACGGCAAGGTCATCGTGACCGGCTGCATGGGGGTGGAAGAAGGCAATATCCGCAACGTGCACCCAAGCGTACTGGCCGTGACCGGCCCGCAGCAGTACGAGCAGGTGGTCAATGCCGTGCACCAGGTGGTGCCGCCGCGCCAGGATCACAACCCGCTGATCGACCTGGTACCGCCGCAAGGCATCAAGCTGACCCCGCGTCACTATGCGTACCTGAAGATCTCCGAAGGCTGCAACCACAGCTGCAGCTTCTGCATCATCCCGTCGATGCGCGGCAAGCTAGTCAGCCGTCCGGTGGGTGACGTGCTCGACGAGGCCCAGCGCCTGGTCAAATCCGGCGTCAAAGAGCTGCTGGTGATCTCCCAGGACACCAGCGCCTACGGCGTCGACGTGAAATACCGCACTGGCTTCTGGAACGGCGCGCCGGTGAAAACCCGCATGACCGAACTCTGCGAAGCCCTCAGCAGCCTGGGCGTGTGGGTGCGCCTGCACTACGTCTACCCGTACCCGCATGTGGACGAGCTGATCCCGTTGATGGCTGCCGGCAAGATCCTGCCGTACCTGGACATCCCGTTCCAGCACGCCAGCCCGAAAGTGCTCAAGGCCATGAAACGCCCAGCCTTCGAAGACAAGACCCTGGCGCGTATCAAGAACTGGCGCGAGATCTGCCCCGAGCTGATCATCCGCTCGACCTTCATCGTCGGCTTCCCCGGCGAAACCGAAGAAGACTTCCAGTACCTGCTGGACTGGCTGACCGAAGCGCAACTGGACCGCGTGGGTTGCTTCCAGTACTCGCCCGTGGAAGGTGCCCCGGCCAACCTGCTCGACCTGGCCGTGGTCCCGGATGACGTCAAGCAGGACCGTTGGGAGCGCTTCATGGCGCACCAGCAGGCGATCAGCTCGGCGCGCCTGCAACTGCGTATCGGCAAGGAAATCGAAGTACTGATCGACGAAGTCGACGAGCAAGGCGCAGTCGGCCGTTGCTTCTTCGATGCACCGGAAATCGACGGTAACGTGTTTATCGACGATGCCAGCGGCCTGAAGCCAGGTGACAAGGTCTGGTGCACCGTGACCGACGCTGATGAATACGATCTGTGGGCTGAAAAGCGCGACTGATCGAAAAAACTTGAAAAGCCCTGCCTCTGGACAAGATGCGGGGCTTTTTTAGGTCTATCGTTTTGCCCATCAACGCCAATCATGGCAAGGGGCAGCAGGCATGCGCCAGCATTCGGTTATCCACACACCTAAAACCAGCGACTACGTAGAGTTGGCGCGCATCTGGGAGGCCTCGGTGCGGGCCACCCATGATTTTTTGCCGGACAGTTATATCGTGCGACTGAAAAATCTGCTGCTGACCCGCTACCTGGATTCGGTGATGCTGATCTGCACCAAAGACGCACGCCAACGTATCAGCGGGTTCGCCGGGGTGGCGTGCGGCAAGGTGGAAATGCTGTTTATCCACCCGGCATACCGGGGCCAGGGCCTCGGCCGGCAGTTGCTGCGTTATGCGATCGACTGCATGAATGCCGACGAGCTGGACGTTAACGAGCAGAATCCCCAAGCGCTGGGATTCTATTTCAAGCAGGGTTTCGAAGTGGTCGGACGCACCGAGCATGACGGCCTGGGGCAGCCTTATCCACTGCTGCACCTGCGCTTGCGCCAGCCACAACAAAAGGCCCGCCAGGGCTAAATGAAATGGGGTCGGGATTAACCGCGCCCACACAGGTACAATAGCCGCCCCCTTTTGTTACGGCCCTTGTCATGACTGACCCCATACGCCTCTCCAAACGCCTTATCGAACTGGTCGGTTGCTCCCGTCGGGAGGCTGAGCTGTTTATCGAAGGCGGCTGGGTCTCGGTGGACGGTGAAGTGATCGACGAACCGCAATTCAAGATCACCACCCAGAAGGTCGAACTGGACCCAGAGGCCAAGGCCACCGCGCCAGAGCCGGTGACCATCCTGTTCCATGCCCCGGTTGGTGTCGATGCCGAGACGGCAATGGCCTCGATCAGCGCCGAAACCCTGTCCGAAGAACACCGCTTCAGCAAGCGTCCGCTCAAGGGCCATTTCCTGCGCCTGACCGCCAGCGCCGACCTGCAAGCCAAGGCCAGCGGCCTGTTGGTGTTTACCCAGGACTGGAAGATTCTGCGCAAGTTGACCGCCGATGCCGCCAAGATCGAGCAGGAATACGTGGTAGAGGTTGAAGGCGACATGGTTGCCCACGGCCTCAACCGCCTGAACCACGGCCTGACCTACAAAGGCAAAGAGCTGCCAGCCGTAAAAGCCAGCTGGCAGAACGAAAATCGCCTGCGCTTTGCGATGAAAAACCCGCAACCGGGCGTAATCGCCCTGTTCTGCGAAGCCATTGGCCTGAAGGTCATCGCCATCCGCCGCATTCGCATCGGCGGCGTGTCCATCGGCAAAGTGCCAGTTGGCCAATGGCGTTACCTGTCCGGCAAAGAGAAGTTCTAAGCCGCCTCCCCTTTCCAGGCACCGCCCCACCCGGCGGCGCCCACCGTTGAAAACCAGGATTGCCCACCATGATTCACAATGACGTACTGCGCAGCGTGCGCTACATGCTCGACATCAGCGACAACAAGATGGTCGAGCTCATCAAGCTCGGCGGCATGGACGTGACCAAGGAAGACCTGCTGACTTACCTCAAGAAAGACGAGGAAGAGGGCTTTGTGTTCTGCCCGGATGACGTCATGGCCCACTTCCTCGATGGCTTGGTGATTTTCAAGCGCGGCAAGGACGAAAGCCGTCCGCCGCAGCCGATCGAAACGCCGGTGACCAACAACATCATCCTCAAGAAGCTGCGCGTGGCCTTCGAGCTGAAGGAAGACGACATGCACGCCATCCTCAAGGCTGCCGAATTCCCGGTGTCCAAACCTGAGCTGAGCGCGCTGTTCCGCAAGTTCGGCCACACCAACTACCGCACCTGTGGCGACCAGTTGCTGCGCAACTTCCTCAAGGGCCTGACGCTGCGGGTTCGCGCGTAAGCCATGAGTTACCAGGTCTCGCCCGTCGGCTTCGTACGCTCCTGCTTCAAGGAGAAGTTCGCCATCCCGCGCCAACCGCAACTGGCGCCTGCCGCGCGGGGCGTGCTGGAGTTGGTGGCGCCGTTCGACCAGGGTGAAGCGGTACAGGGCCTGGAGCAGGTCAGCCACGTGTGGCTGTTGTTTCTTTTCCACCAGGCCCTGGAAGACAAGCCCCGCCTGAAAGTACGCCCGCCCCGCCTGGGCGGCAACACGTCCATGGGCGTGTTTGCGACCCGCGCGACTCATCGGCCAAACGGGATTGGCCAGTCAGTGGTCAGGCTGGACAAGGTCGAGCCGGGGCGGCTGTGGATTTCCGGGATCGATTTGCTCGATGGCACACCGGTATTGGATATCAAGCCGTATGTGCCCTACGCCGACATCATCGACACGGCCACCAACAACATCGCCAGCGGTGCGCCGCAGCTGATTGCCGTGCAGTGGCTGAAGACGGCGCTGCAGCAGGCACAAGGCCACGCCCAGCGCCTTGGGGAGCCATTGGTGGAGTTGATCGATCAGTGCCTGGCACAGGATCCACGGCCGGCGTACCAGACGCCAGGGCCGGAGCGCGAATACGGGGCGCAGTTCTGGGATGTGGATGTGCGCTGGCACTATCCTGAGGCTGGGATGATTTGTGTGCTGGAAGTGGTTCCGGCGGGATAAACCGGAAACCCAATGTGGGAGGGGGCTTGCTCCCGATGGCGGTGGATCAGTCAACTTGTATATCGACTGACCCACCGCCATCGGGAGCAAGCCCACATTTTTTACCGCAGTTATTTCTCGACGAACGCGCGCTCGATCAAGTAATCACCCGGCTCACGCATGCGTGGCGAAACCTTCAGGCCGAAGCTGTTCAGCACTTCGCTGGTCTCGTCCAACATGCTTGGGCTGCCGCACAGCATGGCGCGGTCGTCCTCGGGGTTGATCGGTGGCAGGCCGATGTCGCTGAACAGCTTGCCGCTGCGCATCAGGTCGGTCAGGCGGCCTTCGTTTTCGAATGGCTCGCGGGTCACGGTCGGGTAGTAGATCAACTTGTCACGCAGGGCCTCGCCGAAGAACTCGTTCTGCGGCAGGTGCTCGGTGATGAATTCGCGGTAAGCGACTTCGTTGACGTAACGCACGCCGTGGCACAGGATCACTTTTTCGAAACGCTCGTAGGTTTCCGGGTCCTGGATCACGCTCATGAATGGAGCAAGGCCAGTACCGGTGCTGAGCAGGTACAGGTGTTTGCCCGGCTTCAAATCGTCAAGCACCAGGGTGCCTGTCGGTTTTTTGCTGATGATGATCTCGTCGCCTTCCTTCAAGTGCTGCAATTGGGAAGTCAGCGGGCCATCCGGCACCTTGATGCTGAAGAACTCCAGATGCTCTTCCCAGTTCGGGCTGGCAATGGAGTAAGCGCGCATGAGCGGGCGGCCGTTGGGCTGTTGCAGGCCGATCATCACGAACTGACCGTTCTCGAAGCGCAGGCCCGGATCGCGGGTGCACTTGAAGCTGAACAGAGTGTCGTTCCAGTGATGAACACTGAGGACACGCTCGTGGTTCATGTTGCTCATGTACGGGGGACTCCTGGAAATGGGTCTGCGCCAAAGGTGTAGATGCGCAATTGCACAGCATTCTAATGGCGGCGACAATATCTGTTAACTGGATTATTAAGATAAGGGTTATCGGTTATATCGATATGCGATTTACTCTCCGTCAACTGCAAGTCTTCGTCGCCGTCGCCCAGCAGGAAAGCGTCTCTCGCGCTGCTGGCCTTCTGGCCTTATCTCAATCCGCCGCCAGCACCTCGATTACCGAGCTGGAGCGCCAATCCAGCTGCCAATTATTCGACCGCGCCGGTAAACGCCTGAGTCTCAACGCCTTGGGCCATCAGCTGTTGCCTCAAGCGGTGGCGCTGCTGGACCAGGCCAAGGAGATCGAAGACCTGCTCAACGGTAAGTCCGGCTTCGGCTCCCTGGCGGTCGGCGCTACCCTGACCATTGGTAATTACCTGGCCACCCTGCTGATCGGCAGCTTCATGCAGCAGCACCCGGAAAGCCAGGTGAAGCTGCATGTGCAGAACACTGCCAATATCGTGCACCAGGTTGCGCACTATGAAATTGACCTGGGTCTAATCGAAGGCGACTGCAGCCACCCGGATATCGAGGTGCAAACCTGGGTAGAGGATGAATTGGTAGTGTTCTGTGCGCCTCAGCACCCCCTGGCCAAGCGCGGCGTGGCCACCCTGGAAGAGTTGACCCATGAGGCATGGATCCTGCGGGAACAAGGCTCGGGTACGCGCCTAACCTTTGACCAGGCCATGCGCCATCACCGCAGCTCGCTGAATATCCGCCTGGAGCTGGAGCACACCGAGGCGATCAAACGGGCGGTGGAGTCGGGTTTGGGAATTGGCTGCATCTCTCGCCTGGCACTGCGCGATGCGTTCCGCCGCGGCAGCCTGGTACCGGTGGAAACCCCGGACCTGGACCTGGCGCGACAGTTCTATTTCATCTGGCACAAGCAGAAATACCAGACCTCGGCGATGCGCGAGTTCCTGGAGCTGTGCCGTGCTTTTACCGCCGGGGTTCAGCGCAGCGACGAGATCGTGCTGCCGAGCATTGCCTGATCGTTAGATCAGGATCACCACCCACACCAGAGTAATCATGGTCAGTGCCACGAATTGCGCGGCGCTGCCCATGTCCTTGGCATTTTTCGACAGGGGGTGGCGGTCGAGGGAGATACGGTCGATGGCCGCTTCTACCGCCGAATTGAGCAATTCAACGATCAAGGCCAACAGGCACACCGCAATCAACAGCGCCCGTTCGACACGGCTGACGTGCAGGAAAAAGCTCAGAGGGATCAGGATGACGTTCAGCAGCACCAGTTGGCGGAACGCCGCCTCACCGGTGAAAGCCGCGCGCAGGCCATCCAGGGAATAACCCCCTGCATTAAAGATACGTTTGAGACCGGTTTGACCCTTGAAAGGCGACATAGACGTAGGCAACTGAACCAAAGAAGTGGGGAAACTAGATCACGCAAAGTCAAAAAAGCGTGAATCGGTAACAACTTAATGCTGCGAAATTGACTCAAGTTGTTGCAAGAGCAGCGCCGCCTGGGTCCGCGTGCGCACCCCGAGTTTGCGAAAGATCGCTGTGACGTGAGCCTTGATGGTCGCTTCCGACACGCTCAACTCATAGGCGATCTGCTTGTTCAGCAACCCTTCGCAGACCATCGTCAACACTCGAAACTGCTGCGGCGTCAGGCTGGCCAGGCCATCGCGGGCGGCTTTGGCTTCATCGGACACGTTGATTTCTTCAAACGCTTGCGGCGGCCAGGACACATCACCGTCGAGCACCTTACGCACGGCGTTCTGGATATCTTCCATGGCGCTGGACTTGGGGATAAAACCGCTGGCGCCAAACTCCTTGGAGCGCACCACCACGTCAGCGTCTTCCTGGGCCGAAACCATCACCACGGGAATCTGCGGGTATTGCCCGCGCAGCAGCACCAGGCCTGAGAAGCCGTAGGCGCCGGGCATGTTGAGGTCGAGCAGCACCAGATCCCAGTCGGACTTTTCGGTAAGGCGGGCTTCCAGCTCGGCAATGCTGGCCACTTCAACCAGGCGCACATCCGGGCCAAGGCCCAGCGTCACGGCCTGGTGCAATGCACTGCGAAACAGCGGATGGTCATCGGCTATCAGGATTTCGTATGTGGCCATTAATTAAATGATCCTGTTTTTTATGGCAGCCCTGATGGGTTCAGGGTTCGCCAGTACACAAGGCAACGGCCAGGCAGCCATCGCCACAGGGCAGGTTCAACGTCAAAAGCACCTGAAACGACGTCGAAAATTCACGGTTACGCCCCAATCGGCGCCCAGCATGCCCAGCGCAGCCTGGAGGGTCAAGCACTACGCCCATGGGCATTTTAGCGAGGGGCGGGTTTACGGTGCCATCATGCAAACGTCGTCTGGCTATAGCTCGGGTATATAGGGCGCAAGACGAGTATGGACCCTGTCGGTCGGGTCCAGCGGTAACTGGAACTTGGCAGCCAGGTAGTGGGTGCTGAATACATCCAGGTAGGCATCCAGCACTTCGCTTGCAGCGGCGTCCTCGGCCAGCTCCAGGCACAGGGCCGCGACTTCGGCGGTGCAGAAATGGTCATCGCGCTTGGAGCGGCGCAGTTTGTAGCGCGAGAGTTGCTCAGGTGCCAGGCTCAATACCGGCAGATGTTCCAGATACGGACTCTTGCGGAACATTTTGCGTGCTTCGCTCCAGGTGCCGTCCAGCAGGATGAACAGCGGGCGCTTGCCTTTTGCCACCGTCACGGTACTGACGACACGCTCGGGCGCCACGAACTCGCCGGGAAACACGATGTAGGGCTGCCACTGCGGGTCAGCGAGCAGGGTGAGCAAATCCCGATCGACTTCAGTGCGCGACCAGGCGAATGCGCTGGTGTCGTCGATCACGTCGGCGATCAGCCAGCCGGTGTTGCTGGGCTTCATCGGTTCGACATCGTGCATCAGCAGGCACATGGCCGACTGGGCCGCGACACGGGGACGCCAGGCACACAGACAATACTCGGGGATGACCCGGCAGCCGGGACAACGCTCGGCACGGGAGCCTCGATTGACGAAGGGTTTGATCGCGCGTGCCAGGCGCTGGGTACGCAGGCGGGAGACGGCGTGGCTCATCGGATGCGCCGTACAGAGGGGTAGATCGACACGGAGAAAACTCGTGGAAGGCTGAAGTGGCCGCAGTTTAACAGCGATACGCCTGGCTGTAGTGGCAAGGGGTCACCTATAATTGCGCGCCACTGAACGCACAGCGCAGTGGCTGGTCTATGCACCAGTAACCGAATCAGGAGAGTTTCATGCTGCGTTCCATGCTGCGTCTTGCCGCCCCATCCATCGCACTTGCGTTGGTATTGCCTGTGGGCGCCCAGGCGGCCTCGCTGCTGGAGGCCCAAATGAACAGGAAGCTGCAAAGCGTCGCGGCTGAAAGCAACAAAGACCTGCCCCGGGAAATCGACGATAAAACCCTGGAAGTCGCCTACACCGTTGAAGGCATGCAGTTAATCGATCACCTGAGCGTCTTGCCCGACCGTGCCGAACAGATGCGCGCCAACCCCAAGGCTGTGTACTTCCAACTGGGGCAGAGCGTGTGCCTGAACAAAGGTTATCGCGAGCTGATGGCCAAGGGCGCAGTGATGCGCTACGAAATCACTGAAAACAAGACTAACCGTCCTGTGGCATCGGTGAAATTCGTGGAAGCGGATTGCCCGGCACCGGCTGCCGCCAAGAAGAAAAAGTAATCTGCGCTTCCCCTTCGCGCGCTGCTGTCCAGTAGCGCGCACTCCCCCGCTTCATTTTCCCGCAGGCAGCTAAACTCCCTGCTGAGTGGCCAATAAGCGGTTGCCAGCCAAGGGTTTTTCGGCCCATGATCAAGTCATCCCAACCGCCCGTTCACAACGGCTTCCATGTCGTTCTGTAACATTTTCAGGGCAAAACAGGGTTGCCCTCCTGCGACTTGCAGTGCAAAGGTTTTTAAATCACAAGGAACATACAGAGCCCATTTGCCGCCCGGCAAACACGTGCAATGCCTTGGGCATGCAGCGACACATGCAGTGTCGTGGCCTGCGGACGAATCTCTCGCCGTTGGCCCAGCCTCTGTGAAGAAGGAGACGTTGAATGCCTTACGAACCGAATGACCGCCTGCTCCGGCATTTTGAAGAAAACGGCGCCGACCTTACGCAGCAGGTCGAAGCTCAACTCCAACAGATAGCGCCCAACAGCCCGAATATCCCTCTCTATCGCGACATGATCCTTACCGTGCTGCGCATGGCTCAGGACGACCGCAACCGTTGGAATGCCAAGATCACCCTGCAGGCTATCCGCGAATTGGACCATGCCTTCCGCGTACTCGAACAGTTCAAGGGGCGCCGCAAGGTCACGGTGTTCGGCTCGGCACGCACCCCGGTAGAAAGCCCCCTGTACGCCCTGGCCCGTGAAGTAGGTGCAGCGCTGGCGCGCTCGGACCTGATGGTGATCACCGGTGGTGGCGGCGGCATCATGGCGGCGGCCCACGAAGGGGCAGGCCTGGAACATAGCCTGGGGTTCAACATTACCCTGCCGTTTGAACAGCATGCCAACCCGACTATCGATGGCACTGAGAACCTGCTGTCCTTCCACTTCTTCTTTACCCGCAAGCTATTCTTCGTCAAGGAAGCCGACGCGTTGGTGTTGTGCCCAGGTGGTTTCGGCACCCTGGATGAAGCCCTGGAAGTATTGACCCTGATCCAGACCGGCAAAAGCCCGCTGGTACCGGTGGTGTTGCTGGATGCGCCGGGGGGAGGTTTCTGGCAGGGCGCGCTGGACTTTATCCGCAGCCAACTGGAAGCCAATCGCTACATTCTGCCCACCGACCTCAAGCTGGTACGCCTGGTGTACAGCGCTGAAGAGGCAGTGGAGGAGATCAATCAGTTCTATGCCAACTTCCATTCCACGCGCTGGTTGAAGCGGGAGTTTGTGGTCCGCATGAATCATCCACTCAGCGATCGAGCGCTGGCTCATTTGCAGAGTGAATTTGCCAGCCTGCGGTTGAGTGGGGATTTCCAGCAACTTGCCTATACGGGTGAGGAGCATGACGAACCGAGGTTCAGCCATTTGACGCGGTTGGTGTTCAACTTCAATGGCCGCGATCAGGGCCGGTTGCGAGAACTGGTGGATTACATCAACTTGCCGGAGAACTGGGCACAGGCTCAGGGGAAGACGCAACAGCGGGTAGCGCCGCAGCCGGCGTGAAATCCAGAAACGCAAAAAGGCTCGCTATTTTCATAGCGGGCCTTTTTTGGTGCTTCAGTTTTGGTATTTCAAGTTTAGATCGAAGGTGAGGCCATTGGGGCTGCTTCGCAGCCCGACGCGGGGCAAGCCCGCTCACCACAACAAGCCCATTCACCACACAACAAGGCCGTTCATCACACAACAAGGCCGTTCATCACACAACAAGGTGTTCAGTCGTCCATATCTCGACCACTGAGTAAGCGGCTGATCATCTCCATCGAAAAACCGCGATAACTCAGGAAGCGGCCTTGTTTCGCGCGTTCTCTCGCATCGATGGGGAGATGACCAGAGAACTTTCGACGCCAAGTGTCTTCCAGTTGCGCCTGCCAGCTGATACCGCACTCGCGCAGGGCAAGGTCAATATCATTACGTTGCAAACCGCGCTGGCTCAGCTCTTCGCGAATACGCGCTGGGCCGTAGCCGGAACGGGCTCGGTAGGAGACAAAACTTTCGAGGTAACGTGATTCCGAAAGCAGCCCCTCTTCCGTCAAACGGTCAAGGGCGGTTTCGATCATCTCGGGTTCCGCGCCGCGCTGACGCAGTTTGCGCGTCAGCTCGACTCGACCATGCTCGCGGCGAGCGAGCAGGTCCATTGCGGTGCGCCGAACGGCGACGAGTGTATCCAGTACAACAGTCATCGTTTGCTTCAGATGTCAGTGTCAGCTTCTTCTACTTCTTCAACCGGCTCGCGGTTGGCGGCAGCTTTCACGTCTGGCGCTGGGGTCAGCAGCTTGTCGCGGATCTGCTTCTCAAGCGTGGCCGCGATATCCGGGTTGTCCGCAAGGAACTTGGCCGAGTTGGCCTTACCCTGACCGATCTTGCTGCCGTTATACGCATACCAGGCACCGGATTTCTCGACGAAGCCGTGCAGCACGCCCAGGTCGATCATTTCGCCGTTCAGGTAGATACCCTTGCCATAGAGAATCTGGAATTCAGCCTGGCGGAAAGGCGGAGCCACTTTGTTCTTCACGACTTTGACGCGGGTTTCGCTACCAACCACCTCGTCACCTTCTTTCACCGCGCCGGTACGGCGGATGTCCAGACGGACCGACGCATAGAACTTCAGCGCGTTACCACCGGTAGTGGTTTCCGGGCTGCCGAACATCACGCCGATTTTCATACGGATCTGGTTGATGAAGATCACCAGGCAGTTGGCGTTCTTGATGTTACCGGTGATTTTACGCAGCGCCTGGGACATCAGGCGGGCTTGCAGGCCCACGTGCATGTCGCCCATTTCGCCTTCGATTTCAGCCTTGGGTACCAGGGCTGCCACGGAGTCGACCACGATCACGTCGATGGCGTTGGAGCGCACCAGCATGTCGGTGATTTCCAGGGCTTGTTCACCGGTGTCAGGCTGCGAAACCAGCAGGTCGTCGACGTTGACGCCCAGCTTGCCCGCGTATTCAGGATCCAGGGCGTGCTCGGCGTCGACGAACGCGCAAGTGGCGCCCATTTTTTGTGCCTGGGCAATCACCGACAGGGTCAAGGTGGTTTTACCGGAAGATTCAGGACCGTAGATTTCAACGATACGGCCTTTTGGCAGACCGCCAATGCCGAGCGCGATGTCCAGACCCAGAGAGCCAGTGGAAATAGCCGGGATCGCCTGACGGTCGTGATCGCCCATACGCATTACGGCACCCTTGCCGAATTGACGTTCGATCTGACCCAGGGCCGCAGCCAAGGCTTTCTTCTTGTTGTCGTCCATTAAAGTCCTCACGTAATCAATAAGGCCTGGCGGCCAACACCTGTATAAGTAGACAGTATTGTTCCACAAAGATCAGAGATCGCCTACCCCTGATTTTCTATTTCTGCTGCAGCTCGTCGCAACAAGCCCTCCAGCGCGGCCTTTACCGTTTGTCGACGGACCTCGTCGCGATTGCCGGGGAAGTGCTGAAGCTCGGCCGTGACCTCATCACCAACGCCAAAGGCCAGCCACACGGTGCCCACCGGTTTGTCCGCTGAACCACCGTCCGGCCCCGCCACACCGCTGACCGCCACGGCAAAGCGCGCCAGGCTTTTCTCCTGCGCACCGCGCGCCATGGCCTCAACCACCTCCTGGCTGACGGCCCCGACTTTTGCAAACAACCCCTCCGGCACGTTCAACTGCCGGGTCTTCTGCCGATTGGAATAGGTGACATACCCCGCTTCGAACCAGGACGAACTCCCTGGGATCCGCGTGATGGCTTCCGCGATACCGCCGCCTGTACAGGACTCGGCGGTGGTGACGTGGGCATTGAGCACCTGCAAGCGGCGACCCAGGTCAGCGGCAAGTTGGGTGATTTCCTTCACGGTGATCTCCAGAAGTGGACGGGGGTTTGCCTACCCTACAGGAGCAAATCGCTCATGCAAGCGACAGACTGGAACAAGAGATTAGCGGGCGACAGCACGCACGTACGCCTGGCAAGCGCGCAAGGCGATCAGTCCTTGGTCGCCGGCATCGGTGATGCCGATAATTCGTTGAGCATGCGCCGGGGCAAGTCGGGCTCGCGCGGCTGCATGAACCACGCTGACGGCGGAGGCGGAGGCGGAGGCGGAGGTTGGCATTGCACAGCCACTGGAGGGTTCGGTGGAGTCAAGAAGGACTGACAACCGCACATCAGCAGTGGCCAGGCGGTGGCGCAGAGCAGCCTGGTTACGTTGGGCATCGC
Organism: Pseudomonas sp. SH10-3B; assembly: GCF_019891415.1. Lineage (NCBI taxonomy): Bacteria > Pseudomonadati > Pseudomonadota > Gammaproteobacteria > Pseudomonadales > Pseudomonadaceae > Pseudomonas > Pseudomonas sp. SH10-3B. The sequence continues at coordinate 48,748 of NZ_JAFLXD010000006.1, read as the reverse complement.
TCAACTCCCGAGCATAGTGCTGGTCGCTGGCACTGAGCTGTTGCTCCAGGGCCAGCCGTTTGTCCTGTTCAGCCTGTTGTTGATGCAAGGCCGCCTGGCTTTGCTGGCTGAGCGCCAGCGCATGAGCCGAAGCCTGGCGCTCAAGCTGTGCACCCAAGCGCCAGGCCTGTATCTGCCAAGTCGCCGCCACCAACAGGCAAACGCCGATCAGTCGACAGGCCCCTAGGAAACGCATAGCACCGCCTTCGCCCGCGCCCACAACCGCAAGCGATCCTCCAGCCCATTCAGCCCACCGTTGATACGCCGCGTAATGGTGGTGAACTGGTCCTGGTCGGCCAGCTCATTCAGGCCATTGCTCTGCCAGAACCAGGCGGCCGACTCAGCCGCCCACTGCGGTTGCTCCAGCAACATCGGCTCGCGCAACAGACGATCATCACCAAACAGCGCCTGGCTGCATGCCAGGTAATTGCGCCGACCGGTGATCTGGATCAGCCCACGGCCCCGGTACAACTGACCATCGCCATCCGCTTCGGAGGTGTTGCCCAGACGCGCGGCCAGGCTGCCGGTGTCGTATTTGCTCAGGTAGTGATCGCCGCCCAGTTCACGCACGTAACGCAACTCGCCGGATTCGTGGCCGATCTGGGCGAGGAAGGCGGCGATGCGCTTCGCGCGGTTAATCTCGAAACGGACGAAAGCCGCATTCAAGGGCGTTAAAAAAAGCCCCGCTCTAAGGCGGGCATCCGGCATAACGCCAAGCAGTTGGGGGAGTGTTATCACCATGGGTTTTACTCTCGAAAAGTATCTATACCGACAACCCACCCGCCGTGATCGAACTGCGGTATCCCGTCGCCGGATCGCCGACATGAACCACCTGTTTTATCGACATAGTCCCTGCATATAGGGCGGCCAGCTCGCATCCAGCACTAACAGCCCTTCCGCCGCCAACAATGGATTGCCTGGGCAATCGATCAACAACTTCAAATTCTCACGCCCCACACGACGCAGTTCGCCTTCGGCAACGGCGCGGGCTTCGGCTTCGTTCTGGTAGCGTTGGCGCAAGGTTTTGAACGGGGCATTACCCATCTGGACTACACGCTGCTTGCCGGCGGAGGCATCCCACCAACTGGCGCGGCAGCCTTCGTATTTCGAGCGGGATTTTTCGTCGAGCTTGGCGGTGATGAAGCTCTGCTCACCGGGCCGGTTGTCATTCGTCACGGACAGCTTCACTTCCGGAAGTAGCTGGCCGGAGAGCGACTTGACTCGACCGGCTTCGGCCAACACATAGAGTTCATTAAACGGTTTGGTGACCGCACTATAGAGTCGGGCAAGGCGCGAAATGAACGCCATATCACTTTCATTGGACTGGTCGATGTGCTCGATCGCGATTCCCTCCAGCGCCGGCGCCACTCGCGGTGAATAGCCGTGACGACTGACCAGTTGGCGAAACAGCGTACCCAAGGTGGTCGGACCATAACTGGCGGATCGACGCTGTCGGTACCCCGTTGCATCGACCACGCTGAAGGGCGCTGCGGTGGCAACGATCATCAAGCGCATGGGAAACAGCACCGGGGTGCGGTGGGTGACGACAAACTCGCCCTTCTCCACCAACCCCGACTCCAGATAACCGACACGCAAGTCGATCTTGCCGTTCAGCGTGGGCAGGCCGTCCAGGCCCTCGATATTCAGGGTCAGCTCCAGCCGGTCGGTCTCAATGCCCGCGGCGTCGGTGTGGCTCCAGCGCATCAGGCGTTGATTGAGCAGTGCCGCGTTGCGTCGGATGCCCAGGCTGTCGGTGAGCATCGGCATGCATTGGAACTGCAGCGCCTGGATCACCTGGTTGACGACCTGCTGGGCATCGGCGGGGTTTACACCGGTGATCTGGATACTCGGGGCGAGGGTGACTTGCACGTTATCCGTGCGCGCCGCATTGAGTTCCTTGCTCACCGCATTGGGTGCAGGCAGGCGATCCGTTGAGCCAAACAGTTTGTCACCGCCCCAACTGCCTGCCTCGCTGCCGAGCAAACAACCGATTGCGCCACCGACAGCGGTGCTGAGGCCTGAGCCGACGGCGTTTACGCCACCGCTGCGTACGCCTTGAACCACATTGACTTGAAGAGAAATTTCTCAGCCATAACAGACCACCGAGCAGAACAGTGCCGGTACCGCCAAGCCACACGAACGTGCCTGGCCCCAGGTCGTTAGGATCCATCGCCACTCAATAGAGAAAGGTGGCCGAACCACGACCTGTATAAATAAGTTAGCCCCAGCAGCACTCCCAGCTTGGAGCAATGGGTGTGGTGGAGCCGAAAACGAAAAGGCCCCTACCAATGTAGAGACCTGAAAAGGTAGATTTGGATCGGGTAGAGCGTACCTTCAGCTGGAAAATCTAAATATTTATCCAAGCACAGGAAGAACAACATGAAGAGAGGGAAAGTTTTCACAGTGCTAGCTGTTGTTGCTCTTCTCAATATGCAGGGGTGCGAAACCCATGAGGCGCACGCAGTAAAAATGATTCGGTGCGCCTTGGCGGAGCGGTGATCCAAATATTGAACATGCTGTGATAGTAAAGTCGCTGAACACTACCGCTCTTTACATGAAAGAAAGCGGCATGAAGAAAAATCGAGAAGAGTTAGTCGCGATGTTTGAGGGCGTAAAAAACGAAATATTGGGTCCTCCTGGCTCATCGGGAAAGGAGCAAGAAGCCCGAGCAAAGAAAATCCTCGATACTAAGTTTTGCACGGATTATCTAAATTCACTGCGGCAGGAGTAGGTTAGCGGTCTTTCCCGACATCAGCCAAAGACAACCCCAGCGTCGACGCCTCAATGCATCGATCTAGCCGTTCCTGTCTCGCGCTACCCTGGAAGTCAGGTGTTAACAGCACGCGCGGGCTGCCGGTGTTTTTCCATAGCGCTGCACTACCGGCTTATCCGCGTCCAGGCATTCCCCGAAGGGCCACCTTGGCTGTGGCGAGCCTGAATCAGAAATGAAAAAGCCCAGCGCGACGGCTGGGCTCTATTACGCAAGGAGATAGAAGATCATGGAGTCCAGTAAGCAATCTTGCCGCCTGCACCAACAGCTACAAAATTGCCGTTGCCGTAGGCGACGCTCCGGATATCGGTTCCTGCGAAAGTGTTGGCTTGCTGAACCCAGCCGATCCCATCCTCGGAAACGGCTGTCTTGCCGCCGTCGCCGACAGCTACATACTTGCCATTACCGTAAGCAATGTCGCGGATGATGGTTCCACCGAAACTGGTATCTTCAACAGCAGTCCAGGTAAGCCCATCGGATGAATATGCCATCTTGCCATCCGCACCAACGATAAACATTTTCCCGTTGCAAAGCTTCATGGAAAGGATGGTGCTAGTGCCGAAGGTGCTGGTTCTGGTCGCAAATGATTGCGGATTTTCCGTCGCCATCTTCACAGCGCTAAGCAGCTTCCCATTCGATCCCGCAACCAACACAAAAACGCCAATGACGTTGACGCAGTACACAGTCTCGCTAGAGTTGAAGGTCGTAGTGCGCTCCACCTGGCCTGACCAATCGCCATAACGGGAAAAGACTTTACCATTAGACCCAACCAGTATCCAGGTCGTGTCAATGCCGGAAATTGGCTGATAATACACGATGCCTTGCAAGTCTCCGGACGCGCGAGCAGTTGCCGTAATGTCTGTCCAAGCCCTTTCAGGGCGTGCTGTGCTGCCGTAGACCACACTGCCGGATTGAGAAAGGGCTTGAAGCTGTGTCCCAAGACCGTTCCAGTACAGGTCGTTGAGGACCTTTCCGCTATCAGAGGTGACGACGCCCTTAAGCTTGGTCCACGCTGTACCAGTTGCGTCTCCGCTGACAAGCTGAGTGGTTGTGGGAAGACCGTTGCCACCAGCCGCATAGAACTTGCCTTGCGCAAAAACTACGCGCCTAAGCATGCCGGTGTTATCCACCGGTTGTACTTGAGTCCAAAGATCTTGCAAGGTTTGAGACGCCGAGTTTGCGCTTTCCATTTTAAACTCCGTTACTTAGCTGATTTAAGTTCAGGCCTCTGTATTGGGCGTATGGCGCTCATGGGCGATTGCTCGAGGCTCGCGGCCTTCACATGATTCAGCGTCCCACATCGGGAACATTTGATCTGGAGCTCGGTAAACTCACCCACGCGGGCGAGAAGTCTGTTGCATTTTCCGCATCTGCATTCTTTTAACATCTGCAAGTCCATTTGTTTTTTCGCTAGGCTCCGTCCCGCTCGCGCGAGCAGTGAGGGCCTTGGCTGGCAGGCTACATCTGCGATCTGGCGTCTCCTTAGGGTGTTACAGCACCCTCTGGAGTCGCCCTCTCTTTTTTCGATCTCAACAAAAAGCCCTGAACTTGTCGGGGCTTTTTGCTTTCTTCCGGGCACAAAAAATCCGACACAATGGCCGTTTTTTGTGAATCATCATGATCGGCCTCAAGGGCTCGAGTATCTGCAGTTGCGCGCACCGGCGCTGTGGAACGCATAGTCGATCCAACTTGGGTTCACGCGGCCGTCCAAGCAATGGCAGGAGTCAGCGTAGGTTTGCAGCAGTTGCTGCGCGGCCGCTTGGGTCAGCAGTTCGCTTTCGTTGTCGAGGCTGATCTTGAGTCTGGCCGCGCTTTGCGGCGCACGGGTGGCGACGTAGTCAACGACAAACGCCTTGAACTCCGCCAGCAGCGGTTCGAACTCATCGACCGCGATAATCGCCGGTTCCGCCAGTTGGTTCTGGCCTGGGATCAGCATGCTCATGTCACGACCTCGAAGGATTGTTGGCGGTTTTTCCAAGTGCCGGCAAAACGCAGCAATAAACCGGCGCCCTGGCGGCTGGCGACGATGACCTGGGGCTGGAAGTCGGCGATACCGTTCTGGGTGTTGTAGAACGCTTGCGCGGCGTGGCTCTGGGCGAGGATCAACAGGTCGTCGCAGAGGTTCTCGCCGAGCAGTTGCGGGATCATCGAGCCGTACAACGGGCGCTTCTGACGAGTGCCTAAGGGGGTGGTCAGCGCTCGGGTGGCACGCTGTACGAATTGCAGCCAGTCATCGACGGCTGCCCCGGTGTTCCTATCGATTCCGATCATGGCAACTCCTTATGCGCGGCTGATCACACGCCCCTGGTGATCCACCACCGGGCCGCTCAAATGCACGCCGGCTGCGTCCAGCGAAAGGCCGGTGGCACCGAGTTGCAGGGTGATGCTCTGGGCGCTCATGTTCAGGCTGGCAGCGCCGACCTTGATGTCGACCTGTTCGCGAGAACCGCTGAACGTGGTTGGGCCGTTAATCCAGTTGAAGGTGTGGCTGGCGTCGTCGTCGACGCTTTGGGTGCCATCCTGATGGCGCCGCCGCGTCAGCGAGGCCATGCTGGATACTGGTGGAAACAGACTACTGTTCAGCCCGAACAGAGCCACAGACTGCGTGCCTCCTTCCCCGCCGCCGTAGTTGAGCAACAGGCATTTGTTCGCCCACCGATGGAATACGGGTTTCGGCCTGCGCGCCGGCGCTGGGGTTGAAGAACCGAATCGCCGGGGTGAGCAACTCACCATGGCTGACCTTGCAGGTATTGCTGGCAGCGTCGACCTACTGGCACACGCCAATGCGGCAGTAACTTTCCGCGCGTCGATAGAGGTCTTCGAGCTGGGCTTCCATTTCCGCCAAGCGCTCGACAATCGGCCCCAGCTGCATGCGTAACAATGCGTGGAACATGGACTACTCCTGCAGGGGCCGATATTGATCCGGGTCATCGATGTCCGAGACTTCCCAGGTACGGGCAAATAGCGGTGTACCTGTGGGATCTTGGAGCAACGACGGGCCGAGATAGAGGGTTTGAGTGAAGGAAACGCTCCACGTGTCGTAGTCCGTTTCGGCGCTGGAAAGTCCGGAAGGCGCCGCAACGACGGCCGCAGGTAAATCGCACTGATCCGGCGGCAGGCCCCAGCGGTTATCCAGGGCCAGGTCCATCAGTTGGCTGGCCAGGTCGCACGCGTCAAAAGGTGCCGCACCGCTGGCGACCGTAGCCCTGAGTGAAACCGACAAAACATGGGCCTTGCGCCCTGCAGGGGAACGAACCCCGGGGCCATTGCGTTCCACACTGATCAGCACACCGGCGTGATCCTCGGCGTCGGCAAAGTCCTGGTGGTTGCCTACCTGTAGTTGTGGAAAGGCACGCTTGAGCGCATCCCCAATTGCTACAGGTAGTTGGGATGGTTTTTCGATAAGTGTCATAAGTTGCGTCCTTGCAGCAGTTACTGCTGATCCGGGCGGGACGTCGGCGCTTCATTGACCCCGATGCGCTTGGCCGCCCAGCGTTCATAAAGGCCGATGGCGACGTCTGCACCAGCCATGGCCGTCAGGCAGCCAATGGCGCCGGCGGTCCAGATCGACATGCCTGCGGCGTAGCACAGCATCAATGCCGAGACTCCGCAGACCATGCACGCCCCGGACCGCAGGGCCAGACGTCGAACCAGCGACCAGCCGCGGGCGCCCTCCTTGTCGGCGCGCCACATTTCGCCGGATACGCCGCCGATCAGGGCCAGTGCGATCACCAGCCAGATAGGCATTTCCGCTAACGCTTGCTGCTCGTTTGTCATGTCACGCCTCCTGGCTGAGCACTCCCGGCAATGGGCCGGCTTTTGGGTAATTCCATTTATAGGTAGGCATTCCAAAAAGCCCGGTTGCCCGGGCTTTTCAGTAATGCGGTCCAGATTCGATCTTTCGGCGCTACTGGCGCGGTACGGATCTTTCCTCAATGTTTTTCCGACCACGATCCCTGTCTGCCGGATAACTGCTTCTGGTGCTTTACGCTGCACACCCGGGTCAGTTGCCAACCCTCTGAACCGTTGAGGCCGGCTCATCGCTGCCTGTTCTTGCAAAGCTGTGAAACTAAAGAGCGTCGGCATCCTTGCCGGTGTTGCCTGGCGTCCCTACCATCGCTCGGATGGCGTCCTTGCCGATGTTGCGTGCCTTCCTTGTCTTCCTTGGCAGCATCCTTGCCGCCTCCACCAAGCCTTTTTGGCTGGCTTGAGATGAAGAATATGCATGTATGCATATACAGTCAATGCACGAATGCATTTATTTTCACCTATAAAATGCGTTGATGCATTTCAGGCCTTATGGGCAAAGGGTTTGGCGATTTTCTACAGGCCAAAAAAAGCCCGCTCAATGGCGGGCTTTCTCTTACGCAAGGAGGTTAACGGGCGTACATACCCCACCAGAATACATGACCAAGGATGCTGATCTGCTCATCCTGAATATCCTGGAAGCTGTAGTCCTCATCCGGGTGTTCATCGCGATTGAAACTGCGCAGGCGAATACCGGAAGGCAGGCGATAGAGCTGTTTCACCCGCAGTTGGCCATTGTGGTTAATGGCATACAAGTCGCCATCGACGATGTCGCCAATGCCACTTTTACCCGCATTCACTCCGACCGTCGCGCCGTCGCGCAGTACCGGCAGCATACTGTTGCCGCGCACCGTCACACACTTGGCCTGGTCGAACTGCACACCGTTGTGTCGCAGACTGCGTTTTCCAAAACGCAGGCTGGCCTTCTCGCTTTCCTCGATGACGAATCTCCCTGATCCAGCAGCCAATTCAACCTCGCGCAGAAAGGGGATCGACACCTCGTCATCATTAACGGGGGTGTCGTCGTCCCACAGGCTTATATCCTTGAGTTCCGAATGCATCGGGTCGCGCCCTCCATCGCGCAAAGCGCCCACCGCCGCGCGTCCGCGCAGCTGGTCGGTGCTGATGCGGAAGTACTCGGCGATGCGCGAGATGTGTTTATCCGACGGATCAACGATCTTGCCGCTGAGGATCCGGGACAATGTGGATTGAGGCACGCCAGTACGCCGGTGAAGCTCCGTGGGGGAGATCCGGTCGCGGTCCAACAGCTCTCTTAAGACAATAGAAACGTTGCGTTTTTGCATAACGGCGATAGTGACGGGAGTTTTGGGGGTTGGCAAATGCTAATTTGCATATTCCATGCACATCAGCGGAACTTCCGGGCAAAATAACGTCAATTTGACATGAGCACCGCGGTACTTGATGCAATGTGCTCAAACAGCGCCAGGCTGATTCCTGGCGAGCCAAGGAAGAAAGTAATGAAACTCGTGCTTACCATTTTGTTGATGTTCAGTGGGTACACCTTTGCGGCAAGTTGCACCAGCATCAGTGACTCTGACCAACGAGCGTACTGCAACGCCCAGCAAAGTGGCTCCAGCTGCTACAACATCAGCAATAGTGAGTTACGGGCGCAATGCAACGCAGAAATGAGCGGTAGCTCGTGCACCAATATCAGTGATCCTGACAAGCGAGCCTACTGCAACGCCAAACAAAGCGGTTCAAGCTGCGAAAACATCAGCAATTCTGAGATGCGTGCCGCCTGTAACGCACAGATGAATGGGAGCTCTTGCTACAACATCAGCGACAGCGATCAACGCGCCCTTTGCAATGCCAAACAAAGTGGCGCCAGCTGCGAAAACATCAGCAATAGCGATTTGCGCACTCAGTGCAACGCAATGAAGCGTTGATCAAGGATGGGCTAAGGGACAAAAAAGGTCGCCCCCACTTTTACGTTCTGCCTATCCGTTTAGGACCTGCGAAGCCCCCAACCTTGCGTGCTAACCTTGCCGCCAACGCCCATTCACCTCAATTTAAAGCGGTATGCGGAAGACCACGAATGACCGAATGGAGAAATCAGAGCTTCTGGGGCAAGGCGTGGATATACGCCGTGCTGGCGCTCCTAATGTTGATTTCCGACGGCGCAGACTTAAGCTCGCTGGGCGACGGGGGCTCTAATCGCAAGCGGGTTTTCAGCCCCGGATTCATTGTTCTGTGCTGTTTCGTCGCGGTGATTGAATTGATAGTGCTGAACCATTTCTATAGGGCGAGCTGATGAGTCGAGAGCTAAAGACCATCCCGTCAAGCACGGCAACCCGCCCCAGTGTCGACGGCGCCTTATATCTGCAAAGTGACCAGCTCTGCTATCGTGCGCCCCTCTTATAGAAATGGAAGCTTCGAAGAATGGACTCATGGAAGACTCTGGCAATCGCTGTCATGGTATTGATCGGCGCCCCAGCAGTGGCCGCTGAAAATGCCAACCCTTTCGATAAAGCGCTGATGTATTCGACGTTCGTGCCAACCATCCTGGTTGCGGGGACTACCTCTCTCACGACCGATGCGCCAAAGCTTTTCACATCCTCCAAAACCGATGCCCTTGCTTTTATCGGTTCGGACGGAGAGATCCGCGGTGCTGAGTTTGAACAGGCATCTCGGTACTATCGCTCGACCTACGCCGCGCCTCTTATGTCCGACATGCAACTGGCCAAGGCAATCGTGTCAGCGTACTGAGAAGAAGGCTTTCTCCGTTGCGCGCCAACAGCGTTGCTTGCGTGCAATAAACCTCGCGCATTTAAGTAAATGCGTCGCCCCCTTTGCGTTTTACCTATCCGTTTGCGACCTGCGAAGGGCCGACCGCGCGTGTTAACCTTGCGGCCATTGCAAAATCAGCAGGGCCAAGTGCCCCACCTTTGCCCCACTCCTTTCAACGAATTTGCCTATTATCCAATGAGTAAAAACACGTCCGATCTGTCTTCCCACACCCCGATGATGCAGCAGTACTGGCGCCTGAAAAACCAGCACCCTGATCAGTTGATGTTCTATCGCATGGGCGACTTCTACGAGATCTTCTATGAAGACGCGAAGAAGGCTGCCAAGTTGCTGGACATCACCCTGACCGCGCGCGGGCAGTCGGCGGGGCAGTCGATTCCGATGTGCGGAATTCCTTACCACTCGTTGGAAGGCTACCTGGTCAAGCTGGTGAAGCTGGGCGAGTCGGTGGTGATCTGTGAGCAGATCGGCGATCCGGCCACCAGCAAGGGTCCGGTGGAACGCCAGGTGGTGCGCATTATTACGCCGGGGACGGTGAGTGATGAGGCGCTGCTGGATGAGCGTCGCGATAACCTGATCGCTGCGGTGTTGGGCGATGAGCGCTTGTTCGGACTGTCGGTGCTGGATATCACCAGCGGCAATTTCAGCGTGCTGGAAATTAAGGGTTGGGAGAACCTGCTGGCGGAGTTGGAGCGTATCAACCCGGTGGAGCTGTTGATCCCGGATGATTGGCCGAAGGATCTGCCCGCCGAAAAACGCCGTGGGACAAAACGCCGTGCGCCGTGGGATTTCGAGCGTGACTCGGCACTGAAAAGTCTGTGCCAGCAGTTCTCGGTGCAAGACCTTAAGGGTTTCGGCTGCGAAACCCTGACCCTGGCCATCGGCGCCGCCGGTTGCCTGCTCAGCTACGCCAAGGAAACCCAGCGCACCGCCCTGCCGCACTTGCGCAGCCTGCGTCATGAGCGTCTGGACGATACCGTGGTGCTCGATGGCGCGAGCCGTCGCAACCTGGAACTGGACACCAACTTGTCAGGCGGGCGTGATAACACCCTGCAGTCGGTGGTCGACCGTTGCCAGACCGCCATGGGCAGCCGCTTGTTGACCCGTTGGCTGAACCGTCCGCTGCGGGATTTGACTGTGCTGCAAGCGCGTCAGACGTCTATTACCTGCTTGCTGGACGGCTATCGGTTTGAAAAGCTGCAACCGCAGTTGAAGGAAATCGGCGATATCGAGCGCATCCTGGCGCGGATCGGCCTGCGCAACGCGCGCCCCCGCGACTTGGCGCGTCTGCGCGATGCCCTCAGCGCCCTGCCACAACTGCAAGTGGCGATGACCGAACTGGATACACCGCACCTGCAACAACTCGCCATGACGGCCGGCACCTACCCGGAACTGGCAGCGCTGCTGGAAAAGGCCATCATCGACAACCCACCAGCGATCATTCGTGACGGCGGCGTGCTCAAGACCGGCTACGACAGCGAACTGGACGAACTGCAATCCCTGAGCGAAAACGCCGGGCAGTTCCTGATTGATCTGGAAGCCCGTGAAAAAGCCCGCACCGGCCTGGCCAACCTGAAGGTCGGCTACAACCGCGTGCACGGCTACTTTATCGAGTTGCCGAGCAAGCAGGCCGAGTCAGCGCCCATCGACTATCAACGCCGCCAGACACTCAAAGGTGCCGAGCGCTTTATCACGCCAGAGCTGAAAGAGTTCGAAGACAAGGCGCTGTCGGCTAAAAGCCGTGCCTTGGCGCGGGAAAAGATGCTTTATGAGGCCTTGCTTGAGGACCTGATCAGCCAACTGGCACCGCTGCAGGACACTGCCGCCGCCCTGGCGGAACTGGACGTACTCAGCAACCTCGCCGAGCGCGCGCTGAACCTCGACCTGAACTGCCCGCGCTTTGTCAGCGAACCGTGCATGCGCATCGTGCAGGGGCGTCACCCGGTGGTGGAGCAGGTGCTGACCACACCATTCGTCGCCAACGACCTGTCGCTGGACGACGATACCCGCATGTTGGTGATCACCGGTCCGAACATGGGTGGTAAATCCACCTACATGCGTCAAACCGCCTTGATCGTACTGCTGGCGCATATCGGAAGCTTTGTGCCAGCGGCCAGTTGTGAATTGTCCCTGGTAGACCGCATATTCACCCGGATCGGCTCCAGCGATGACCTGGCCGGTGGCCGTTCGACCTTTATGGTGGAAATGAGCGAAACCGCCAACATCCTGCACAACGCCACCGAGCGCAGCCTGGTGCTGATGGACGAAGTGGGTCGCGGCACCAGCACGTTTGATGGCCTGTCCCTGGCGTGGGCAGCAGCCGAGCGGTTGGCGCACCTGCGTGCCTATACGCTGTTTGCCACCCACTACTTCGAACTGACGGTGCTGCCGGAAAGCGAGCCACTGGTGGCCAACGTGCATCTGAATGCCACCGAGCACAACGAACGCATCGTGTTCCTGCACCATGTGTTGCCCGGGCCCGCCAGCCAGAGCTACGGCCTGGCCGTGGCGCAATTGGCCGGTGTGCCGAGCGATGTGATCACCCGCGCCCGCGAGCACCTCAGCCGCCTGGAAACCACGGCCCTGCCCCATGAAACCGTGGTTGCCAACCCTGCCAAGACAAGCCGCAAACCCGCCGCACCGCACCAGAGCGATATGTTCGCCAGCCTGCCCCATCCGGTGCTGGATGAGTTGGCAAAGCTTGACCTGGACGAGTTGACACCGCGAAAAGCGCTCGAAATGTTATATGCACTGAAGACTCGGATATAACGCTAAGGCTTGCAAGCTGATAGACTCTCGCGCGGTTTGGGATGCTGCTGGCTTTTAGCCTGGCCTGCAGACTATCGCTCCCGAACCTCGCGAGCCCTACCACAAAGGGTTTCGCTGCCGCCGCCTGAGGAGAGAATTAGAAATGACCTTCGTCGTCACCGACAACTGCATCAAGTGCAAGTACACCGACTGCGTAGAAGTGTGTCCGGTGGACTGCTTCTACGAAGGGCCGAATTTCCTGGTTATCCACCCGGACGAGTGCATTGACTGCGCCCTGTGTGAGCCTGAATGCCCGGCCGTCGCTATTTTCTCCGAGGACGAAGTCCCGGCGGATATGCAGGAATTTATTCAGTTGAACGTCGAGCTGGCGGAAATCTGGCCGAATATCACTGAGAAGAAAGAACCGCTTCCAGACGCGGAAGAGTGGGATGGCAAGAAAGGCAAAATCAAAGACCTTGAGCGCTAACGCGCTGCTGCCCTCCCAAAAAGGCCCCTTGCGGGCCTTTTTTGCATTTAGGGGCAGGCGTTCACTTTTCTACAGGCAAAAAAAAGGGGCGGTATGACCCGCCCACATTTTTTCCCTAGTCCCTGTGTTCCTTTTCATCATCCTGATGAATCGCATCCTGCGACGTTCCTTCAACCATCGTTCCTTGATGGCTGTGTCAATCCGTGGACACAGGGCTGATGTTAGAGAGTTCCAAGGGAAGTACAACGGGATCCAACGTGGACACCGACAAGTTCCAGCGCCCAAACACAGATAAATAGTTGTTATATTTCAAATAGATAGAAAAAACTCTCAAGATTTTTAGCGGCGTGCACCGAGTAAAAAAACCAAACACTTACGAAAAAGTAAGTGAATGCTTACACCCGCAATTGCGTAAAAGCGTAACTCAAGCCCCTTGACCGATCTTCAGGCAAGAAAAAGCCCCGACAAAGTCGAGGCTTCTTGCCCTTCAACGAACTCAGTCGTCGCTGACCGTAATCGTCGGCATTGCCGGCGCAGACGCTTCCTGCAGGACGATCCGCGCGCCCACATGGCGAGCCAGTTCCTGGTAGATCATGGCGATCTGACCATCGGGCTCTGCCGCTACAGTGGGCTTGCCGCCATCAGCCTGTTCACGGATCACCATCGACAACGGCAACGAGGCCAGCAGTTCAACGCCGTATTGGGTCGCCAGCTTCTCACCACCGCCCTCACCGAACAGATGCTCGGCGTGACCGCAGTTGGAACAGATGTGCACGGCCATGTTCTCCACGACACCCAGCACCGGAATGTTGACCTTGCGGAACATCTCCACGCCTTTCTTGGCGTCCAGCAGCGCAAGATCCTGGGGAGTGGTCACAATCACAGAGCCTGCCACCGGGACTTTCTGCGCCAGGGTCAGTTGGATATCGCCGGTGCCTGGCGGCATGTCGATCACCAGGTAATCCAGGTCGCCCCAGGCGGTCTGGGTGACCAATTGCAGCAAGGCGCCGGAGACCATCGGTCCACGCCACACCATCGGCGTGTTGTCATCCGTCAGGAACGCCATGGACATGACTTCCACGCCCATGGACTCGATCGGCACGAACCACTTCTGGTCCTTGACCTTCGGCCGCGTGCCTTCGGCAATACCGAACATCACGCCTTGGCTTGGGCCGTAGATGTCGGCGTCGAGAATGCCCACCCGCGCGCCTTCACGGGCCAGGGCCAGGGCCAGGTTGGCTGCAGTGGTGGATTTCCCCACGCCGCCCTTGCCGGACGCCACGGCGACCACGTTCTTGACGTTGGCCAGCCCTGGAATCTGCGCCTGGGCCTTGTGCGGTGCGATGACGCACTGGATGTCGACCTTGGCGGCACCCACACCGTCGAGGCCTTCAATGGCCATTTGCAGCATCTGCGCCCAGCCCTTCTTGAACAGGCCGGCGGCATAACCCAGCTCCAACTGGACCGACACCTGATCCCCCTGGACCTCGATGGCGCGTACACAGCCGGCGCTGACCGGGTCCTGGTTCAAATAGGGGTCGGTGTACTGGCGAAGAACGGCTTCCACCGCTGCGCGATTGACGGCGCTCATGGGCTACTCCCGAAAAAAGACTGACTGAAACAGGCGGCTATCCTAACCGTTCCAGCGGCATTGCGGCATGCTTTCGCAGGTGCGGAAGATTCTGAAACAGCGCCACGGGGTGAAATAAATTTCCCGGCGCTTTATAGTGGCCGACCTCCGTTTCATCAAGTAGCCGAGCCCCATGTCCGAGCCACGCAAGATCCTCGTCACCAGCGCCCTGCCCTATGCCAATGGTTCCATCCATCTTGGCCATATGCTTGAGTACATCCAGACCGATATGTGGGTGCGCTTCCAGAAGCATCGCGGCAATCAATGCATCTATGTCTGCGCGGACGACGCCCACGGTTCGGCCATCATGCTGCGCGCCGAAAAGGAAGGGATCACCCCGGAACAACTGATCGCCAATGTGCAGGCTGAACACAGCGCCGACTTTGCCGAGTTCCTGGTGGATTTCGACAATTTCCACTCGACCCACTCCGAAGAAAACCGCGAGCTGTCGAGCCAGATCTACCTGCGGTTGAAGGACGCCGGGCACATTGCCACGCGCTCGATCACCCAGTATTTCGACCCGGAAAAGAAAATGTTTCTGGCCGACCGCTTCATCAAGGGCACCTGCCCGAAATGCGGCACTGAAGACCAGTACGGCGACAACTGTGAAAAATGCGGTGCCACCTATGCACCCACCGACCTGAAGGATCCTAAGTCGGCGATTTCCGGCGCTACTCCGGTGCTCAAGGATTCCCAGCACTTCTTCTTCAAACTCCCGGATTTCCAGCAGATGCTGCAAACCTGGACCCGCAGCGGCACCCTGCAGGACGCCGTGGCGAACAAGATCGCCGAATGGCTGGACGCCGGCCTGCAACAGTGGGACATCTCCCGCGATGCGCCGTACTTCGGCTTCGAGATCCCAGGCGAGCCCGGCAAATACTTCTACGTGTGGCTGGACGCGCCGATCGGCTACATGGCCAGCTTCAAGAATCTCTGCGACCGTACGCCGGAGCTGGACTTCGATGCGTTCTGGAGCAAGGACTCGACCGCCGAGCTGTACCACTTCATCGGCAAGGACATCGTCAACTTCCACGCCCTGTTCTGGCCAGCGATGCTCGAAGGTTCGGGCTACCGCAAGCCGACCGGCATCGCTGTACACGGCTACCTGACGGTCAATGGCCAGAAAATGTCCAAATCACGTGGCACCTTTATCAAGGCGCGCACTTACCTGGATCACCTGTCGCCCGAATACCTGCGCTACTACTACGCCTCCAAGCTGGGCCGTGGCGTCGACGACCTGGACCTGAACCTGGAAGACTTCGTGCAGAAGGTCAACTCGGACCTCGTGGGCAAAGTCGTCAACATCGCCAGCCGATGCGCCGGTTTTATCCAAAAGGGTAACGCCGGCCTGCTGGTGGCCGAGAACGCCGCGCCAGAGTTGACTGAAGCGTTCCTGGCCGCCGCGCCAAGCATCGCCGACGCCTATGAAGCCCGCGACTTTGCCCGCGCCATGCGCGAGATCATGGGCCTGGCCGACCGTGCCAACGCCTGGATCGCCGATAAGGCTCCATGGTCGCTGAACAAACAGGAAGGCAAGCAGGCTGAGGTCCAGGCGATTTGTGCCACAGGCGTCAACCTGTTCCGCCAGTTGGTGATCTTCCTCAAGCCGGTACTGCCATTGCTGGCCGCCGACGCCGAGGCGTTCCTCAACGTCGCGCCGCTGACCTGGAACGACCACGCTACCTGGCTCAGTAACCATCAGTTGAACGAGTTCAAGCCATTGATGACCCGTATCGACCCAGTCAAGGTCCAGGCCATGACCGACGCCTCGAAAGAAGACCTGGCCGCCAGCCAGACCGATACCGGCGAATCCAAGCCGGCCGGTAACGGCGAGCTGGCCAAGGACCCGCTTTCTCCGGAAATCGAGTTCGACGCCTTTGCCGCTGTAGACCTGCGTGTTGCGCTGATCATCAAGGCCGAAGCCGTGGAAGGCGCGGACAAGCTGCTGCGCCTGACACTGGATATCGGTGATGAACAACGCAACGTGTTCTCCGGGATCAAGAGCGCTTATCCGGATCCATCCAAGCTCGATGGTCGCCTGACCATGATGATCGCCAACCTCAAGCCACGGAAAATGAAGTTCGGTATCTCCGAAGGCATGGTGATGGCGGCCGGCCCCGGCGGTGAAGAGATCTACCTGTTGAGCCCGGACAGCGGCGCCAAGCCTGGTCAACGCATCAAGTAAGCCTGCAAGACAGCCCTGTCGTTTCAGCGACGGGGCTTTTCAGCTAGTCCCCCTTTCTCGCTTGCCGGATAATCAGACCCTGTTTGTTCAACCGGCATGCCAATGATCACTCCATGAACCTGATTCAACGTATCGACGCGCTGCTGCCACAGACCCAATGCGGCAAGTGCGGGCACCCGGGCTGCAAGCCTTACGCCGAAGGCATCGCCCGAGGCGAGGCAATCAACAAGTGCCCACCCGGAGGCCAGGAGACCATCGCTGGCCTTGCGCTATTGCTGCGTGTGCCAGTTCTGGAACTGGACACCAGCTGCGGTGAAGCCCCGGCCCAAGTCGCCTACATCCGCGAGGCCGAGTGCATCGGCTGCACCAAATGCATCCAGGCCTGCCCGGTCGACGCGATTGTCGGCGCTGCCAAGTTGATGCACACCGTTATCATCGATGAGTGCACCGGCTGCGACCTCTGTGTGGCGCCCTGCCCTGTCGATTGCATTGAGATGCGCCCGCTGGCCGCAGGGCTGCCGATCGTCGGAGGCCTGGCCGCCAACGACGATCAACGCCGTGAGCGAGGTTTCAAGCGCGACCGTGCCCGGCGCCGCTTTGAACAACGCAATGCGCGCCTGCAACGGGAAGAAGAACACAGGATTGCCGAGCGTTTGGCACGGGCCAAGCGCTCAGCATCGGTGCAACCTTTGCCACCTGACGCTGCGCGAGCCGCCCAGGATGCGACGGTGAAAAAAGCCAAGATCAATGTGGCCATGAGCCGCGCCCAGTTGCACAAATCCTTGAAGGCTTTTGGGCATCCGCCGACCTTTGAGCAGCAATCCCAACTGATCGTGCTGCAACAGCAGTTCGAAGCCGCGGAGCAGGCACTGGCCGCCCTGGACCAGAACGACACGCCCGCGAAACCGCTGCCAGCCGCCAACCACGCCGACCTTAAACGCGCCAAAATCCAACTGGCGATGCGTCGGGCCGAGTTGAAGAAAGCTCTGGATCAACACGCCGATCCGCAGCAATTGGCCGACGCGCAACATAAGCTCGACGACGCGCAACGTCAGGTAGATGCCCATGGCATGTAACTGATCATCGTGGGTTGTTACGGCCCATCGCCGGCACCACATTGATACCTGTTGGGGTTATCCTGCCCGGGTGACTGCTCGCAGGTTCCAGACCTGGCTCCACTATTCGAAACTACGCTGACTGCCCGCAAGGAACCTTCCACCCCATGAACGCCGCAAAACGCCTGGAAATTTTCCGCAGGCTTCACGAAGACAATCCGGAACCCAAGACCGAACTGGCCTACTCCTCGCCGTTCGAGTTACTGATTGCAGTGATCCTGTCGGCCCAATCCACAGACGTTGGCGTCAACAAGGCCACGGCCAAGCTATACCCTGTGGCAAACACCCCAGAGGCGATTTATGCGCTGGGTGTGGAAGGGTTGTCGGAATACATCAAGACCATCGGCCTCTACAACAGCAAGGCCAAGAATGTCATCGAGACTTGCCGCTTGCTGGTAGAACTGCACGGCAGCGAAGTGCCGCAAACCCGCGAAGCGTTGGAAGCCCTGCCAGGGGTGGGCCGCAAAACCGCCAACGTGGTGCTCAACACCGCCTTCAGGCAACTCACTATGGCCGTGGACACCCATATCTTCAGGGTCAGTAATCGAACCGGTATTGCCCGTGGCAAGAACGTGGTTGAAGTGGAGAAGCAGTTAATGAAGTTTGTGCCCAAGGCATTCCTGCTCGACTCCCACCATTGGCTGATCCTGCATGGACGTTATGTTTGCCAGGCCCGCAAGCCACGCTGCGGCAGTTGCCGCATTGAAGACCTGTGCGAATACAAGGACAAGACGTCGGACGATTGAGGGTTCATTGGCTTTTTCGATCAGTCGATTGAAAAAATCTTTTTTACCCACTCATGGATTATCGTTATAAGGGGCGCCAACGGCAGTCTTACTCCGGAGTTAACGTTATGAGCACTGACAAAGAACAGTTGGATGTGGAAGACGACCTCGTTGAGTCGGAGGACGATGGCGTAGAAGCCCCTGTAGCAGAGGTGGCCAAGACCAATCTGAGCAAACGCCGTACTATCGACAACCTTCTGGAAGAACGACGCTTGCAAAAACAACTGGCCGACTACGACTTCGACCTCTGATCGAGCGGTCGACGGCCGGAAGCCTCCCTGACGGAGGCTTTTTTCTGCCGGTTACGCTGCCTGGGTGCAGTTATGTGCCCTCATCTATACCAAGCCGTTACGCTGAGCCAATTCGATCAGATCCACCAGAGAGCGGGCATTGAGCTTGAGCAGCAGGCGCGTCTTGTAGGTACTGACAGTCTTGTTGCTTAGAAACATACCGTCGGCGATCTCCTTGTTGGTTCTGCCCCGAGCCAATTGCTGCAACACCATCATTTCCCGGCCAGACAACCGCTCTACCATATCGGCCTCGCTGGCATTGCCCATGGTGGAGCGCACCGAGTTGAGCGCCTGGTTTGGAAAATAGCTGTAGCCGGATAAAACCGCCTTGATCGCACTCAGCAACTCGGTCAGGTCCTGTTGTTTGCACACATAGCCAGCAGCGCCCGCCTGCATGCAGCGCATGGAAAAGTGACCTGGGGCCTGGGATGTGAGTACCAGGACCTTGAACGGAACCGCCTGCTTGGTAGACGAGAGCCGGCAGATAACTTCCAGGCCATCGAGTTTGGGAATCCCAATATCCAGTATGACAATGTCCGGCATATGCTCCCGTGCAAGTTGCAACGCATCGACACCGTTATTGGTCTCGGCAACGACCTCATAACCATGACGTTCCATTAGCATACGTACAGCAAGACGAATGACGGGATGATCATCTACGATCAGCACTTTATTCATGAGAAAGTCCAATTTCGCTGTTCGAATTATTTAGAGCAAACACAATAGCCTAGTCGTTTCCTAGTTGGCATAGCGTTCCCCCCCGAGCAACAGCAAGCAGAGACCCAACCCACAGCGATAAAGGAAATGCCCTACAAAAAAACACCAATTCGGATGTTTCCAGTTTTATGGAGCCTTTCAGAACTTTCCGGTGCTTCACATATTTTGAGTGAAATTCACAGGCTCCCGAGTAGGCAAGGTAAACATTGCGCACGCAACTATCAGGAAATGCCCCTTGCCTGGCGCCTGAGACTGCTGGAGCCGGCAGAGAAAAATCGGTAGTTTCAGTTCCATTTAACATATTTACTTACATCCTTATTTCCTACAGAACTTTAGGCTTCTTACATACTCATCGCACCTATATGAGTGAATTATCTGTAAGACTGGTTCCTACAAGAGTGTAAAAAATCATTCTCTCCCTACAAAAAATGTAGATAGCGCACAACACAACCGAAAAAATTCCAGCGCATCAAAAAGTTTGAAAACTGACTGAACAAGTTTAAACAACTTGGATTAGTCCAAATTCTCAGGCAAAAAAAATGGCCCCTTATACAAGGGGCCATTTTTCACAACACGCTAAATACTCAGAACAACGAGCGACCCTTGTTGGCAGCAATGCGCATGCGCAACGCATTCAACTTGATAAAGCCCGCTGCATCTGCCTGGTTGTAGGCGCCGCCATCTTCTTCGAAGGTGGCGATGTTGGCGTCGAACAGCGAATCATCGGACTTGCGACCGGTAACGATCACGTTGCCCTTGTACAGCTTAAGACGCACAACGCCGTTCACGTGGGCCTGGGAAGCGTCGATCATCTGTTGCAGCATCAGACGCTCAGGGCTCCACCAGTAGCCGGTGTAGATCAGGCTGGCGTACTTGGGCATCAGCTCGTCTTTCAGGTGAGCCACTTCACGGTCCAGGGTGATGGACTCGATGGCGCGGTGGGCACGCAGCATGATGGTGCCGCCCGGGGTTTCGTAGCAGCCACGGGACTTCATGCCCACATAGCGGTTCTCGACGATGTCGAGGCGGCCGATACCGTGTTCGCCACCGATACGGTTCAGGGTCGCCAATACGGTGGCCGGGGTCATTTCGACGCCGTCCAGCGCGACGATATCGCCGTTGCGGTAGGTCAGTTCCAGGTACTGCGGCTTGTCTGGAGCGTTCTCCGGGGAGACGGTCCATTTCCACATGTCTTCTTCGTGCTCGGTCCAGGTGTCTTCCAGCACGCCGCCTTCATAGGAGATGTGCAGCAGGTTGGCGTCCATCGAGTACGGGGACTTCTTCTTGCCATGACGCTCGATCGGGATCGCGTGCTTTTCAGCGTAATCCATCAGCTTTTCACGGGACAGCAGGTCCCATTCACGCCAAGGGGCAATCACTTTCACGCCGGGCTTGAGCGCGTAGGCACCCAGTTCGAAACGCACCTGGTCGTTGCCCTTGCCGGTAGCGCCATGGGAAATGGCATCGGCACCGGTTTCGTTGGCGATTTCGATCAGGCGCTTGGCGATCAGCGGACGTGCGATGGAAGTACCCAGCAGGTACTCGCCTTCGTAGACGGTGTTGGCGCGAAACATCGGGAAGACGAAATCGCGGACGAACTCTTCGCGCAGGTCGTCAATGTAGATCTCTTTCACGCCCATGGCTTGCGCCTTGGCGCGTGCAGGTTCGACCTCTTCGCCCTGACCCAGGTCAGCGGTGAAGGTCACCACTTCACAGTTATAAGTATCCTGCAGCCACTTGAGGATCACCGAAGTGTCCAGGCCGCCGGAATACGCGAGAACGACCTTGTTTACGTCGGCCATGCCATCACTCCACGGGGTTGTACGGAAAGGCGTCGATTCTACCGATCAAAACCGTGGATTTACAGGGGCGCGACAGCAAATGAAGATAAAGCGACAGATTATGTCGAGCGAGCGACCGATGGTCGCAGGTTACGACGTGTGCGCAGGGTTGCTCGGGCCAGTGGCCTGGGGCGCCGGTTTCTCGGGGGCGGCCACACGTTCGAGCTGAATATTCACACGGCGGTTACGAGCGCGGTTGGCGGCATTGGTGTTGGGCGCCAAGGGGTAACTTTCGCCATGGAACCGCAGGGTGATCTGGGACTCCTGGATACCGTTGGCCTTGAAGTAGTCCATCACCGCCAGCGCGCGACGGCGTGAAACATCACGGTTGCTCAGGCGATTACCGCTGTTGTCCGAGTGACCGTTCAGCTCGATATGGTTGACGGTAGGGTCCGCCTTCATGAATTCGAGAATCACCGCCAGCTTCTGCTTCGCCGCTGCGTCCAACTCGATGCCACCACCGGGGAAGCCCACTTCGGTCTGCTTGACCTGATCGTAATTCATCGGCAGCAACTTGGCCGTGCACAACTGATAGTCGCTGTAGGCCTTGTTGAATTTCACCGGCAGCAGGCGAATCTCTGAATAGCCGCCCTCACGTCCGTAGTGCCGCACGGTGGGCGAGCGCCCATCGAGCAAACCGTTGAACAGACGCCCGGCCTGGGCCTGGGAGCTGTTGAACAGCACATCGCCGCTGCCGGCACGCACGGCACCGAGATTGATGTCACCCCGACCGGGCTGCCAGGGAGCAGCAGCGGCCAACAAGGTGGCCGATCCGGCGCCCAGCGAACCGTTATAGGCTTTCAGACGAAACGTCGCCTGCTCGCCGGCCCGGCGCACGAACTCACCCGAACCGAAGTCGGTGATCGGTTGGGTCAGGCGGCACTCGAACTTGTCCCCCTCCACCTTCCACTCAATATTCTCCAGACGTGTCTGGAACGTGAGGGCCATCGCAGGCAGGCTGGCGAACACACTGAGCAGGGCTAGATAATGCTGGCGCACGGGAGGCTCCACTGGTTTCTACAACACTTCAAAGCGTCATACATCGATAAGGCATACGAAAGG
Source organism: Pseudomonas sp. SH10-3B (assembly GCF_019891415.1). Taxonomy (NCBI): domain Bacteria; kingdom Pseudomonadati; phylum Pseudomonadota; class Gammaproteobacteria; order Pseudomonadales; family Pseudomonadaceae; genus Pseudomonas; species Pseudomonas sp. SH10-3B. Next base: position 26,506 of record NZ_JAFLXD010000006.1, on the reverse strand, counting down.
CTATCGGATGCATCCTGCAAAACTTGATAGCGAGTGCCTGCAAGAGTCTTTTCCGGTAGCATTCCCACCAGATTGACCCGCCTGGAATCCCCAATGTCCGACCGCCTGACCCTGCTGCGTCCCGACGACTGGCATATTCATCTTCGCGATGGTGCTGCGTTGCCCCAAACCGTGGCCGATGTAGCGCGTACGTTTGGCCGCGCCATCATCATGCCTAACCTGGTACCACCGGTGCGTAACGCCGCTGAAGCCGATGCCTATCGCCAGCGTATCCTCGCTGCACGGCCGGCCGGCAGCCGCTTCGAACCGTTGATGGTGCTCTACCTCACCGACCGCACCCAGCCCGCCGAGATTCGCGAGGCCAAGGCCAGCGGTTTCGTGCACGCCGCCAAGCTGTACCCGGCCGGCGCGACCACCAACTCCGATTCCGGCGTGACCAGTATCGACAAGATCCTGCCCGCCATCGAAGCCATGGCCGAAGTCGGCATGCCGCTGCTGATCCACGGTGAAGTCACCCGTGGCGATGTGGACGTGTTCGATCGCGAGAAAATCTTCATCGACGAGCACATGCGCCGCGTGGTCGAGCTGTTCCCGACCCTCAAGGTGGTGTTCGAGCACATCACCACGGCCGATGCCGTGCAGTTCGTCACCGAGGCGTCGGCCAACGTCGGCGCGACCATCACCGCCCATCACCTGCTGTACAACCGCAACCACATGCTGGTGGGCGGGATTCGGCCGCACTTCTATTGCCTGCCGATCCTAAAGCGCAATACCCATCAGGTGGCCCTGCTGGATGCCGCGACCAGCGGTAATCCGAAGTTTTTCCTCGGCACCGACTCTGCGCCCCACGCCCAACACGCAAAAGAAGCCGCGTGCGGATGTGCCGGTTGCTACACCGCCTACGCCGCCATTGAGCTCTACGCCGAAGCGTTCGAGCAGCGCAACGCCCTGGACAAACTAGAGGGCTTCGCCAGCCTCAATGGCCCGCGCTTCTACGGCCTGCCGGCGAATACCGACCGTATCACCCTGGTCCGTGAAGACTGGACCGCCCCTGCCAGCCTGCCATTTGGCGAGCTGACCGTTATCCCGCTGCGCGCCGGTGAAACACTGCGCTGGCGCCTGCTGGAGGAAAGCAAGTGAGTGAAGACCATTACGATGACGACCAGGAACAAGGCAGCGGTGGTGGTTCACGCCACCCGATGGCCGAACGCTTCCGTGGCTACCTGCCTGTCGTTATCGACGTAGAAACCGGCGGCTTCAATTGCGCCACCGATGCACTGCTGGAAATCGCCGCAACAACTATCGGCATGGACGAACAGGGCTTTGTGTATCCAGAACACACCCACTTCTTCCGCGTCGAGCCGTTTGAGGGTGCCAACATCGAAGCGGCAGCCTTGGAGTTCACCGGGATCAAGCTCGATCACCCATTGCGCATGGCCGTCAGTGAAGAGGCGGCGCTGACCGATATCTTCCGTGGCGTACGCAAGGCGTTGAAGGCCAACGGCTGCAAGCGCGCGATCCTGGTGGGCCATAACAGCAGCTTCGACCTGGGCTTCCTGAATGCCGCCGTGACGCGGCTGGACATGAAGCGCAACCCGTTTCACCCGTTCTCCAGCTTCGACACTGCCACCCTCGCGGGCTTGGCCTACGGCCAGACCGTATTGGCCAAAGCCTGTCAGGCGGCCGGTATCGACTTCGACGGTCGCGAAGCCCACTCGGCCCGCTATGACACCGAGAAAACGGCTGAGCTGTTCTGCGGCATCGTCAACCGCTGGAAGCAGATGGGCGGCTGGGAAGACTTCGGCGACTGAGGTCAAATCCCGCGCATAAAAAAACCGGCCTTCTCAGGCCGGTTTTTTTTACCTCGAACCTGGCTTACAGCTTGCCAGCGTTCTCGGTCAGGTAAGCCGCAACGCCTTCTGGCGAAGCGTTCATGCCCTTGTCGCCTTTTTTCCAGTTAGCAGGGCAGACTTCGCCGTGCTCTTCGTGGAATTGCAGAGCGTCAACCAGACGGATCAGCTCTTCCATGTTACGACCCAGCGGCAGGTCGTTGATGATCTGGGAACGCACAACGCCCTTGTCATCGATCAGGAACGCGCCACGGAAAGCCACGCCGCCTTCGGACTCAACATCATAGGCTTTGGCGATGTCGTGCTTCATGTCGGCAGCCATGGTGTATTTGACTTTGCCGATGCCGCCATCATTGATGGCGGTGTTGCGCCAGGCGTTGTGGGTGAAATGGGAGTCGATGGAAACGGCTACCACTTCAACGTTACGCGCCTTGAAATCGTCCATGCGGTGATCCAGAGCGATCAGCTCCGACGGGCAGACGAAGGTGAAGTCCAGCGGGTAGAAGAACACCAGGCCGTATTTGCCTTTGATGGCTTCAGACAGTTTGAAGCTGTCAACGATTTCGCCATTGCCGAGTACGGCTGGTACGTCGAAATCCGGGGCTTGTTTGCCGACGAGTACGCTCATTGGGTATCTCCTGATGTGAGGGTGACGATTGAAGTAAAAGGACCGGCCCTGAGTCTGCCGCGTTTAGGCGACAGCCCTGTGACGCAGTCACGCTTCGTGAAGACCGACCATCATACACTGAAAAAACCGCTCGTCAGCCCGAGGGCCGTGCCGCCGAATAGCCTACAAATCTACTTTGACAATCATTCTCGTTAACATTAAGATCCACCGCACTTAAGCCTTAACCCGCGACGGTTCTCCCTTATGTATGTGTGCCTGTGTACCGGCGTCACCGACGGACAAATCCGCGAAGCAATCTACGAAGGTTGCTGCAGCTACAAGGAAGTACGTGAAACCACCGGCGTTGCCAGCCAGTGTGGCAAATGTGCTTGCCTCGCCAAGCAAGTGGTACGGGAAACCCTGACGCAGCTGCAAACAGCCCAGGCCGCGCTCCCCTACTCAGCAGAATTTACACACGCTTAATTAGGCGTGTTTTAAAGAACCGGACTTAGCGTCCGGTTTTTTTATGCCTGTAATTCAATTAGTTAGCGCCAAGACGCGGAACACAAACATTCTTATTCCGATTAATTTTCATTTATTATTCAATAACTTAGGTTTGACACTAGAGAATTGGCCGCTCAAACTCCGCCCTATACACAGCTATTACAGGGCAGGACCCCAGTCATGAAAGGCGACATCTCAGTCATCCAGCAACTCAATAAAATCCTTGCCAATGAACTGGTCGCGATCAATCAGTACTTTCTACATGCACGCATGTACGACGATTGGGGCCTGGAAAAGCTCGGCAAGCGCGAATACAAAGAATCCATCAAGGCCATGAAGGACGCCGACGCGCTGATCAAGCGCATTCTGTTCCTGGAGGGCCTGCCGAACGTACAGGACCTGGGCAAGCTGAACATCGGCGAGCACACCCAGGAAATGATCAGCAGCGACCTCGGCTTTGAGCGCAAGAGCCACAGCGACATCAAGGCCGCCATCGCGCACTGCGAAACCAAGGGTGACTTTGGCAGCCGTGAACTGCTCGAAGATATCCTGGAAGACCAGGAAGAACATATCGACTGGCTGGAAACCCAACTGGGCCTGATCGACAAAGTCAGCCTGGAAAACTACCTGCAATCGCAGATGGGTGAGTAACCCTTAGGCGACAGGTACAAAAAAGCCCCGCTCTCGAATGAGAAGCGGGGCTTTTTATTGACCGGTGACTTGTAGGAGCCGGCTTGCCGGCTCCTACAGATCAGGCGTCGGTCTTGGCGGCGGCGTTGGCCGCTGCGTCTTTGATCAGCGCCTGCAACGAACCATCCGCTGCCATTTCAGTGATGATATCGCTACCGCCGACCAGCTCACCGGCTACCCACAGTTGTGGGAAAGTAGGCCAATTGGCGTACTTCGGCAGGTTGGCGCGGATTTCCGGGTTTTGCAGGATATCCACGTAAGCGAACTTCTCGCCACACTGCATCACAGCCTGGGAAGCCTTCGCGGAGAAACCGCACTGAGGAGCGTTAGGCGCGCCCTTCATGTAAAGCAGAATGGTGTTGTTGGCAATCTGCTCTTTGATCGTTTCGATGATATCCATGGAACACCTCGGCTGGAACTTTGCGACTCACAGGTCGGCACGGTGGCGCATTGTAACGCAAAATTCCAACGCGGTGCTCGGCCTGCTTATGCAGCAGCGACTTGGACCGGCACGCCATTCAAGGCCGCATTGCCCGATAACTCATCCAGTTGCCGCTCGTCGGTCAAGTCATTCGCACTCGCCCCCGGCTGCCCACTGGCAATGCTCATCTGAACGCCCGGCCGGCCGTGGCCCCAACCATGGGGCAGGCTGACCACGCCGGGCATCATGTCCAGGCTGGCGACCACTTCCACCTCGATCATGCCGATACGCGAACTGACACGCACCCGCTGACCATCACTCAACTGTCGACTGCTCAGGTCGTCGGGATGCATATGCAACTGGTGTCGGGGCTTACCCTTCACCAACCGATGATAGTTATGCATCCAGGAATTATTGCTGCGCACATGACGACGGCCGATCAGCAGTAACTCGTCAGCCACAGGCATGGGTTGCGCCGCAAAACGCGCCAGGTCGGCAAGAATCACCGCCGGCGCCGCCTGCACCTTGCCGTCCGGTGTTTTCAAACGCGCCGCGAGATTGGGCTGCAAAGGCCCCAAATCCATGCCATGGGGATGATCAGCCAACATCGCTACCGACAGTTTATGACTGGACGCATCACCGTAAGCCCCTGCACGCAACCCGAAATCGATCATCTGCGCGGGCGGCATCGTCGGTTTGAGCACACCACCGGTCTGCGCCGCGAATGCTTTGGCCAAACCGACGAAAATTTCCCAGTCGTGCAAAGCCCCTGCGGGTTTGGGCAGGATCGCACGATTGAAGCGCGTGACATTACGCACTGCAAACATGTTGAAGGTGGTGTCGTAATGATCGTTTTCCAGCGCCGAGGTGGACGGCAGGATCAGGTCGGCATACCGCGTCGTCTCGTTGATATACAGGTCGACGCTGACCATGAACTCCAACCCATCCAGGGCCTGCTCCAACTGGCGACCGTTAGGCGTCGACAGCACCGGATTGCCAGCCACCGTCACCAGCGCGCGGATTTGTCCTTCGCCTTCGGTAAGCATTTCTTCAGCCAGAGCCGATACCGGCAACTCACCACCATATTCCGGACGCCCGGAAACCCGGCTCTGCCAGCGATTGAAGTGCCCGCCACCGGTCGACGCCACCAGATCCACCGCCGGCGTCGTGCACAGGGCGCCGCCCACACGATCCAGATTGCCAGTGACCAGGTTGATCAACTGCACCAGCCAATGGCACAGCGTACCGAATGCCTGGGTTGAAACCCCCATGCGCCCGTAACACACAGCTTTGTCCGCAGCCGCAAAGTCCCGCGCCAACTGGCGGATCTGTCCAGCAGGCACGGCACACTGGCGGCTCATGGCTTCGGCGGTAAAACCAGCGATCGCGCGGCGCACCTCCTCAAGGCCCTCCACCGGCAAATGACTGTCACGCGTCAGGTGCTCGGTAAACAACGTGTTGAGTACCCCGAACAGCAACGCCGCATCGCCGCCAGGGCGCACGAACAGGTGCTGATCAGCAATCGCCGCCGTCTCACTGCGCCGTGGGTCAACCACCACCACTTTACCGCCCCGGGCCTGGATGGCCTTGAGGCGCTTCTCCACATCGGGCACGGTCATGATGCTGCCGTTGGAGGCCAGCGGGTTGCCGCCCAGGATCAGCATGAAGTCGGTGTGATCGATGTCCGGAATCGGCAGCAACAGCCCGTGACCGTACATCAGGTGGCTGGTGAGATGATGGGGTAACTGGTCCACGGAGGTGGCCGAAAACCGGTTGCGCGTCTTGAGCTGGCCCAGGAAGTAGTTGCTGTGGGTCATCAGCCCATAGTTGTGCACGCTGGGGTTGCCCTGGTACACCGCCACCGCATTCTGCCCATGCCGGGCCTGGATGCCCGCCAGCCGCTCGGCGATCAGGGCAAATGCCTCATCCCACGGGATTGGCTGCCATTCGCTGCCCACCCGCAGCATGGGCTGATGCAGGCGGTCGGGATCATTCTGGATGTCCTGCAAGGCCACAGCCTTCGGGCAGATGTGGCCACGACTGAAACTGTCCAGCGGGTCGCCCTTGATCGAAGTTATCGCCAGGCTGCCGTCTTCGGCTTGGGTGGTTTCCAGGGTCAAGCCACAAATGGCTTCACACAGATGGCAGGCACGGTGGTGGAGAGTCTTGGTCATGGCCAGTCTCTTTATAGGGCTTTGGTTCGACTATGGGCCGTGACCACGACAGGCACCAGCATCGTTCGCCCTGTGAATCGATAGCCATCAGGCCAGGCGATAAGCAAACATGAGCAAATGTTACAGAGCCTCCAGGCGACGCCTAAAACCGACGCAGCCTGGCCTGGGCCCGCCCCTGCGCATTGCAAAAGGTTGCAACGCCAGTGTACAAATGACCCGCTGCTGTCTGGAAACCGTCTTCAAAAGCGCTTTCGCGCCCTTCTTGAACACCCATAAAACCGTAGCCCCTATTGGTAAGACGCGACATTTAATTATAAGATCGCGCCTTCCCCTATTTCGTCGCCCCGTGCGGCTTTCGCCGCAGGTCTCGCCCGTTGTCACAATAAACAAGGCTTTGAGTATCTGCGGTCTGTTGCAAAAAGGTAGTTAATGATGAGCGCAAGGCACTTTCTCTCCCTGATGGATTGCACGCCCGAAGAGCTGGTCAGCGTGATCCGTCGAGGCATTGAGCTTAAAGACCTGCGTAACCGCGGCGTACTGTTCGAGCCTTTGAAAAACCGCGTGCTCGGGATGATTTTCGAGAAGTCGTCGACCCGCACCCGCCTGTCCTTCGAAGCCGGCATGATCCAGTTGGGTGGCCAAGCCATCTTCCTGTCGCCGCGTGACACCCAGCTGGGCCGTGGCGAGCCGATCAGCGATTGCGCCATCGTCATGTCGCGCATGCTCGATGCAGTGATGATCCGCACCTTCGCCCACAGCACCCTGACCGAATTCGCCGCCAACTCACGCGTGCCGGTGATCAACGGCCTGTCCGATGACCTGCACCCGTGCCAATTGCTGGCCGACATGCAGACCTTCCTTGAACACCGTGGCTCAATCCAGGGCAAGACCGTGGCCTGGATCGGTGACGGCAACAACATGTGCAACAGCTATATAGAAGCGGCGATTCAGTTCGACTTCCACCTGCGCATTGCCTGCCCGGACGGCTTCGAACCGGCCGCCGAGTTCCTGGCCAAGGCCGATGGCCGTGTGCAAATCCTGCGCGATCCAAAGGATGCGGTGATCGGCGCGCACCTGGTCAGCACCGACGTCTGGACCTCCATGGGCCAGGAAGATGAAACGGCCAAGCGCCTCGCCTTGTTCGCGCCGTACCAGGTCACGCGTGAGCTGCTCGACCTGGCCGCGCCCGATGCGCTGTTCATGCACTGCCTGCCAGCACACCGTGGTGAAGAGATCAGCCTCGACCTGCTCGACGACCCGCGCTCCGTGGCCTGGGACCAAGCCGAAAACCGCCTGCACGCGCAAAAGGCCCTGCTCGAATTCCTCGTCGAACCGGCGTACCACCACGCATGAGCCAGCCATTACTGCTGAGCTTGCGCGATCTGGCATGCGGCTATCAGGATCAACGTGTGGTGCAGAACCTCAATCTGCACCTCAACGCCGGCGATATCGGTTGCCTGCTCGGCTCTTCGGGCTGCGGCAAAACCACGACCCTGCGCGCAATTGCCGGATTTGAGCCGGTGCACGAAGGCGAAATCCGCCTCGCGGGCGAAGTGATCTCCAGCGCCGGTTTTACCCTGGCACCGGAGAAACGTCGCATCGGCATGGTGTTCCAGGACTACGCGCTGTTTCCCCACCTCAGCGTGGCCGACAACATCGCCTTCGGCATTCGCAAACACCCGCAAAAAGACCGTGTGGTCGCCGAGTTACTGGAACTGGTCAACCTGAAGAACCTGGGCAAGCGTTTCCCCCATGAGCTGTCAGGCGGCCAGCAGCAACGCGTCGCCCTGGCCCGCGCCCTGGCGCCAGAGCCACAACTGCTGCTGCTGGACGAACCGTTCTCCAACCTCGACGGCGAACTGCGGCGCAAGCTCAGCCACGAGGTGCGCGACATCCTCAAGGCGCGCGGCACCAGTGCAATCCTGGTGACCCATGACCAGGAAGAAGCGTTCGCCGTGAGTGACCATGTGGGCGTTTTCAAGGAAGGTCGCCTTGAGCAGTGGGACACGCCCTACAACCTCTATCACGAGCCGCAGACCCCGTATGTCGCCAGCTTTATCGGCCAAGGCTATTTCATCCGCGGCCAATTGAGCTCGCCCGACTCCGTGCATACCGAACTGGGCGACCTGCGCGGTAACCGCGCCTACACCTGGCCTACGGGGGGCGCAGTGGACGTATTGCTGCGCCCGGACGACATCGTCTATGCGCCAGACAGCCCATTGACGGCGCGGATCGTCGGCAAGACTTTCCTTGGCGCGTCGACCCTGTACCGCCTGCAACTGCCGACCGGCGCGCAGCTGGAGTCGATTTTCCCCAGCCATGCTGACCATCAGGTGGGCGCGGACGTGGGTATTCGCGTGGCCGCTGAGCATTTGGTGCTGTTCCAGGCTTCAGGCAGCGTCGCGGCGCAGGTGCCTCGATCCGAATCCGGCGTACGGCGCTACAGCCCGGCTGGCTGAGTCAATGAAGGGGGCTTGCCCCCCCAACATTGGTTCTCCGACAGACCGTGATTAAACCCGGCCAATTTCTGCGAATTTGGCCTGGGTATGTTCCGCCAGCACCGCGGCAGGCAACTCCACTTCCAGCCCCCTTCTGCCCGCACTGACAAAAATTGTCGCAAACGGCTGCGCCGTCACGTCGATAAATGTGCGCAAACGCTTCTTCTGCCCCAATGGGCTGATGCCTCCCAGCAGGTAACCGGTAGAACGCTGCGCCGCCGCCGGGTCAGCCATTTCGACTTTTTTCACCCCGGCCGCGTGGGCAAGGGCTTTGAGATCCAGACTTCCGACGACCGGCACCACGGCCACCAATAACTCGCCCTTCTCACTGCTGGCCAACAAGGTCTTGAACACCTGTGCCGGGTCGAGGCTCAATTTCTCTGCGGCCTCCAGGCCATAGGAGGCCGCCTTGGGGTCGTGTTCATAACTGTGGATGCGATGTTCGGCGCGAACTTTTTTCAACAAATCCAGTGCGGGTGTCATGACGCCTCCGGGCGTGGCAAACAGATGGCCAATTCTAGGCCAAGCCCACACAAAACGCTCTAGTCCGCCCTCCTCACCAACAATGCTTAACGTAGCAAGCGTGATCATTCATCAAACCAATAGTTCGAAAGTGACCGACAGTTCACTTTCGACCTTTGACAGCAGTCATTCTTGTCTATATTTTTTCGTTTCCGAATACTGTAGGAATACATCTACAGCGTTCCAGCAGTAAGCCGCGCCTTGGATGGGGATCCTCGTCACGGTGAAAATCGCGCAACCGCCCGTTGAGGCAGTGCGCCAGACAAGAACAACAATCGAGGTTTTCCATGACAACTGCTCTTCAACAGCCTTCACTTTCAAGCCAATGCATGGCCGAGTTCCTGGGCACTGCGCTGCTGATCTTCTTCGGTACGGGATGTGTCGCTGCGCTCAAGGTCGCGGGTGCCAGCTTTGGGTTATGGGAAATCAGCATCATCTGGGGGATCGGCGTCAGCATGGCGATCTACCTGAGCGCCGGTATTTCCGGGGCTCACCTGAACCCGGCGGTCAGTATCGCCCTGTGTATTTTTGCCGACTTCGACAAGCGCAAACTGCCCTTCTACATTCTTGCCCAGGTCGCCGGAGCCTTCTGTTCGGCCGCCCTGGTCTACACCCTCTACAGCAACCTGTTTTTCGATTACGAACAAACTCACCATCTGGTGCGCGGCACCCAAGCCAGCCTGGAATTGGCGTCAGTGTTCTCCACCTACCCCCACGCGCTGCTGAGCACCGCCCAGGCCTTCCTGGTGGAAATGGTCATCACCGCGATCCTGATGGGCGTGATCATGGCCCTGACCGATGACAACAACGGCTTGCCACGCGGCCCGCTGGCCCCACTGCTGATCGGCCTGCTGATTGCGGTAATTGGCAGCGCCATGGGCCCGCTGACCGGCTTTGCGATGAACCCGGCGCGGGATTTCGGGCCCAAGCTGATGACCTTTTTCGCTGGCTGGGGTGAAATGGCCTTTACTGGCGGTCGCGACATTCCTTACTTCCTGATTCCGATTTTCGCGCCGATTGTCGGCGCATGCCTCGGTGCTGCGGCCTATCGCGGGCTGATTGCCCGCCACTTGCCGAGCGCCGCACCTGCTGTAGCTGAAACAACTGACACGGCTGTCAACGGCAAGACTCGTATTTCCTGAAAGCGCCAGCCTGGCCCCCTGCCCTTCGCGGCCCAGGCTGATTTCCGACTTCCTTATTTCGTCCAAGGCAATAGACATGACCGATATCGAGAATAAGAACTACATCATTGCCCTTGATCAGGGCACCACCAGTTCCCGGGCGATCATCTTCGATCGTGACGCCAACGTGGTCTGCACCGCCCAACGTGAATTCACTCAGCATTACCCGCAAGCCGGCTGGGTCGAACATGACCCGATGGAAATCTTCGCCACCCAGAGCGCAGTGATGGTCGAGGCCCTGGCACAAGCCGGCCTGCACCATGACCAGGTCGCCGCCATCGGTATCACCAACCAGCGTGAAACCACCGTGGTATGGGACAAGATCACCGGCCGCCCGATCTACAACGCCATTGTCTGGCAATGCCGCCGTAGCACCGAAATCTGCCAGCAGCTCAAGCGCGACGGCCACGAGCAATACATCAACGACACCACCGGCCTGGTCACCGACCCGTACTTCTCCGGTACCAAGCTCAAGTGGATCCTCGATAACGTCGAAGGCAGCCGCGAGCGTGCGCGCAACGGCGAGTTGCTGTTCGGCACCATCGACAGCTGGCTGATCTGGAAATTTACCGGCGGCAAAACCCACGTCACTGACTACACCAACGCCTCGCGCACCATGCTCTTCAACATCCACACCCTGGAGTGGGATGCGAAGATGCTGGAGATCCTCGACGTTCCGCGGGAAATGCTGCCGGAAGTGAAGTCTTCTTCCGAGATCTACGGCCGCACCAAAAGCGGCATCGCCATCGGCGGTATCGCCGGCGACCAGCAAGCGGCGCTGTTCGGCCAGATGTGCGTGGAACCTGGCCAGGCCAAGAACACCTACGGCACCGGCTGCTTCCTGCTGATGAACACCGGCGACAAAGCGGTGAAGTCCAAGCACGGCATGCTCACCACCATCGCCTGCGGCCCGCGTGGCGAAGTGGCCTACGCGCTGGAAGGCGCAGTGTTCAACGGTGGCTCCACCGTGCAGTGGTTGCGGGACGAGCTGAAAATCATCGCCGACGCCACCGACACCGAATACTTCGCCGGCAAGGTCAAGGACAGCAACGGCGTGTACCTGGTCCCGGCCTTCACCGGCCTGGGCGCTCCGTACTGGGACCCGTATGCCCGTGGCGCACTGTTTGGCCTGACCCGTGGCGTACGTGTGGATCACATCATTCGTGCAGCCCTGGAGTCGATCGCCTACCAGACCCGCGACGTACTCGACGCCATGCAACAGGACTCGGGCGAACGCCTCAAGGCCCTGCGTGTCGACGGCGGCGCGGTAGCCAACAACTTCCTGATGCAATTCCAGGCCGACATTCTCGGCACCCAGGTCGAACGCCCGCAAATGCGTGAAACCACGGCACTCGGCGCCGCCTACCTGGCGGGCCTGGCCTGTGGCTTCTGGGGCAGCCTGGACGAATTGCGCGGCAAAGCCGTGATCGAGCGCGAATTCGAACCGCAACTGGAAGAAGCCGCCAAAGAGAAACTCTACGCCGGCTGGCAAAAAGCGGTGAGCCGCACCCGTGATTGGGAACCGCACGAAGGCGCCGAATAAGCCACGCGCCGGACCCATATTGGGTTGTAACTGGTAGGGAGCAGATTCCTGCGTCATCATGGGCCACTTTTGTATGGCAGCCCAAAGGACGCCCCATGAATCTGCCTCCCCGCCAACAACAAATCCTCGAACTGGTCCGCGAACGCGGCTACGTCAGTATCGAGGAGATGGCGCAGTTGTTCGTTGTCACCCCGCAAACCATCCGCCGCGATATCAATCAACTGGCGGACGCCAATCTGTTGCGCCGCTACCACGGCGGCGCAGCCTATGACTCCAGTGTCGAGAACACCGCCTACGCCATGCGTGCCGACCAGATGCGCGACGAGAAACAGCGCATCGGCGAAGCCATTGCGGCACAAATTCCCGATCACGCCTCGTTGTTCATCAATATCGGTACCACTACCGAGTCCATTGCCCGCGCGCTGCTCAATCACAATCACCTGAAAATCATCACCAATAACCTCAACGTTGCCACCATGCTTAGCGCAAAGGACGACTTCGATGTACTGCTGACAGGCGGCAATGTGCGCCGTGACGGCGGTGTGGTGGGTCAGGCCAGTGTCGATTTCATCAACCAGTTCAAGGTCGACTTCGCGCTGGTGGGTATCAGCGGCATCGACGAGGACGGCAGCCTGCTCGACTTCGACTACCAGGAAGTCCGGGTTTCCCAGGCGATCATCGCCAATGCGCGCCAGGTGATCCTGGCGGCGGACTCGAGCAAATTCGGGCGCAATGCCATGATTCGCCTGGGACCGATCAGCCTGGTGGACTGCCTGGTGACGGATCAGGAGCCGGTGCCCGCCTTGGTGCAGTTGTTGAATCAGCACAAGGTTCGTCTGGAAGTCGTATAGCGTCAGCACTGACGCCATCGGGGGCTTGCCCCCGATGACGATCTATCTGACAGGCCATTTCTTAAGCCTGCCTCGGTTTCATGTTCACAAATTTTCTTTTTCCCGCCCTTCGATGAGTTTTTTCAATCGAAGTCGGGTGGCTGTGCCCGCGTTTATCAGCTACCATTTTCGCAAATGAACATTAATGTTCGAATTCCAATACGAAAAAGATCCCGAGGCCAGCCGATGAACCCTTCTACCTTGCCTGCTCCACCGCTTGCCGAAGTCTATGACGTTGCCGTAATCGGTGGCGGGATCAATGGCGTCGGGATTGCAGCAGACGCAGCCGGGCGCGGTTTGTCGGTATTCCTTTGCGAAAAGGATGACTTGGCCAGCCACACCTCCTCCGCCAGCAGCAAGCTGATCCACGGCGGCCTGCGCTACCTCGAACATTACGAATTCCGCCTGGTGCGCGAAGCCCTGGCCGAACGTGAAGTGCTGCTGGCCAAGGCCCCGCACATCGTCAAGCAGATGCGCTTCGTATTGCCCCACCGCCCGCACCTGCGCCCGGCATGGATGATCCGCGCCGGCTTGTTCCTGTATGACCACTTGGGCAAGCGCGAGAAACTCGCCGGCTCCAAGAGCCTCAAGTTCGGTCCCGACAGCCCGCTGAAAAGCGAAATCACCAAAGGCTTCGAATACTCCGACTGCTGGGTCGACGACGCCCGCCTGGTAGTACTCAACGCCATGGCCGCCCGTGAAAAGGGTGCGCATATCCACACCCAGACCCGCTGCATCAGCGCCCATCGCAGCAACGGCATGTGGGACATGAACATGGAACGCGCCGATGGCAGCCTGTTCTCCATCCGCGCCCGTGCGCTGGTGAATGCCGCCGGCCCATGGGTCGCCAAGTTCATCAAGGACGACCTGAAGCTGGATTCGCCCTACGGCATCCGCCTGATCCAGGGCAGCCACCTGATCGTGCCGAAACTGTATGAAGGCGCCCACGCACACATTCTGCAGAACGAAGACCAGCGTATCGTCTTCACCATTCCATACCTGAACCACCTGACCATCATCGGCACCACCGACCGCGAATACACCGGCGACCCGGCGAAAGTGGCGATCACCGAAGGTGAAACCGACTACATGCTCAAGGTCGTCAACGCGCACTTCAAGAAACAGCTGAGCCGCGACGACATCGTCCACACCTACTCGGGTGTGCGCCCACTGTGCAACGACGAGTCGGACAACCCGTCGGCCATCACCCGCGACTACACCCTGTCGCTATCCGGTGGCGTGGGCGAGGCGCCGATTCTGTCGGTGTTCGGCGGCAAGCTGACCACCTATCGCAAGCTCGCCGAATCAGCGATGGCGCAACTGGCGCCTTACTTCACGCAGATGCGTCCAAGCTGGACCGCCACCGCCAGCCTGCCCGGCGGCGAGGACATGACCACGCCAGAAGCCCTGGCCGAGGCTATTCGCAGCAAATTCGACTGGTTGCCGAGCGAGATCGCACGCCGCTGGTCCACCACCTACGGCAGCCGCACCTGGCGCCTGCTGGAGGGCGTGCAATCGCTGGCTGACCTGGGCGATCACCTGGGTGGCGGCCTGTATACCCGCGAGGTCGACTACCTGTGTGCGCAAGAATGGGTAACCCAACCCCAGGACGTGCTGTGGCGCCGCACCAAACTCGGCCTGTTCACCACTGCGCAGGAACAGGACAACGTGCAGCGTTACCTGTCCAAGGTTGAGCAGAGCCGCAGCAAGATCGAAGCAGCCTGACCCCTCCTTACTGTAGGAGCGAGCGTGCTCGCAAAAACCTCAGAGCGCCGCGTTTATTCAGAATAAACGCGGCGTTTTTGCATTCTTCGCCAGTAGGCTCGCTCCTACGTACGTCCTACAGCATTCGGTTTTCCGAACGTGATACCCCAACCTATTCGGTTTGCCGGATCAAACCGGCAAATACGCGCTGTAACACAAAGTTAATTTTCATATAAATCATATAGTTAACCTTTTACTCAGGGTCTGGCACGACTCATGCTCTACACTCTTTGACGATTGCCTGAGGCACCTCAGGAGCCGTCATGGGCATTCGCTGTACAAGAGAGCCGTAAGCCGGCTTCATAAAAAAAACAAATGTCGAGGAAGTATTGATGCGCATCGTTCCCCCTATCCTGGGCGCAGCTATCGCTGCTGCTCTGATCAGCACTCCAGTTTTTGCCGCCGAACTCACCGGCACACTGAAGAAAATCAACGACTCCGGCACCATCACCCTCGCTCACCGCGACAGCTCCATTCCGTTTTCCTACATCGCGGACGGTTCGGGCAAACCTGTGGGCTACTCCCACGACATTCAGCTGGCCATCGTTGAAGCCCTGAAAAAAGACCTGAACAAGCCCGACCTGAAGGCCAAGTACAACCTGGTTACCTCGCAAACTCGTATCCCGTTGATCCAGAACGGCACTGCGGACCTTGAGTGCGGTTCCACCACCAACAACGCCGAACGCGCCCAGCAGGTCGACTTCACCGTCAATATTTTCGAAATCGGCACCCGTCTGCTGGTCAAGAAAGACAAGGAAGGCAAGCCGTCCTACGCTGACTTTGCCGACCTCAAAGGCAAAAACGTCGTGACCACCGCCGGCACCACGTCCGAGCGCATCATCAAGGCGATGAACGCCGACAAGCAGATGGGCATGAACGTCATCTCCGCCAAAGACCACGGCGAATCCTTCCAGATGCTCGAAAGCGGCCGCGCCGTCGCCTTCATGATGGACGACGCCCTGCTGGCCGGTGAAGAAGCCAAGGCCAAGAAGCCGGACGACTGGGTCATCACCGGTACTCCGCAATCCTTCGAAGCCTACGCGTGCATGGTTCGTAAAGACGACCCAGCGTTCAAGAAGGCTGTAGATGACGCTATCGTCGGCCTGTACAAATCCGGCGAGATCAACAAGATCTACAGCAAGTGGTTCGAAAGCCCGATCCCACCGAAAGGCCTGAACCTGAACTTCCCGATGAGTGAAAAGGTCAAGGCTCTGATCGCCACTCCGAGCGATAAGCCAGCGCCTGAAGTAAAAATCTGACACTGATCTAACCTTATCTCCTGGGGGAGCCAACTCTCCCCCAGGCGTCTGTTACTACCTGCTGGCTATACCTTGGAACACTCGACCTGGCGGTTTTCGAGCCGATCGTGTGTGCCTGGCGTTCATCGTCAGGCGGGAATGGACCTTCCCCAAGCGGGTGCTTGTACATCGATCGATTTCGAGGGGAGACCCTAATGAATTACAACTGGGACTGGGGCGTGTTCTTCAAGTCCACCGGCGTGGGCAGCGAGACTTATCTCGACTGGTACATCGCCGGCCTGGGCTGGACCATCGCCATCGCTGTCGTGGCATGGATTATCGCCTTGTTGCTGGGCTCCATTCTGGGGGTCATGCGCACTGTGCCAAACCGCCTCGTAGCGGGCATTGCGACCTGCTATGTGGAGCTGTTTCGTAACGTACCGCTGCTCGTGCAACTGTTCATCTGGTACTTCCTGATACCCGACCTGCTGCCGCAGAACCTGCAGGACTGGTACAAGCAAGACCTGAACCCGACCACCTCGGCCTACCTGAGCGTTGTCGTGTGTCTGGGCCTGTTCACCGCCGCCCGTGTCTGCGAGCAAGTGCGTACCGGCATCCAGGCGCTGCCACGCGGCCAGGAATCCGCCGCGCGGGCCATGGGCTTCAAGCTGCCGCAGATCTACTGGAACGTGCTGCTGCCCCAGGCCTACCGGATCATTATTCCGCCGCTTACCTCGGAATTTCTCAACGTCTTCAAGAACTCCTCCGTGGCGTCCTTGATCGGCCTGATGGAATTGCTGGCGCAAACCAAGCAGACCGCCGAGTTCTCGGCCAACCTGTTTGAAGCCTTCACCCTGGCAACGCTGATCTACTTCACGCTGAACATGAGCCTGATGCTGCTGATGCGCGTGGTCGAGAAGAAAGTCGCCGTGCCCGGCCTGATCTCCGTGGGGGGTAAATAATGGAACTTGATTTCAGCGGCATCATCCCCGCGATCCCAGGCCTGTGGAACGGCATGCTCATGACCTTGCAGTTGATGGTCATGGGTGTGATCGGCGGTATCGCGCTGGGCACCGTCCTCGCACTGATGCGCCTGTCGTCCAGCAAACTGCTGTCGCGCGTGGCCGGCGCCTATGTGAACTACTTCCGCTCGATCCCATTGCTGCTGGTGATCACCTGGTTCTACCTGGCGGTACCGTTCGTATTGCGCTGGATCACCGGCGAAGACACGCCGATCGGTGCGTTCACCTCGTGCGTCGTGGCCTTCATGATGTTCGAAGCCGCGTACTTCTGTGAGATCGTGCGGGCCGGCGTGCAGTCGATCCCCAAGGGTCAGATGGCCGCCGCTCAAGCAATGGGCATGACCTACGGCCAGACCATGCGCCTGATCATCCTGCCCCAGGCGTTCCGCAAGATGACCCCGTTGCTGCTGCAACAGTCGATCATCCTGTTCCAGGACACCTCGCTGGTCTACACCGTGGGCCTGGTGGACTTCCTCAACTCCGCCCGCTCCAACGGCGACATCATTGGCCGCTCCAATGAGTTCCTGATCTTCGCCGGTGTCGTCTACTTCATCATCAGCTTTTCCGCCTCGCTGCTGGTCAAGCGTCTGCAAAAAAGGTTTGCCGTATGATCTCTATCAAGAACATCAACAAGTGGTATGGCGACTTCCAGGTGCTGACCGATTGCAGCACCGAGGTTAAAAAAGGCGAAGTGATCGTGGTGTGCGGGCCGTCGGGCTCGGGCAAGTCCACCCTGATCAAGTGCGTCAACGCGCTGGAACCGTTCCAGAAAGGCGACGTGGTCGTCGATGGCACCTCCATCGCCGACCCGAAGACCAACCTGCCGAAACTGCGTTCGCGCGTGGGCATGGTGTTCCAGCACTTCGAACTGTTCCCGCACCTGACCATCACCGAAAACCTGACCATCGCGCAGATCAAGGTGCTCGGCCGCAGCAAGGAAGAGGCCACCAAGAAAGGCCTGCAACTGCTTGAGCGCGTAGGCCTGTCGGCGCACGCCCACAAGCACCCTGGCCAGCTCTCCGGTGGTCAGCAGCAACGTGTGGCGATTGCCCGCGCCCTGGCCATGGACCCGATCGTCATGCTGTTCGACGAACCGACCTCGGCCCTCGACCCGGAAATGGTCAACGAAGTACTGGACGTGATGGTGCAACTGGCCCAGGAAGGCATGACCATGATGTGCGTGACCCACGAAATGGGCTTTGCCCGCAAAGTGGCCGACCGCGTGATCTTCATGGACGCCGGCAAGATCATCGAAGACTGCCCGAAAGAAGAATTCTTCGGCGACATCAGCGCCCGCTCCGAACGCGCGCAGCACTTCCTTGAGAAAATCCTGCAGCACTAAAAACAGCCTCACTCCCACCCTGTAGGAGCGAGCTTGCTCGCGAAGAACCCAAGAGCACCGCGGACATCCAGGATGCACGCGTCATCGTTGACGTTTTTCGCGAGCAAGCTCGCTCCTACAGTTGGCCGGAGGGCGGTAGCTGACCCAAGGCATCTGTGATGAAATGCGACCCCAACCAATTTCGCGCCGCACCGCCATCACTTGCCGTGAAACCTCGCCTGATTCGCCAACTGTTCCTGCCGCCGTTGATCATCGCCCTGATGATCGGCCTGGGTTATATCGGCTTCTGGATCAGTGAGTACTACGGCATCCGCACCCTCAGCGACAACGGCGAGCGCCAGCTGGAGCTGCATGCCCGCACCGTTGAAAGTGAACTCAGCAAATACACCTACCTGCCCAGCCTGCTGGAGCTGGAGTCCAGCGTCTCCAAGCTGCTGGCCGAGCCCAATCAGGAAACCCGCAAAGCGGTCAACGACTACCTCGAAGGCCTGAACCGACGCAGTCGCAGCCGGGCCATCTACGTGATGGACACCACCGGCCGGGTGCTGGCCACCAGTAACTGGCGCGATGCCGACAGTTACCAGGGTGAAGACCTGTCCTTTCGTGCCTATTTCCAGAATGCCGTGCGCGGTCAGCCCGGACGCTTCTACGGCATCGGCAGCACCAACGGCGAACCCGGTTACTACCTGGCCCACGGCCTGGAAGAGCACGGCAAGATCATCGGCGTGGCGGTGGTCAAAGTACGCCTGGAAGCCTTGGAAGAACGCTGGCAACGCGCGCGTCTCGAAGCCTTTGTAAGCGACGAGAACGGCATCATCATCCTCTCCAGCGACCCGGCCCGTCGCCTCAAGGCCGTGCGCCCGCTGAGCGATGAGATCAAGGAACACCTGGCCCACAGCCTGCAATATTACTGGGCCACGCTGAACGAGCTGGAACCCCTGGCCCGCGAGCGCTTGAATGACCGCAGCGAAAAGCTGACCTTCCCGGCCAACAGCGAAGTGGTCAACGACGAGCACGAAGTCAGCTACCTGGCACAAACCCGTCCACTCAACGACACGCCGTGGAATTTCACCCTGCTCACCCCGCTCAACGACCTGCGCCGCGCAGCGATCAACCAGGGCATCCTGGTGGCTGTCGCATTTGGCCTGGTGGCCTTCCTGCTGATTGCCTGGAACGAACGCCGCAAAGTCATCGCCACCCGCCTCGCTGCGCGCGAAGCCTTGCAGGAAGCCAACAGCCAACTGGAACGGCGGATTGCCGAACGCACCGCCGACCTGCGCGCCAGCAACGAACGGCTCAAGGGCCAGATCCGCGAACGGCGCCAGGCCGAGGAAACCCTGCGCCGCGCCCAGGACGAACTGGTACAGGCCGGCAAACTGGCAGCCATCGGCCAGATGTCCACCAGCATTGCCCATGAACTGAACCAGCCGTTGGCGGCGCTGCGCACCTTGTCCGGCAACACCGTGCGCTTCCTCGAACGCGGCGCGCTGGACACCGCCAGCGCCAATCTCAAGACCATCAACGAACTGATCGACCGCATGGGCCGCATCACCGCCAGCCTGCGCTCGTTCGCGCGGCGCGGTGATGACCAGGGCGAAGCGAGCCTGCCCAAAGCGGTAGACGCCGCGTTCCAGGTCCTGGGTGCACGCCTGGACAGCCTGCCGCTGACCCTGCATCGCGACTTCACCCCGGCCCAATTGCAGATCGACCAGACCCGACTGGAGCAAATCCTGGTCAACCTGATCGGCAACGCCCTCGACGCCATGCAGGCGCAACCCGCTCCCGAGCTATGGCTGGAAGGCAGCATCGCCGAGGGCAAATACCGCCTGCGCGTGCGCGACAACGGCCATGGCATCGACGCCGAGGTCCGCAAGCATTTGTTCGAACCGTTCTTCACCACCAAACCCGGCGAGCAAGGCCTGGGCCTCGGCCTGACCCTCTCCGCCAGCCTCGCGGCGGCCACCGGCGGCAGCCTCGCCGTGGAACACCCGGTCGGCGGCGGTACTGCCTTTGTCCTGAGCCTGCCGCTGGTGGGCGCCCAAACAGCTGAGTCGACATGAATATTGATCCCCAAGACCTCACCGTCCTGATCGTCGAAGACGACCCCCATGTGCTGCTCGGTTGTCAGCAGGCCCTGGCGCTGGAAGACATCCCCAGCGTGGGCGTGGGCAGTGCCGAAGAAGCGTTGAAATGCATCGGCGAGAACTTTGCCGGCATCGTGATCAGCGATATCCGCCTGCCGGGCATCGACGGCCTGGAGTTGCTCACCCGACTCAAGGCCCTGGATAAAAGCCTGCCGGTGGTGCTGATCACCGGGCACGGCGATATCTCCATGGCCGTAGGCGCCATGCGTAATGGCGCCTACGACTTCATGGAAAAACCCTTCTCCCCCGAACGCCTGGTCGACGTCGCCCGGCGCGCCCTGGAACAACGCGGACTGGCGCGGGAAGTCTGGTCACTGCGCCGCCAGTTGGCCGAGCGGGATTCGTTGGAAGGCCGCATCATCGGTCGCTCGCCGGCCATGCAGAACTTGCGCGAACTGATCGCCAACGTCGCCGACACCTCGGCCAACGTGCTGATCGAAGGCGAGACCGGTACCGGCAAGGAACTGGTCGCGCGTTGCCTGCATGACTTCAGCCGCCGGCATTCCCACCAGTTCGTCGCCCTCAACTGCGGCGGCCTGCCGGAGAACCTGTTCGAAAGCGAGATTTTCGGCCACGAAGCCAATGCCTTTACCGGCGCCGGCAAACGCCGTATCGGCAAGATCGAGCACGCCCACGAAGGCACGCTGTTCCTCGATGAAGTGGAAAGCATGCCGATCAACCTGCAGATCAAATTGCTGCGGGTGTTGCAGGAACGCACCCTGGAACGCCTGGGTTCGAACCAGAGCGTGGCCGTGGATTGCCGGGTAATCGCCGCCACCAAGTCCGACCTCGACGAACTCAGCCGCGCCAGCCAATTCCGCAGCGACCTGTACTACCGCCTCAACGTGGTGACCCTGGAACTGCCGCCCCTGCGCGAACGCCGCGAAGACATCCTGCAACTGTTCGAACATTTCCTGCAGCAGTCATCCCTGCGTTTTGACCGCACCGCGCCGGAACTGGACAACCAGACCGTGTCCAGCCTGATGAGCCACGACTGGCCCGGTAACGTGCGTGAACTGCGCAACGTCGCCGAACGCTTCGCCCTCGGCCTGCCCGCCTTCAAGAAAAGTGGCAACAGCAGCAGCGGCCAAGGCCTGGCCTTTACCGAGGCGGTCGAAGCCTTTGAACGCAACCTGCTGGCAGACGCGTTGCAACGCAGCGGTGGCAACCTGACCCAGGCCAGCCAGGAACTGGGCATGGCCAAGACCACCCTGTTCGACAAAGTCAAAAAGTACGGGTTGAGCCACTGATGGATCTTTTTTTGAAGGCCGCCCTTGGCGCGGCGGTGGTGTTGATCCTGGCGGCGTTGGCCAAGACCAGGAACTATTACATCGCGGGGCTGGTGCCGCTGTTTCCGACCTTTGCGTTGATCGCCCATTACATCGTCGGCAAGGGCCGCTCGCTGGACGATTTGAAGACCACGATCCTGTTCGGGATGTGGTCGATCATTCCGTACTTTGTGTACTTGGCGACGTTGTATGTGGTGGTGGACCGGATGCGGCTGGAGGCCTCTTTAGCCGTAGCAGCGGTAGCGTGGCTGATGGCCGCGACGGTGTTGGTGAGCGTGTGGGTACGCGTCCACGCCTGACACCCCTCCCACATTTTTAATCGAGGCATGTCAGCGGACGATCTTGTCGACCTGGATGCCCAGCTTCTTCAGTCGATACCAGAAACTGCGCTCAGAGATCCCGATCTTCGCCGCCGCCGCAGCCTGCACGCCATTACTCTCCTGCAACGCCGCCAGGATATAAGCCTTCTCCACCTCTGCCAGCGCCGCATCCAGATCCTGAGGAATGCCCGGCCCGTCGCTGAGGATCGCGGTCACGCCGCCTTCGCTCGGCTTCGACGCAAACAGGTAGCCCGGCAAGTCGATATCCTCGATCACGGGTGACGCCGCCACGATGGTCGCGCGCTCCACACAGTTTTGCAGCTCACGGATATTGCCCGGCCAGTGATACGCGGCCATGGCCTGCAACGCTTCAGGGCTGAAGCCGGTAATACGCTTGCCGGCAGTGGCGCTGAGGGTCTGGGCAAAGTGGCGCGCCAGGGGCGCGATGTCTTCCACACGTTCACGCAGGGCCGGCAGCGGGATAGGGAACACGTTGAGGCGGTAATACAGGTCTTCGCGAAATTCTTTGTTGGCCACCGCTTCCAGCAGGTTCTTGTTGGTAGCGGCAATCACCCGCACATCCACCTTGCGCTCGCGGGGATCGCCCACCGGCTCGATCACCCGTTCCTGCAAGGCGCGCAGGATCTTGGCTTGCAGCGCCAGGGGCATATCGCCCACCTCATCAAGAAACAGCGTGCCCTTGTCAGCCTGCTGGAAACGCCCGATCCGATCAGACACGGCGCCGGTAAACGCGCCCTTGCGATGGCCGAACATTTCGCTTTCCAGCAGCCCCTCCGGGATCGCTGCGCAGTTGACCGCCACGAACGGTTTGTCGGCACGGCTGCCATGCTTGTGGATGGCGCGGGCGACCATTTCCTTGCCGGTGCCGCTTTCGCCGGTCAGCAGGATGGTGGTGCTGCTGTCGCGCACCGAATCCACCGCCTGCAGCACTTTGCGAAACGCCGGGCTGTCGCCGACCAGGCTGTCGAACTGCGTCTGCTCGTCCAGCTCGGCGCGCAGGCGCGCGTTGTCGCGCATGATGTCGCGAAACTGCAGGGCCTTGGCGACGGTGATGTCCAGTTCGTCGATATCGAACGGCTTGGCGATGTAGTCGTAGGCACCGTTGCGCATCGACTGCACGGCGTTTTTCACCGTGCTGTAGGCGGTCATCACGATCACCGGCACCTGGGGATAGCGCAGCTTGATCTCGGCCAACAAGGCCGGCCCGTCCATGCCCGGCATGCGCCAGTCGCTGATCACCAGGTCGATGTCTTCCTGCTCCAGAACCTTGAGCGCATGCAGGCCGTTGCCCGCAATGAACACCTGCACGTTGTTCTGGCCCAGGGCCGACGCCAACAGGTCGCAGAGCTTGGGTTCGTCGTCGACTACCAGAATGTTATGCGTCATGACTGTCCTCGTCGTCTTCGCCTATCGCTGGAATGTACAGGCTGAAGGTGGCGCCGGCATCGTTTTCGCTGGCGCATTCGATGCTGCCGTCGTGACTTTCCATGATCGAATAGACTTTGGCCAGGCCCAGGCCCGTGCCCGAGGCCTTGGTGGTGACGAAGGGCGTAAAGATACGCTCGATCATCTCCGGCGCGATGCCCTGGCCGGTGTCGGCGATGGTGATGACAGTGTTGTCGCCCACGCTGCGAATGCCCAGGGTCAGGCGCCCGCCTTCGGGCATGGCATCGATGGCGTTGAGAATCAGATTGAGGCAGGCCTGCTTGAGTTGCTTGGCATCGGCGTAGATCGTCGCCCCCGGCGCCTGGTCATCGATCTGCGCATCGATGTTATGGCTGGCCAGTTCCGGCGCGCAGAAACCCAGGATCTCCTCGACCAATGGGCGCGCCGGCTGCAGCACGCGCAACGGTGGGTTGGGTTTGGCAAAGTCGAGGAACTCGGTGATCAAGTCGTTGATGCGGCTGACTTCGCTGATCACATATTCCAGGTGACGCTTGTCGGCGTCCGGCAGGTCAGCACGACGGTGCAACAACTGGGTAGCCGTCTTGATGATGCCCAACGGGTTACGGATCTCGTGGGCCAGGCCCATGGCGACCTCACCCAGGGCGTGCAGACGATCACGCCGGCGCAGCTGGGCTTCGAGGTGGTGCAGCTCGCCGAGGCGCTCGGTCATATGGTTGAAAGTGCTGCTCAATTGCGCCAGTTCGTCGCCACCACTGACCAGCACGCGGTGCGCGTAATTGCCTGAGATCACCGCACCCACGCCTTCGGACAAGTCCCGCAACGGCTTGGTCAAGCGCCGCGACACCAGCACACCGGCCGCCAGGGACAATGCCGAACTGAGCAGGAAAATCAGCACGAACAGGTTGCTCTGGTTCACCAGGCCCACCAGGCTGGTGTGGCGCAGCAGGCCGCTGAAAATCACGCCTTGCAGGTCACCGGCGTCATTGAAGATCGGCCAGTACAACCCACTGTAGCTGTTGGTGAACTGCTCGCTGGGCTGCTTGGTGCTGCGCATCGCGGTCTCGACACTTTTCGGGATGCGCGACGGGTGATCCACGAAGCGCTGGGTCGAGAATATCTCCGAGAACCCCTCGGGGTTGGCCAGGTACAGGCGCAGGTCGAGGGAGTGCACATCAGCCACGCTGGTGAGGAAGCTGCTGTCCAGGTAGGTCGCCACCAACAAGCGATAGTCGACGCCGTCCTGGCTGGTTTCGAAGGTCGAGACCACAATCCCGGTACTCACCCCCGCCACTTGCACGGTCTGCAGCACCGCGTTGCTGGTCAGGCTGATCTGTTTGACGATGTCATCCGAGGCGGTGCTGAACACCACCTTCTGATCGCTGGTACGGATCAGCGCCACCACGTCGATGTCGGTGGCATCGGCGATGTCCGCGGTCAGCCGGTCATGCTTGGCAGCCAGCCGGCTGGAGGGCGGGCTGGTGTAGCGCAGGAACAGCTTGGCCATGCGTGCGTTGTCGTGAAGGATGTCGCCGATCTCGTCCTTGACGATTTTGGTCGACTCCTGCAGCCAGATACGCACGTTGCTGTCGAAAATCTGCGACAGCGTGGTCGCGGCCAGCTCCGCCGCGATCATGGTGGGAATCACGCTGACCAGCCAGAACGCCAGCACCAGCTTGCGCTGGACGCTCCAGCGCGAAATGGCAAAGGGGCGAGCTTTCTGGCGGGTCTTGGTGATCATCAGGTTTCGCTTATCGCAGCAGCCATGGCAGGGTCGGAACGATCCGGTCGAATAAACAGTTTTACAAGCTTGAGCAGGCCGTTGACCAGCCGGTTGCGGTGGCGGAAAAACACACTGTTGCCCTGGAACTCGCAACCCAGGCGCAGCTTACTGGCATACCCGGCCTGGCCGCACTCATACACCGCAATATTGTGCGCAATACAGTAGTCGACATTGGTCAGCCAACTGCGGAAGTACAGGTTGTAATCGCGGGTAAATTCGACGTCATGCCCGAAAAACTTGTCCACCAGCCGGTGCTCGTCCACCAGGATCAGGTTGAACGCCACCAACTGCTCGTCTACCCAGTAAAGAACACAGACGGCACGCGCTCCAAGACGTTCCAGCACGCCGGTGAAATAGCCGGCAGGCAGGCGCTCGAACTGCAACTCGGCGCGCTTGAGCGTGGCTTCGTACAAGCGCATGACGTCGGGCAGCACGTCGTCGATATTACGCCGCCACTCCACCCGTGGTCCCGGTGCGCGCAGCTTGCGGCGCAAGTCTTTGCGCGTGGATTTACCCAGCGAGCCGAGGTAGGCATCCAACGAGCCGTAGGGCAGCGGCAACACCCCCGTAGGCAAACTCGGCATGTTTTGAAAACCCGCCGCTCGGCAACTGTCGAGCCAATGCGGGTCCCGGGAAGGCGCATCCTTGACCGCCAGCAGGCCGATACCGAAGTCATCGGCATCCTGGCGCGCGGCGTCCAACAGGTGTTTAAGCAGCAACGGGCGACGCGACGCGGGCACGCCACTGGCAACCCCGGCGTCGCAACGCTCGGCCACCGGCGAGCCAACGGCATACAGCCCCAATTGCAAAATCCCCGGCCACAGCCGCTCCATACGTTCGGCCAAACGCTTGCCGGCGCCCGACACCGTGGTGTCGAGCCGATAATGGGTGATGAACGCGGCGGCAACGGCCACTAGCGTTCCATCGTCGTAAACCGCCAGGTAACGCCATTGGAAGTCCGCGATGGCGGCGTTTTCCACGGCGACGTAATAATCCCAGTCCTCCAACGCACCGGGGAAGCAGTCGTTCCAGGCGCTACGCTGGAGGGCCCGGATGGTCGGGAAGGCTTGGGTGGTGATCACAGGTATCCCTTATTTCTGTGGTGAACGCCGATCAAATGTGGGAGCTGTCGAGCCCCGGCGAGGCTGCGATGGCATCACCTCGGTGTACCTGAAAGACCGAGGCGCCTGCATCGCAGCCTCGCTGAAGCTCGACAGCTCCCACATCGACCTGTATTGGGTTGAAGCCCGTGTGCTGCTCGACAAAGTCGGCACTCAACTCGATCACCCGGCGGTATTG
>NZ_JAFLXD010000005.1:0-231048 GCF_019891415.1 Pseudomonas sp. SH10-3B | reverse complement strand
TCATCGTGCTCAGCCTCTGGGGCTGGTTGACGAATTTACGAGTCGGGCGCTAACGCCTGCCACTGTAGGAGCGAGCTTGCTCGCGAAAAACTCATACACGACGCGGGCTACCTGATAGCGCTGCGTTATCGTTTACGTTTTTCGCGAGCAAGCTCGCTCCTACAAGTGAAGGTGCGTCATAGCCAGATGGCATCCCATAGTGGGTACAGACCAATGTGCTCGACCAAACCAGCACGCAAAGGATTCGCGACGATATAGCGAGCCATTGCTTTCAAGTCCTCCTCACGACGCAATGCCCGATCGAAATAGCCTTTTTGCCAAAGCGTCCCGTAGGAACCCCTCGCACTATTTATCGCGCGGGCACTTCGCGACTTGGTTATTCGCATCAACCTTGGCAAGTCGCCATTGTGGAGTTCGACCAGCCAATGAAAATGGTCAGGCATCACGACCCAGGCCAGCGAGGTCGCCTCACCGTCTTCCTGAGCTTTCCTGAATTCGCTGACGAGCAGGCGACCCATGCGCCAGTCCTGAAAAACTGATTGCCGTTGGTAGGTAACAGCCGTGATCAGGTACACGCGGCCAGATTCTGAATAACGCCCGGTGCGTAGCCGATAGGCATTTTGTTGCGTGGACATTCCGTCGTCCTCTTCTGTGATTGGAAGAGAAACGGTAGGAGGCACAACATCCAAAGGCCTTTAAACAGTGGTTCTGAATATGTCTTGCCTGTGTAGGAGCGAGGGGGACGCCTAGTTCTTGCTCGCGAAAAACGTAAACGATAACGCAGCGCTGTCAGGTAGTTCGTGTCGCCGATGAGTTTTTCGCGAGCAAGAACTAGGCGTCCCCCTCGCTCCTACAGGAAGACGGTGTAGAATCGGGCCTATTCATCGCCAGTCATCCCCCGGCGGGTTTATGAGCTCAAAGCCAATGCGCACGGCGATCCCGTCACGTTTGCGGCAACTTCCGGACACCAGTGCCATTTTTCGGGTGTTCCAGACGTCAATAGAAGCTCACTCCCCTTTGATACCTGATTAGCCGCCCGGAGTGCTCAAATGCCCGATTACCGCTCGAAAACATCCACCCACGGCCGCAACATGGCCGGCGCCCGCGCATTGTGGCGTGCCACGGGGATGAAAGATGACGACTTCAAGAAGCCGATCATCGCGATTGCCAACTCGTTCACCCAGTTCGTACCGGGCCACGTCCACCTCAAGGACCTGGGCCAACTGGTCGCCCGCGAGATCGAACGCGCTGGCGGCGTGGCAAAAGAATTCAACACCATCGCCGTGGACGACGGCATCGCCATGGGCCACGACGGCATGCTGTACTCGTTGCCGAGCCGCGAGATCATCGCCGACTCCGTGGAGTACATGGTCAACGCCCACTGCGCCGACGCCATCGTCTGCATCTCCAACTGCGACAAGATCACCCCCGGCATGCTGATGGCCGCCCTGCGCCTGAACATCCCGGTGATCTTCGTCTCCGGCGGCCCGATGGAAGCCGGCAAGACCAAGCTTGCCTCCCATGGCCTGGACCTGGTCGACGCCATGGTCATCGCCGCCGATTCCAGCGCTTCTGACGAGAAGGTCGCGGAATACGAGCGCAGCGCCTGCCCGACCTGCGGTTCGTGCTCCGGCATGTTCACCGCCAACTCGATGAACTGCCTGGTCGAAGCCCTCGGCCTGGCGTTGCCGGGCAACGGTTCGACCCTGGCCACCCACAGCGACCGCGAGCAATTGTTCCTGCAGGCCGGCCGTACCATCGTCGAGCTGTGCAAGCGCTACTACGGCGAGAACGATGAGTCGGTGTTGCCGCGCAACATCGCCAACTTCAAGGCGTTCGAAAACGCCATGACCCTGGACATCGCCATGGGCGGTTCCACCAACACCATCCTGCACCTGCTGGCCGCTGCCCAGGAAGCCGAGATCGATTTCGACCTGCGCGACATCGACCGTCTGTCCCGCCATGTGCCGCAACTGTGCAAAGTCGCGCCGAACATCCAGAAGTACCACATGGAAGACGTGCACCGTGCCGGCGGGATCTTCTCGATCCTAGGCTCCCTGGCCCGTGGCGGCTTGCTGCACACCGACCTGCCGACCGTGCACAGCAAATCCCTGGCCGAAGGCATCGCCAAGTGGGACATCACCCTGACTGACGACGAAGCCGTGCACACCTTCTTCAAGGCTGGCCCGGCCGGTATCCCGACCCAGACCGCGTTCAGCCAGTCGACCCGTTGGGACACCCTCGACGACGACCGTGAAAACGGCTGCATCCGCAGTGTCGAACACGCCTACTCCAAAGAAGGCGGCCTGGCCGTGCTGTACGGCAACATCGCCCTCGACGGCTGCGTGGTGAAAACCGCCGGTGTGGATGAATCCATCCACGTCTTTGAAGGTCGCGCCAAGATCTACGAAAGCCAGGACAGCTCGGTTCGCGGCATCCTTGCCGACGAAGTGAAGGAAGGCGACATCGTCATCATCCGTTACGAAGGCCCGAAAGGCGGCCCGGGTATGCAAGAGATGCTCTACCCGACGTCGTACCTGAAATCCAAAGGCCTGGGCAAAGCCTGCGCCTTGCTGACCGACGGCCGCTTCTCCGGCGGCACCTCGGGCCTGTCCATCGGCCACGCTTCGCCTGAAGCTGCTGCCGGCGGCGCGATTGGTCTGGTGCAGGATGGCGACAAGGTACTGATCGACATTCCGAACCGTTCGATCAACCTGTTGATCAGCGATGAAGAACTGGCGGCACGCCGGGTTGAGCAGGACAAGAAAGGCTGGAAGCCGGTAGAGAAGCGTCCGCGCAAAGTCACGACCGCGTTGAAGGCCTATGCCCTGTTGGCGACCAGTGCCGACAAAGGTGCTGTGCGTAACAAGGCAATGCTCGACGGCCTGTAAGCCTCGCGCATAAAAAAGCCCCGCCTGGTGCGGGGCATTTTTTTGCCTGGCCGTTCAACCGGTTTTTGCCTTTTACCCTGGGCGCGATAAAGTGCGCGCCAGAATTCTCATGGATGGTTCCCACATGGACGCACGTTTGACCTTTCTATACCCGACCGCAGGGTGTGCTTCTTTACTGACCCTCATCCTGACCGGTTGCAGTACCCCTCCGAGCTCTCAAGCGCCTCAAGTACATCCAGCCTTGGCACTGTTTAATGAGGCACTGACACTACCGGCGATGGACCACTCCATCGTGCGCGAAGGTGATCGGATCACCTACATGGTCGAGCTGAAACAAAACCCGGCAATTGTTCGGTTCGACGCATCGTGCACCCAAGGTCCAGGAAGAATGTCCTACCCGACTCGGACCAGTTTCAGACCATTTGCCAACTTGGATGGAACGGGCACCGATTTACCTGCCCCGCAAGCTCAGCAATTGCAGCACAGCGCGCAACTGCAGAACGTCTGCAAAGCACGGCCCGCACCCGATTGGCGAGCGTTGACGGCAGCGGTTGATCAGGATTGGTTGCTTCTGGACCGCAATAGCCTGGAACAAAACGGTGGGCTCTTGTACGTATGGGCCGCGCACCGTTATCAGCACTACCAGATCATCAAGAACTCGTTGTTGGTGGCGCAAAACCAAGAGCGACTGGCCCTTGATTGCACAAAGCAAACGATCACACGCCTGAGCCAATTCAATCTCGACGACGCTCGGCAGGTCGCCAACGGCAGTGTCCAGGTCCAGCTCGATCCAACGCCGCTGAAGCAGGCTTCTGCCGACCACCAAGAGGTATTCAAGGCTGCTTGCCAATCACCCGCAGCGCTGGGCCGGCTACCTGAGGCCAAGCCGCGCCAGCCACTGGCGCCGGCCATCAGCACACCGGTTGCCAATCCGGCAGTGTTAGCGGCCATCCGAGCCCTGGAACTGCCGGTGCCTCCAAGCGCCCTGGGCCGATTGGACTACGACTATGAGGCCGTGCTCTTCAACGGCGCGCGCATCGGTGATCAGACAAAACAGACACTCATCAGCACTGATGCCGCGTCCGCTCAGACCCTCGTGCAAACCGAGGACTCCGCACTTGGGTTTTCTCTAGATCTGACGTTCAGAGGCCTGTTTGAATTGGCAAGCCACAAGATCGACCGCAAAACCGCTGAGAAAAAGACAGAATCACGTGCCTTGGTGGCGTTGAGCTTTCAAGGCGACTGGCGCAACTTGCCCCTCGACAGCCACGTCAGTTACACACGAACCTGGTCAAAATCCGTCAACCCGGACGGCAGCCCTTCGCTCGAAACCAGCGAGCCAAGGACGGTGACCTGCCGCGTTGTCCGTGAGCAACCCGCAAGCAGCTTGAATCCAGCCTTACACGGTTCGGCCAGAATGCTGGAGTGCATCACAATGAAAATGCCCAAACAGGACTGGACCTTTAAATCATGGTACCTGGCCGACTATGGGCTGTTCGCTCAGGTGCAGGAGAACACAATGCTTGGCGTGTGGAACTGGGATCTGAAATCGGCGCAATGATTGCGAGGGGTTAAATACCCACAATCCTGGAAGCACTGAGTATCCAATGTGGGGGCAGGTTTGCCCGCTCCCACAGGGACCGGTGTAGCGCTTTAGAACTGCGGTGTGTAGGTCATCGTAAACATCACATTACGCGGATCGCCATAGTAGTTGCTGCCCCAGGTCGCGTTGTACGCCGGGATGTAGTACTTCTTGTCGAACATGTTGTTCAGGTTCGCCGCCACGGTGAATTCCTGATTGATTTTGTAGGCCACCCGCGAATCCCAGAGGGCGTTGCCCGGCACATTGAAGTTGCGGTCATAGGATTCAGTGCTGCTTTGCGCGGTGACACCGGCGCCGACGCTGACTTTCTCCCAGTCACCCGACAACTGGTAATCACCCCACACCTTGAGCAGGTGCTTCGGGGTCCAGGTGCTGAAGATCTTGCCTTCGTAAGTATTGTCCTTGAGGAACTTGGTGGTGTTGTAGGTGTAACTGGATGCCAGTTGCAGGCCAGGCAGCACCTCACCGCTCAAGGTGGCTTCAAAGCCCTGGCTGCGGACCTTGCCCGACGCGACCGAGCAGTACCAGCCACCACAGTTCATCGGCCCTTGCAGGTCCTGCACGCCACGGTTTTCCTGGTCGTAGCGGAAGATCGCAAACGAGGTATTGAGACGACCATCGGCCAATTCACCTTTGAGGCCCAGTTCGTAATTTTTGCCCTCGATAGGCTTGAGCATGCTGCCGGATGTAGTCAGGTTGGTCTGGGGTTCGAATGCATCGGCATAGCTGGCGTAGGCCGACCATTGGTCATTGAGGGCATACACCAGGCCTGCGTACGGCGTGACCCGGCCAGTGGTCTGGGTGGTGCTTTGAGTAGGGGCGTCGTACACACCCTGGAAACCGCTTTCGTCGATGTAGGAAAAATCATACCAACTGGTACGGGCGCCAACGATCAGGGTCAGCGGGTCCAGCAACTGGACGCGCCAAGTGCCGTAGATGCCTTTCTGGCGAATGTCATACCAGTTCTTTGACCCGGAGCCGTCCTGGAATAATTGATATTTGTCGCGCTGCACACGGTTGTGGTCGATGTTGAAGATATCCGCACCGTCGGTGGCATCCCGGGCGTACAGGTCGTGGGTCGTAAGCTTCGAGTAATTGGCGCCCAGCACGAGTTCGTGGCGCACCCCCAGGGTCTCGAACTTGCCGTTGACGTAGACGTCCACCCCACGGCTCTTGTTGTTGAAGTCAGTGACCCAATCCACATAACGCACATTGCCGGTACTGCCCGGATTGGGGATCTCGTCCCACGTCGCCTGATAAGTGGCATCGTTGTGTTCATCCATGGCCACCACGGCGGCTTTCAATTTCCAGTCGTCGTTGAAGCGATGCTCCAGGTCGGCGAACACTTGGTTCTGGTTGTTGACGCTACGGTTCCAGCTGGCACCGACAAAGGTCGAGCGCGCAAGGCCGATGTCGCTGCCATTGGCATAACGCGGCAAAGACATGAAGTTCGGGCGAGAGTGACCTTTCTGGTTGCTGATGCCCACGCCGACGGTGGTGTCAGGGGTGAAGTCGTAGTCCACGGCGGCATACACCGTCTGGTTCCAGCTGCCGGCGTAGTCGACAAACGAGTTGGTGGTGTCGTAATCCGCCACAAAGCGGCCGCGCAAAGTGCCCTCGGCGTTCAGCGGGCCGCCGGCGTCGACCTGGGTGCCATAGTGGTCCCAGGAGCCTGCCTTGGCGGTGATGGTGACTGTCGGCACCTCCTGGCCACGCTTGCGCACCAGGTTCATGGTGCCACCGGGGCTGTTCGCTCCTTGCAGCAAGGCGGCCGGGCCGCGCAGAGTTTCCACACGGTCGTAGATCGCCATGTTTTCAGTGAGGTAGCTGCCCAGCGCGTAGGTGTTACGCGGGATGCCAACACCGTCGTATTGCAGGGTGCCCACTTCGAAGCCACGGGAAAAGATGAACATGCCGGGGCCGGGTGATTTGGTCGCCGTCAGGCCCGGGGTGCGCTTGACCACTTCGGAGAGCTTGGTGGTGTTCTGGTCATCCATCTGCTTGCGGGTCATGACGCTGACCGATTGCGGGATATCCTTGAGTTTCTGCTCACCCTTGCCGATGGTCACTGCGCCGGTGGTGTAGGAGCCGGTGCCTTCGGTTGTCGTCCCAAGGTGCTCGGCGCTGATGGTGGTTGCGCCCACTTCAAGAGCTGTGCCTGATGACACACGCTTTTCCAGGGTCACGGTATCGGCGTTGATAAAGGCCGCACTCAACCCCGTTCCCGCGAGCAACCGCGCCAGAGCGTCCCGCTGCCCCAGACTGCCACTGACACCGGTCGATGCCACACCTTGCGTCAACTCACTGGGCACCAACACCTGAATCCGCGTCACCGCCGAAAACGCCGCCAATGCGCCGTCCAGGCTTTGTCCCGGAATATCGAAGCGGTAGGTCTGGGCCTGAGTGGTCTCGGCGGCCTGCAGAGACAACGGCGCAGTGCCGCAAGCCAAGGAAATGGCCAGCGCCAGCAAGGGCCGTGCGGCGAATCGGTGTGCCATGGGTGGTGCTCCCCGGTGCAAAAGTCAGTGAACGGGCGCGGCACTACTTGAGAGTGCTTACTATTTACGCCTCAGTGATCAAGGACGATGGCTTGGGGAGAAACCCTGAAAGATTTTTGAAAAAGATTCGCCTAGGACGCTTTGCCTTCGCGCAACACCAGCAAATACGGGGTGTAATGCTCGGCACGCAGGTTGAGGGTGTATTCCAGTGCCTTGATGACCGCGTCAGGTTTATCGATCTCGAATACGCCGGACACCACGCGATCGCGCAATGCATCGCCAAACACCAGCGTCTTGCCCGGCCAGTAGCGATTCAGTTCGGCCACCACTTCAGACAGCGGCTGCTGGCGAAACACCAGTTGCCGCTGGCGCCAGGCAAACCCGCTGGCAGGGTCGAACGCGTGGACTGCGGCCAAGCGTTGATCCTGATACTCCACCGCTCGCCCCGGCTCCAGGTACACCGGCTCACCCACGCCGGAGCTGACCTGAACCTTGCCCTGGGCGACCTGCACCTGAGTCTGCGCATCGCGGCGAGCAACGCTGAA
This sequence comes from Pseudomonas sp. SH10-3B, assembly GCF_019891415.1. Classification (NCBI taxonomy): domain Bacteria; kingdom Pseudomonadati; phylum Pseudomonadota; class Gammaproteobacteria; order Pseudomonadales; family Pseudomonadaceae; genus Pseudomonas; species Pseudomonas sp. SH10-3B. Next base: position 223,511 of record NZ_JAFLXD010000005.1, on the reverse strand, counting down.
CTGCGTACCCACCACCTTCACCCAACCGTCGCCGGACTGCACCACGAAAGGCCGCGATGGATCCTTGGTCACACTGAAAAATCCCTCGCCCCTCAACAGGCGAACCTGGCGCTCACCGGCGCTCATGCGGATCTGCACAGCGCTGTCGGTGTTGAGTTGCAGCTGCGAGCCGTCCGCCAGTTCGACGGTGCGCGACTCGCCGGTGCCGGTGGCGTAATCAGCCCGCAGGCGATCCAGCCATGGCGTGTTCTGCAGCGTCAGGCTGACGGCCAGCAACACAGCGGCAGCACAGGCCCAACGACGCGCCGGCTTGCGCCAGGCCGCTTGCTCGGCCCGACGAATCACCCGCGCTGGCTCGCGCAGGCCACCCAGCATCGCCTGAACTTCCTGCCACGCATCATCCTGGGCGGCACCCCGCCCGAGCCACGCGGAAAACGCCTCGATTTCAGCCGCCGTGACGTCTTCAGCCTGAAGACGGAAATACCAGCCGGACGCTTCGGCAAACAACTCGTCGGCAGAGGGTGCGGCGCTCATGACCGGCGTCCTTGTTCATCACAGGCCAGTCGCGCCTTGATAAAGGCACGGCATTCGATCAAGGCCCGACGCAATTGGTATTCCACACTGCGCGGGGTGATCGACAGGCGTTCGCCAATCTCGCGGTAGGAAAGTTCGTCGACATGATAAAGCAGGAAGATCTGCCGAGTCGCGTTGGGCAGCGCCAGGATCGCGTCCTGCATCAGTTGCTCCTGTTGATAGGCAGCCAATTGCTCGTCGGCGCTTGGGTTGCTGCAGGGCAGTTCTTCGCTGGGTTCGCCGGCATCCAGGCGGTCGCGGCGGATGGCCTGACGCTGGTGGTCGCGCACCAGGTTGCTGGCGATGGTGAAGAGGAAGGCCGGGAGGTTGTCGATCTTCTCTCCGGAGTCCAGCCGGGCCAGGCGCAGGAACGATTCCTGGGTCAGGTCGGCGGCCACCTGGGCACTGCCGGTGCGGCGGGTGACGAAGGCTTCGAGGGCCTTCTTCTGCTCCGCGAACAGGCGCGCGATCTGCGAATTCCAGGAGAGCACAGCACTACCTTGAGAAGAACGGGATGTTCAGGAAGTGCGCACGCTAGCAGAGGATGAGATTTGTTCGCAATTGATATCTATTTTAGGCTGGGTTTTGTAGTGCTATTCAGACAGCCATCGGGGGCAAGCCCCCTCCCACCATTTGATGTGTGAACACCTTAAAAATGTGGGAGCTGGCTTGCCTGGGACGCAGGCGACTCGGTGTTACTGAATCTCGTCCGGCTTGACGATCACCCAGTTCTTGTCCGCCGTCACCGGCAACCCTTCCTTGGCCTGGGCCGCCGCATGCTTGGCGATCATGCCGTTGAGTTGGGTCATGTATTTGTCCTTGCGGTTGATCCACAGGTGGATGCCGCCCTTGGCCACGTCCACATCGTGGAACAGCATGTAGCCGTCGCTGGTCGGCGTATCGCCACCGACGATCACCGGTTTTTTCCATTCATCGATGTAGGTCAGGATTGCCGCGTGCTTGCCGGCCATCCAGGTCGCCGGGGTCCACAGGTAGGGGGTCAGCTCCAGGCCGAGGTTGGCTTTTTCGTCGTATTTGCCGGCGGCGATCTGTTTGCGTGCGGTGGTCAGTTCGCCGGTCTTGCGGTCCTTGAGCAAGGTCGTCACGCCGATGACATTCTCGGGTTTGACGTTGTAACCGTATTTCGGATCAGCCGCGACCATGCGCACCAGTTCCTCTGATGCGGCGGTCATCACGTAGACCTCAATGCCGTTTTCCATCAGCTTGTTGTAAAGCTCGGCCTGGCCGGTGAAGACTTTCGGCGGCTGTACCTCGGATGTCTTCACCACGTCGCCTTCGAAGTAGCTGACCGGCACCGGCTTGCCGGAGGCCATCAACTCATCCACCTGGACCTTGAGTTCCTTGAGGGTGAAGCCTGCAAACACCTGCGCGACCCACGGGTAGCAGACCATGTCGTCGACTTCGCAGAGGCGGTAGTAGTAACTGAACAGACTTTCCTTATGGTCGGCGGTGTCTTTGAACGGCATAAGCTTGAGCGACGGATCGAGGCTGTCGCGGGTGATCAGGCCCTTGTTTTCCATGTAGGGCAGCAGGGACTCTTCGAGGTCGTAGCGGTAGCTGGTGTTGTCCATGTCGAACACCGCGAAATTACCCTTGTTGGCGTTCGCGGCGATCATCTCGTTCAGTTGTTTGGCGGCAGGTGCCGGCCAGTGTTTCAACTCGGTGGCGGCGAACGCCTGGCTGGCGAGTCCGAGGCAGAATGCGGCGACTAGTAGTTTCGGCGCGAGCTTCATAGGCGTTGTCTCCCTGAGTGAAAGACATGAACGCTAACAAATCCCTGTGACAGTTCCCAACGCAAGCACGACGGTGCGCGTCCTGATTCCGTCACGGGCGTATGCCTGAGCGTCAAACGCTTATTCCAAAAACGACAGTCACCATTCCATATTGGTATTAAATCAATATATTTCAAGCTGTTAGGATTTCCGGTTCGCAATCGCAGGCTCACGCGATTGGCTGCCCTCTCAACGGAGCTTCAATGAATCTGCCCCTGATCCTCAACTTACTGGTGTTCGTGGCCCTGTTGCTGGGCCTGGCACAAACCCGCCGCACAAACTGGAGCCTCGCCAAGAAGGTCCTGTTCGCGCTGGTGCTTGGCGTGGTGTTTGGTGCGGCGTTGCACGCTATTTATGGCGACGGTAACCCGGTCCTCAAGGCGTCCATCGGCTGGTTCGACCTGGTCGGCAACGGCTACGTGCAATTGCTGCAAATGATCGTGATCCCGCTGGTATTCGCCTCGATCCTCAGTGCCGTGGCGCGCCTGCATAACGCCTCGTCCCTGGGCAAGATCAGCTTCCTGACTATCGGTACGCTGCTGTTCACCACCGCCATCGCAGCGCTGATAGGTATCGGCCTGACCAACCTGTTCGGCCTCACCGCTGAAGGCCTGGTGGCTGGCACCCAGGAAATGGCGCGCCTGCAAGTGATCCAGAACGATTACGCGGGCAAGGTTGCCGACCTGAATATCCCGCAGTTGCTGCTCTCGTTCGTGCCCGCCAACCCGTTCGCCGACCTGGCGCGGGCCAAGCCGACGTCGATCATCAGCGTGGTGATTTTCGCGGCATTCCTCGGGGTGGCCGCACTGCAACTGCTCAAGGATGACGTGGAAAAAGGCCAGAAAGTCATCAACGCCATCGACACCCTGCAAGCCTGGGTGATGCGCCTGGTGCGCCTGGTGATGAAGCTGACCCCGTACGGTGTACTGGCGCTGATGACCAAAGTGGTCGCTGGTTCCAACCTGCAGGACATCATCAAGCTCGGCAGTTTTGTCGTGGTGTCGTACCTGGCCCTGGGCCTGATGTTCGTGGTGCACGGCCTGCTGCTGTCCCTGGCCGGGATCAACCCACTGCGCTTCTTCCGCAAGGTCTGGCCAGTGCTGACCTTTGCCTTCACCAGCCGCTCCAGCGCGGCGGCCATCCCGCTGAGCATTGAAGCGCAGACCCGCCGCCTGGGCATCCCGCAATCCATCGCCGGCTTCGCCGCCTCGTTTGGCGCGACCATCGGCCAGAACGGCTGCGCCGGTCTCTACCCTGCCATGTTGGCGGTGATGGTGGCGCCGACCGTGGGCATCAACCCGCTGGACCCGCTGTGGATCGCGACCCTGGTAGCGATTGTGACCCTGAGTTCGGCCGGTGTGGCGGGCGTGGGCGGCGGCGCGACCTTCGCCGCGCTGATCGTGCTCCCGGCCATGGGCTTACCGGTGTCACTGGTGGCGCTGCTGATTTCCGTGGAGCCGCTGATCGACATGGGCCGTACGGCGCTGAACGTGAATGGTTCGATGACGGCGGGTGCGATTACCAGCCAGATCATGGGGCAGACGGATAAAGCGTTGTTGGATGCGGATGAGCATGGGGAGTTGGCGCAGGCCTAACGTAATAAGCTAGTAGGGACCTCACTCCTTGCTAGCTCAGACGATCAGCAGCCTTTCGGTAGACCTCATCACGCTCACGCTTATCGACAGCCACGACAAACACCGTGATCTCCTGATCAATGACTTGATACACCAACCGATAACCGCTGCTGCGAAGCTTGATTTTGTAGCAATCGGGCAAGCCATGCAGACGGCTGGCTTCAATACGTGGATTGTTCAGGATCTCGACCAGCTTCTTTTTAAACTGTTGACGAACGGTATCGCCCAGTTTGTGCCATTCCTTCAAAGCCCGTGCATCGAAATCCAGCTCATAGGTCATCCAGTGAGACCTTCACCCGCTGAGGCGCAGCCAGCCGCTCCCGAACTGTTGCCAACAAGGCCTCATCATCTTCAGTCATGAGGACAGGCTTGAAAGGTAACTGGCCGCGGTCTGCCACGTACTGCAAGGCTTGCCGCATTAATTCCGATGGGGTGACGCCGAGCTTTTCCAACTCGTGATAAGCACGAGCCTTAAGGTCGTCGTCGATACGTACGTTGATAGAGGCCATGGGGCAGCCCTCACTGTAAAGACATTGGTCATTACAGTGATGCATCGAGGCTTCTTTTGCAAGTCTGACTAATCTGGTGCCAGTCAGGCCTTTTCCCAAACCTCAAAGCTGTACGCCGGCTTGTCCCCTTCCGGCGGATTCTCGACGTTCGACACTAACTTCCACTGGCTCGCATCAAACGCCGGAAACCACGCATCCCCTTCCGGACTCAGCGCCACGCGCGTCAGGTACAGGCGATCCGCCTGTTCCAGCCCCTGCGCATATAACTGCGCGCCGCCGATGAGCATCAGCTCATCCACGCCCTGCTCCAGCGCCCAGGCTTCAGCCCGCGCGACGGCGGCATCGAGTGACGGAAAAACTTCCGCACCTTCAAGCACCAGATCGGTCTGACGACTGACCACCAGGTTCAAGCGCCCCGGCAGCGGTCGGCCCAGGGAGTCCCAGGTCTTGCGCCCCATGATGATCGGCTTGCCGAGCGTGGTGGCCTTGAAGTATTTGAAATCCCCCGGCAAATGCCAGGGCATGCTGTTGTCGACGCCGATCACGCGGTTTTCACCGAGGGCTGCGATCAGGCTTAAAGGGAGAGTTTTTTTCATGGCGACGAGAATACCAGAGCCACGAACCAGCGGTTATGCTCCAAGCTCACTTGCACGACAGGAAGACGCGTGACCGCACTGAACCCCCTGCAAAAACTCTGGCTGACGGAAACCGTGCGCCTGCGTGAAGAACACGCCGGCCCCCTGGAAGACCAGGAAGCCAATCGCCTCGCCCGCACGGCGGGCGGCGACCTGCCGACGCGCATCCAGCAGCGCGCCCTGCACCTGGCCGAGCGCGATGGCCTGACCGCCGCCCTCACGCGCTGGCTGCAAGGCGCACGCCTGGCCCTGGTGCTGCTGGCGGTGGTGGCTGTCATCAGCGGCGCGGGCCTGGCCTTTGCTGCGCTGGGCAACGGCTTGACCCCGGTGAATGTGTTTTGGGCCCTGGGCAGCCTGCTCGGCTTGAACCTGATCCTGCTGTTGAGCTGGGCGTTGGGGCTGCTGTTTGCCGGCGAGCACGGCGCCAGTCTCGGGCGGCTGTGGCTGTGGCTCAGTGAAAAGCTTGCGCGCGATGCCAAGGCCGCCCAGTTGGCCCCGGCGTTGCTGCTGTTGCTGCAACGGCAGAAACTCAATCGCTGGGCGGTCGGTGTGCTGGTCAACAGCCTGTGGTTGCTGGCGCTGCTCAGCGCGCTGGTGATTCTGCTGACGCTGCTCACCACCCGCCGTTACGGTTTTGTCTGGGAAACCACCATCCTCGGCGCCGACACCTTTGTCGCCGTGACCCAGGCCCTCGGCACCCTGCCCGCCCTGCTGGGCTTCAATGTGCCGACCGTCGAGATGATCCGCGCCAGCGGCGACTCCGCACTGAATATCGAAAGCGCCCGCCAGGCGTGGGCCGCCTGGTTGGTCGGCGTATTGCTGGTCTACGGCCTGCTGCCAAGGTTGATCCTCGCCCTGCTGTGCCTGTGGCGCTGGAAACGCGGGCGCGCCGCCTTGCGCCTGGACCTCAACCTGCCCGGCTACAGCCCACTGCGCGAACGCCTGATGCCCAGCAGCGAGCGCCTTGGGGTCAACGACGCCGCGCCGGAACAACTGCACCACGTCACCGGAGGCGTCAGTGAGCTGGACAGCGACGGCGCCTTACTCGTCGCCATCGAACTGGACGATCAGCACCCCTGGCCCCCCAAGCTGCCGGCGAATGTAAAGAACGCGGGAATCCTCGACAGCCGCGAATCGCGCAGCAAGCTCCTGGAGCAACTCAGCCGCTTCCCGCCCGCGCGCCTGGTCATCGCCTGCGACCCGCGCCGCTCGCCGGACCGTGGCAGCCTGGCGCTGATCGCCGAACTCGCGCGCAGCGCCACCGCCACTCGTGTGTGGCTGCTGCAAGCCCCAGCGGGCCAGGCATTGGATGCCGAACGCCTGGGCGATTGGCACACCGCGCTGCAACAACTGGAGCTGCCGTTCGCCGACTGCGCGCCGTTGAACTGGCTGGAGACCGGTCATGACTAAACCGCTGAAACTCGCCGTGGTCGGCCACACCAACGTCGGCAAGACCTCGCTGCTGCGCACCCTTATCCGTGACGTCGGTTTCGGTGAAGTCTCCCATCGCCCCAGCACCACGCGGCATGTCGAAGGTGCGCGCTTGTCGGTCGACGGCGAAGCCTTGCTGGAGCTGTACGACACACCCGGCCTGGAAGATGCCATCGCCCTGCTCGACTACCTGGAACGCCTGGATCGCCCCGGCGAACGCTTGGACGGCCCAGCCCGCCTGGCGCGGTTCCTGGAAGGCAGCGAAGCCCGCCAGCGTTTCGAACAGGAAGCCAAGGTGCTGCGCCAACTGCTGGCCTCGGACGCCGGCCTGTATGTGATCGACGCTCGCGAACCGGTGCTGGCCAAGTACCGTGACGAACTGCAAGTGCTGGCCAGTTGCGGCAAACCGTTGCTGCCGGTGCTCAACTTCGTCAGCAGCAGCGACCACCGCGAGCCGGACTGGCGTGAAGCCCTGGCGCGCCTGGGCCTGCATGCGCTGGTGCGTTTCGACAGCGTCGCGCCGCCGGAAGACGGCGAACGCCGCCTGTATGAAAGCCTCGCCCTGCTGCTGGAAAACGCCCGTCCGCAGTTAGAAAGACTGATTCTTGACCAGGAAGCCCAACGCCAGGCCCGTCAACAGAGCGCCGCGCGGTTGATTGCCGAACTGCTGATCGACTGCGCCGCGTGCCGACGCAGCGTGGTGACTGAAGATGAGCAACAAGCCATCAGCGATTTGCGCAAGGCGGTGCGTCAGCGCGAACAAAAATGCGTGGAGGCCTTGCTCAAGCTGTTCGGCTTTCGCCCCCAGGACGCCGCCGCCAGCGATTTACCGTTGCTGGACGGGCGCTGGGGGGATGACCTGTTCAACCCGGAAACCCTCAAGCAACTCGGCGTGCGCGTCGGCGGTGGCATCGCCGCAGGCGCAGCGGCCGGGGCCGGGGTGGACCTGCTGGTCGGCGGGCTGACCCTCGGCGCCGCCGCCCTCGCAGGCGCCATCGCCGGTGGCGCGTTGCAAACCGCACGCAGCTACGGCAGCCGCCTGCTGGGCAAGATCAAGGGCCAGCGCGAGCTGACGGTGGACGACAGCGTGCTGCGCCTGCTCGCCCTGCGCCAGCGCCAGTTGCTCAAGGCCCTGAACCTGCGCGGCCATGCGGCGATGCACAGCATCAAGGTCGATACGCCCCAGGACAAGACCTGGCGCGAAGGCAAATTGCCCGACGCGTTGCACAAAGCCCGCGCCCACCCGCAGTGGTCATCCCTCAACCCCCACGCCAAACTGAGCCAGGCCGAGCGCCAGGAACAGGTCGAAGCCCTGGCCCAGCGCCTCGACGAGACTTAAGCCGCCAGCAGCTGCCGGGCCTTGGCCTTGAGCACTTGCAGGTCGAGCACCGGTACGTGCATTTGCTTGGCCTGTTCATCCCAGTAGCGCATGCGCAGGCTGACCTGACACAGCGGGTCTTGCTCAAACGCCCGAGCCTCCTCGGCCGTCATCACGCCGCCCTGGTAACCCAGGGTGCGGCGGCTGGCCTCGCTCAAGCGTGCGTAGTAGTCCGGCTGGCTGAACGTCAGGTAGCGCTTGGCCTGGACGTGGTACTCCACCAGCCTGGCCAGGCGCTCACTGAAGCCTGCACGGCGCAAATAATCCGCGCCCAAACGCTCATGGCTGACCACGCCGTAACCGCCCATGTTCTCGCCATCCTGGCCGCAGAGATGGCCGATGTCGTGGAAGAACGCCGCCAATACCACCTCATCATCGAAGCCCTCGGCCATGGCCAACTGCGCGGCCTGGGACATGTGCTCGATCTGCGACACCGGCTCGCCGATGTAATCCGCCGTGCCGTGCTGCTCGTATAAACCGAAGACTGCGGCAATCGCCTGTTCCGGGTTCATCACGCTTGCCCCCACAGTGTTGTGATATTGCGCTCGGCCATCGCCGGCCCCACGCTCATGCCCACGCCGGTGTGCATCAAGGCAACGCTCACGCCAGGTGCGGCCTGCACAAATGAAAACGGCGCCGGGCCCCTGGCACCGTAGACGCCCTGCCAGCGTTCCACTACCTGGATCTTGCAACCCAAGGTCTGCTCGGCCAACTCGATCATCCAGTCATCTACCTGCTCGGCATTGAACGGCGAGGCATCGCTGCCGTAGTCGTGGGAGTCGCCGATGATCAGTTCGCCATGGGGCGTGGGGCTGATCAACAGGTGAATCCCGTGTGCATGCAGGTGCGGCGCATCGCGCAGGATCTGCGCCTGCACCGGCGCGGCTTCAGGCAGGTCGGCAAAGGCGCCGTAATGCACGCAACTGAGGCCGGTGAGCAACGCGTGTTGCAGGTTGAGGTTAAGCGCAGGCCGGGCGCGCAGCATTTGCAGGCGGCAGATCTGCGGGTTGAGTTCGGCGATGGCCTCGGCCAACAGGGTTTGATAATCGTGACCGGAACAGACGATGACCTGCTCGCCACGAAAGCTGCCCGCCGTGCTGTGCACCTGGCCCGATTCGACATCGCGCACCAGGGTGGAGAAGTAAAATTCCACACCCAGTTGCTGGCTCAGGTAGTGGATCAGCGCCGGTATCGCCTCGCGCGAATACAGTTGCTGGTCGTCCTTGCCATGCAGCGCGGCGCGGTGATGACGGAACTGGCCGCCATAAAGATCTTTCAACGCCGCGCCTTGCAACAAGTCGACGTTGTAGCCGTGCTCGCGCGCGCGGCCGGCGCAGAAGGCTTCCAGCAGATGCTCTTCGGCTTCGGTGCGAGCGAATAGATACGAGCCGTTGCGCTTCAATTGAAGGCCCGCCTCATGTGCCCAATGCCCCCAGATTTCACGGCTTTGTCGTGCCAGGTCGAACATCGGCCCCGGCGGCTGCCCGGTGACCAGGGCCTGGCCGAAGTTGCGTACCGAGGCGCCCAGCGGCGTGGCGCTGCGCTCGAACACCTTGACCTTGAGCCCGCGCCTGGCGGCGGCGTAGGCGTGGGACAGGCCGAGGATGCCGGCACCGATGATCAGTAAATCTGTCATGGAATATGCAACCCTCTGTAGGAGCGAGCTTGCTCGCGAAGAACGTCAACGATAAGGCAGCGCTTCAGGTTATCCGCGCCGTCTATTCGTTCTTCGCGAGCAAGCTCGCTCCTACAGGTAGAGGTGAAAATTATTGTTTTTCCGACTTGCCGTCATAGCGCTTACGCCATTCGGTCAAAATGCTGTCGCGATTCTTCGACGCCCAGGCAAAGTCGTTCTTGATCAAACGCTGCTCGTAGTCGGCCGGCAATTCGGTCTGCGGCTTGGCGATACCCGGCTGGGCGAGCACGGCAAAGTTGTCCTTGTACAGGTCCATTGCCGCTGTACTAGCGGAGAAATCCGCGAGTTTTTTCGCCGCGTCCGCATGGGCGGTGCCCTTGATCACGGCGGTGGCTTCGATGTCCCAGCCCAGGCCTTCCTTCGGCAGGATGATGTCCAGCGGTGCGCCCTGGCGTTTCAACTGCACGGCCGGGTATTCGAAGGAAATACCAATCGGGAACTCACCCGAAGCCGCCAGCTTGCAGGGTTTGGAGCCCGAATGTACGTACTGGCCGATGTTCTGGTGCAAGTCATCCATGTACTGCCAGCCCTGCTTCTCGCCGAAGGTCTGCAGCCAGGCGCTCACATCCAGGAAGCCGGTGCCGGACGATGCCGGGTTGGGCATCACGATCTTGCCCTTGTACTCGGGCTTGGTCAGGTCTTGCCAACTGACCGGTTTGGTCAGGCCCTGTTTCTCGGCTTCGACCGTGTTGAAGCAAATGGTCGCGGCCCACACATCCATACCGACCCAGGCCGGTGGGTTGGCGGCGTCACGGTAATTCTTGCCGATCTTGTCCAGGTCCTTGGGGGCGTAGTTGTCCAGCATGCCTTGCTGATCGAGGATCGCCAGGCTCGATGCAGCCAGGCCCCAGACCACGTCGGCTTGCGGGCGGTCTTTTTCGGCCAGCAGCTTGGCGGTAATGATGCCGGTAGAGTCGCGCACCCATTTGATCTCGACGTCCGGGTTGGCCTGTTCGAAGGCTTTTTTGTAGGTCTTCAACTGCTCGGCTTCAAGGGCCGTGTACACGGTCAACTCGGTCTTGGCGAAGGCATTCAGGCTGAATGCAGTGAGTACGGCAGCGACCAGCGCCAGGGGCTTGAACATGGAGCACCTCCTTCAGGGATGTTTATTGGCCGGGCGCGGTCTGGCGCCAGGCTTGGGAGCGGCGCAAGGCGCCACGTGAAGCCCACGCCAGCAGCAGCGAAACGCCGGCCGAGGTGAACAGGATCAGGGTCGACATGGCCGCCGCGCCGCCCACGTTGCCGGCGTCGTCCATGTTCAGCACGGCGACGGCGGCGAGGATGGTGTCGGGGCTGTAGAGGAAGATCGCGGCGGACACGGTGGTCATCGCCGACACAAACAGGTAGCGCACGATGTCCAGCAGCGCCGGCAGGCAGATCGGCACCGTGACTTTCAAGTAATGGCGATACAGCGGCGCCTTGAGCGACAGCGCTGCCGCTTCGAACTCGGCGTCCAGTTGGCGCAGCGCGGTGGTGGCGGTCATCTGTGCGGTGGTCAGATAGTGAGCAATGGTGCACACCACCAGCAGGGTCATGGTGCCGTAGAACACATGCAGCGGGTTGCCACTCAGGTTGAAAAAGAACACGTAGCCCAGGCCCAACACCAACCCAGGCACGGCCATCGGCACAAAGCTGAGCATGCGCAGCGCCAGGTTCAGGCCCTTCTGGCCCTTGGTCTTTTCCATCAGGTAGGCGCCGGTGAAGATCAACACGCTGCCGATCAACGCCGTGCACAACGCCAGGGTCAAGCTGTTGCGATAGGCCAGCCAACCGCCGCCGGCCGTGTCTTCGAACTGGTAGTGGCTGAGCGACAGTGACAGGTTGTACGGCCAGAACTTCACCAGCGAGGAGTACACCGCCATGCCGAACACCAGCAGCAACACGGCACAGATCAGCAGCACGATGAGCAGGTAGCAGCCATCCCGTAAACGCGACGGCACTGGCTGGAAGACTTGGGCGCGGCCACTCATGCCGTCACCTTGGCGGCGACGCAACCAGGCATCAACGCCAAAGCTGAACAGCGCCGGCAGCAGCAACACCATGCCGATCAACGCCCCCCGACCAAACTGTTGCTGGCCGACCACCGCCTTGTAGGCTTCCAGCGCCAGCACTTGGTAATCCCCACCGACCACCACGGGCACGCCGAAATCCGTGATGGTCAGGGTGAACACCAGGCAGGACGCGGCAAACACCGCCTGGCGCGTGGCCGGCCAGGTGATGCTGCGGAACGCCCGCGCAGGGCTGGCGCCCATGCTCGAGGCCGCGTCGAATAAACGCGCATCGGCCAGGGACAGCGCCGACAGCAAAATCATCAGGGCATGGGGGAAGGTGTAGATCACTTCACCGAGCACAATGCCCCAGAAGCCGTAGATGTTGTCCGAGAGCAGCCCGCGCAACAGGCCCTGGTTACCGAACAGATAGACCAGTGCAATCCCTGGCAGCATCGACGGTGCCATCAGCGGCAGCAGCGACAGGCCGCGCCAGATGGCCTTGCCGGGAATCAACGTGCGTTGCAGGGCGTAGGCAAACAGGTAGGCCAGCGGTACGACAATGGCCGCCACGCTGAGGGAGACTTTCAGGCTATTGCCCAGCAGCCAATGGAAGTTGGCGCTGGTGACCAACTCCCGCGCGGCGACCAGGCCACCGCCCTGCCCGGCTTCACTGCTGAAGCCGCGCCAGAAGATCGCCAGCAATGGCAGCAATACGGCGATGCCCAGCAGCAACAGCCAGAGCAGTTTGCCGCCGACCACGAAAATACGGTCGCCGGTTTCGGCGCGGGACACCTGGCGCGGCAGCGTCATGACAGCGGCCATCTCAGGCAAACACCTGCAGACTGCGCGGCGGCAAGGCAACCCAGATGTCCTGGGCGCCCAGGCGCGGCATGGCTTCCGGGGCCAGTTCGGCCAGCAGCGGATGGCCGGGCAGTTGCTCCAGCTCGAAACTCATGCGGCAGCGGTTGCCGAGGAAGGTGATCTCGCGAACCTTGGCCGGGAACAGGTTTTCTTCATGCACCGGCGGGTTGACGTTGATCGCTTCCGGGCGGCAAAACAGTCGGCCGGACTTGGCCACGCCAGCATCCTCGGCCAGTCGCATATTCATCCCGCCGACCTGGGCATGGCTGGCACTGTTGCGGCTGAACGGCAGCCAATTGCCCTGGCCGACAAACTCCGCCACAAACGGCGTGGCCGGACGGTCGTAAATCTCCTGGGGCGTGGCGTATTGTTCGACCTTGCCGTTGTTCATTACGGCGATGCGGTCGGCCATCAACATGGCTTCGTCCTGGTTGTGGGTGACCATCAAGGTGGTGATACCGAGGCGCCGTTGCAGCTGGCGCAGCTCGGTGCACAGGTGTTCGCGCACACGGGCGTCTAGGGCCGACATCGGCTCATCCAGCAACAGCAACGACGGGGCCGGCGCCAGCGCACGGGCCAGGGCGACGCGCTGCTGCTGGCCGCCGGAGAGCTGGCCGGGGTATTTCTTTTCACTGCCGAGTAGCCCCACCAGCTCCAGCATCTGGCCGACACGCTGGCGCACTTCATCGCGACCGCTGCCGGTGAGGCCGTAGCCGATGTTCGCTTCGACGGTGAGATTAGGAAACAGCGCGTAGGACTGGAACAGAATGCCGTAGTCCCTAGCCTGGGGCGGCAGCAGGGAAACATCGCGGTCACCCAGGTAAAGTTCGCCGCTGTCCTGGCGTTCCAGGCCGGCGATGCAGCGCAGCAACGTGGTCTTGCCGCAGCCGGAAGGGCCCAGCAGGCACACCAGCTCGCCGGCAGCCACGTCCAGGGACACGTTGTCGAGCGCAGTAAAGGCGCCGAAGCGTTTCTGGATAGCGCGCACTTTCATCGGCGCGCCGGGTTGGGTCAGGACTGTGTTCATGGTGGCACCTCATCAAACTGATGAAGGCCATGCTAGGCAGGCAATGCGTCCCTCTTGTGGCAGAAAGGCAAAACGCGGCGATAGTGGTATTCGCAGATTTGTGTAGGACTCTAAGAGCTGAGTTGCCGGGTACATCGCCATCGGGGGCAAGCCCCCTCCCACATTTGACCGAGTTCCAACATGGAAATGCGGCCACCTGTGGGAGGGGGCTTGCTCCCGATTGGTCCCCAAAGCCACTACAAGGCTTTAGATCGGCGACATTTCCTGCGCCAACCCCAAAAACGCCGCCGGTAGGCGAGCGCCTTTTCGTTCTTTGAGGCAGTACAGATACTCCGGAATCTGCGGCGCATTCTCGATGGTCAGCACCCGCAACTGCGGGTCGTGGGGCACTTCCTGGCGGGCGATGATGCTGATGCCGATATTGCGCAGCACCGCTTCGCGGATCGATTCACGGCTGCCGATTTCCAGCAGCGGCCCGTAACTCACGCCGGCACCTTGCAGCATCTCTTCCGTGAGCCGCCGCGTGGTGGAGCCCGCTTCACGCATCAACAGCGTATGCCCGGCCAACGCGCTGAGCGGCACATGGTCGAGCTTGGCCAGTGGGTGATTGCGGTGCACCGCCAGCACCAGCGGGTCGGTGCCGAGTACGCGGCGGATCAGGCGCGGGTCTTCAAGCAACTGCGAGGAGGCCGCGACATCGACGCGGTAATCGTCCAGCGCTTCGAGCACCTGCTGGGAGTTGCCGATTTCCACCGACACTTCCACTTGCGGCAGGCGTTCACGAAAGGCTTTGACCAGGTCGAGGATGTAGTACGGCGCCGTCGCGGCAATTCTCAGCGCCCCTTGGACCTGGCCGCTGTTACGCAGGAAAAACTCGATGTCTGCTTCCTGCTGCAGCAACGTCTTGACCATCGGCAGCAGGCGCGCGCCTTCGTCGCTGACGGTGAGGCGGCGCCCGCCACGGTAGAACAGCTCAACGCCGTACTGGCTTTCCAGGTTGCGAATCTGGGTGGTGACCGTGGGCTGGCTCAGGCCGAGTTTTTTCGCCGCCTGGGTAATGCTGCCCAGGCGGGCGACCATAAAAAACGCCTTCAACTCGGCACTCAGCACACCACCCTCTCATCCTCTATTTGCGCAACAGGCGCAGGCCATTGAACACCACCAGCAGGGCCACGCCCATGTCGGCGAACACCGCCATCCACATAGTGGCCAGGCCCAGGAAGGTGACCACCAGGAAGATCGCCTTGATCACCAGGGCCAGGGCGATGTTCTGCTTGAGGATACTCGACGTTTGCCGCGACAAACGAATGAATGCCGGAATCTTGCGCAAATCATCGTCCATCAAGGCCACGTCGGCGGTCTCGATAGCGGTGTCGGTACCTGCTGCGGCCATCGCAAAGCCAATCTCGGCGCGGGCCAGGGCCGGGGCGTCGTTGATGCCGTCGCCGACCATGCCGACCCGGTGGCCTTGGCCGTAGAGGGTTTCGATGGCGTGCAGTTTGTCGGTGGGCAACAGGTCGCCCTGGGCCTGATCGATGCCGACCTGGGCGGCAATCGCCTGGGCGGTGTGGGTGTTGTCGCCGGTGAGCATCAGGGTCTTGATGCCCAGTTCATGCAATTGCTGGATGGCTTCGCGGCTGCTGTCCTTGACCGTGTCGGCCACGGCGAACAGTGCCAGCGGGCCGGACTTGTCGAGCAACAGCACCACGGACTTGCCCTGTTTCTCCAGGGCGAACAGCTTTTCTTCCAACGCCGGCGAACACAGGCCAAGGTCCTCCACCAGGCGGTGGTTACCCAAGTGGTAGGTCTGGCCATTAATATCGCCGCGCACGCCACGACCGGCCAGGGCTTCGAAGTTATCCACAACGTGCACGGGCAGGTTTTTATCCACAGCCGCGTTGGCAATCGCCAGCGAGACCGGGTGGTCGGAACGCCCGGCCAAGCTGGCAGCCAGGGCCGGGGCGCTGTCTTCGACATGGGGGAACAGCGCCAGGTAATCGGTTTGCACCGGCTTGCCGTGGGTGATGGTGCCGGTCTTGTCGAGGGCCAGGTAGTCCAGCTTGTAACCGCCTTCCAGGTACACGCCGCCCTTGATCAGGATGCCTTTGCGCGCCGCAGCCGCCAGGCCGCTGACGATGGTGACCGGGGTGGAGATCACCAACGCACAAGGGCAAGCCACCACCAACAGCACGAGGGCGCGGTAGATCCAGTCGAACCAGGCACCGGCCATGAACAGCGGCGGGATCAGCGCCACACCCAAGGCAAACAGAAACACTGCCGGGGTGTAGATTTTCGAGAAACTGTCGACAAACCGCTGGGTCGGTGCCCGTGCGCCCTGGGCCTGCTCCACCGCATGGATGATGCGCGCCAGGGTGGAGTTGTTGGCCGCTGCGGTGACCTTGTACTCCAGGGACCCGGCCTGGTTGATGGTGCCGGCGAAGACTTTATCGCCCACGGTCTTTTCAATCGGCAGGCTTTCACCGGTGATCGGCGCCTGGTCGATGGTGGATTGGCCGGCAGTGACTTCACCGTCGAGGCCGATGCGCTCGCCAGGTTTTACCCGCACGATGGCGCCCAGCTCAATGCTTTTGACCTCCTGTTCAACCCAGCTGCCATCAGCCTGCTGCACCGTGGCCTGCTCCGGTGTCATCTGCATCAAACCGCTGATGGCATTGCGCGCACGGTCCAGGGATTTGGCTTCGATCAGCTCGGCCACGGTAAACAGGAACATCACCATGGCCGCTTCCGGCCACTGGCCAATCAGGATCGCACCGGTGACCGCGATGCTCATCAGCGCGTTGATGTTCAGGTTGAGGTTTTTCAGGGCGATCCAGCCCTTTTTATAGGTGGTAAGGCCGCCACTGAAGATCGACACCAGTGCGACCAGCGCAATCACCCAAGTGGGCGCGGCATTGGTGAAGTGCAGCACTTCGGCGCCCAATGCGCCCACGCCGGACAACGCCAACGGCCACCAATGTTTCTTGGCAGGCGGCTCGGCGGGCGGGCTGCCCTCCTCGATCGGATCGGCCTGCATACCCAGGGATTTGATCGCGTCAATGATCGGCGCGGTGCTCGGCAGGTCATGGGTGACGCCGAGGATGCGGTTGATCAGGTTGAACTCCAGTTGCTGCACACCCGCCAGCTTGCCGAGTTTGTTCTGGATCAGCGTCTGTTCGGTGGGGCAGTCCATGGCTTCGATGCGGAAGGTGCTCAGGCGCGAACCGGCAGTCGGGGCTTCGCTCAATTGCACCAGCGCGGGTGCCGGGGTACCGGAACAGCAGGAACCGCCATGGCCGTGGTCATGCACAGGCGTGAGTTTCTTCGGGCCATGATCGTGGTCGTGGTCGTGCTTATGCGGGGTGTGAATGGAATCGCTCATCAGGTCGCGTCCGTAAGGTGCCTGTTGCCAAGTAAAGACCCTGTAGCCACTATAGGGTCAAGCACCCATTTGGAGATTGCTGCAATGAAGATCGGCGAACTGGCCAAACTGACCGACTGCCCGGTGGAAACCATCCGTTATTACGAGAAAGAAGGCCTGCTGCCCCCCCCGGCACGCACCGACGCCAACTACCGCGTCTACACCCAGGCGCACACCGAGCGGCTGATCTTTATCCGCAACTGCCGCAGCCTCGACATGACGCTGGAAGAAATCCGCAGTTTGCTCGGGCTACGGGACAGCCCCCAGGACCAGTGCGAAAACGTGAATGCCTTGATTGATGAGCATATCCACCATGTGAAAGCGCGGATTGATGGGCTGTTGGCGTTGCAGGAGCAATTGCTGGACCTGCGCCAACGCTGTGGCGGCGGGGATCACTGTGGGATTTTGCAGCAGCTGGAGGTCAGCGGCGGTGTTGCCGCCAGCGAGGCCGAGCCCTCACATGTGGGCAGAAGCCACGGCCATTGAACGGGCCAAATGTGGGAGGGGGCAAGCCCCCTCCCACAGTGGACACAGACTCTAGATAGCCACGTCGGCCTTGATGCTTGGATAAGCGTCATAGCCCACGATTTCAAAGTCTTCGAACGTGTAGTCGTAGATCGACGCCGGCTTACGCTTGATCAACAGTTCCGGCAACTTCTTCGGCGTGCGCGCCAGCTGGGTCTGGATCTGTTCCATGTGGTTGCTGTAGGCGTGGGTGTCGCCGGTGGTGACGATGATCTCGTGGGGGATCAGGTCGCATTGCTGGGCCAGCATGTGGGTCAGCAGCGCCAGGGCGGCAGTGTTGTAAGGCAGGCCGAGGAACACGTCGGAGCTGCGGATGTACAACTGCATCGACAGATGGCCGTCATGCACGAACGCCTGGTACAGCAGGTGGCACGGTGGCAGGGCTTGTTTGCCGTTGCGCGCGTTTTCCTGCGGGCTCTTGGTTTCGTCCGGCAGGTACTCGACGTTCCAGCCGTGGAACAGGATGCGACGGCTGTTGGGGTTGGTCTTGAGCGTGTGCACCATGTAGTCGATCTGGTTGATCGTGCCGCCGTCCTTGGTCGGCCAGGCGGTCCACTGCTCGCCGTACACCGGGCCCAGGTCACCTTCTTCGGTGGCCCACTCGTCCCAGATTTTCACGCCGTTTTCGTTCAGCCACTTGATGTTGGTGTTGCCGCTCAACATCCAGATCAGCTCGTTGGCGATGCTTTTGAAGTGAAGCTTCTTGGTGGTCAGCAGCGGGAAGCCGTCGGCCAAGTTATGCCGATACTGACGGGCGAACACGGCCTTGGTGCCGGTGCCGGTACGGTCGCCTTTGGTCAGGCCATTGGTCACGACGTCGTTCAGTAGTTCGAGATATTGCTTCATGTCATTACCCGTATCGTTGAAGCCGAGACCTCGCAGGCCTCGGCATTCGAATTTAAAGCGCGGTGTCCTTCAGCGGTTGCGGGCGATTGTACGCCCACCACAGCAGGCCCAGGCCGACCAGGATCATCGGAATGCTGAGCACTTGCCCCATGGTCAGCCAGCCCCAGGCCAGATAGCCCAGCTGTGCATCCGGCACGCGCACGAATTCGACGATGAAACGGAAGATCCCGTAGAACAGCGCAAACATGCCGGAAACAGCCATGGTGGGGCGCGGTTTGCGCGAGAAGAGGTACAGGATAAGGAACAGTGCCACGCCTTCCAACGCGAACTGGTACAGCTGCGACGGATGGCGCGGCAATTGCGCCGGGTCGCTGAACGGCGGGAACACCATGGCCCACGGCACGTCGGTCGGCTTGCCCCACAGCTCGGCGTTGATGAAGTTACCGATACGTCCGGCACCCAGGCCGATCGGCACCAACGGCGCGACAAAGTCCATCAGTTGAAAGAACGACTTGCCGTTGCGCCGGCCGAACCACCAGGCCGCGATCATCACGCCGATAAAGCCACCGTGGAACGCCATGCCGCCTTTCCACACTTCGAAGATCAGCATCGGGTTGGCGATATACGCGGACAAGTCGTAGAACAGCACATACCCCAGGCGTCCGCCGACGATTACCCCCATCGACAACCAGAACACCATGTCGGAGAGCTTCTCCTTGGTCCAGGTCGGGTCGAAACGGTTCAGGCGCCGGGACGCCAGCAGCCAGGCGCCGCCGATGCCGATCAGGTACATCAACCCATACCAGTGGATTTTCAGCGGACCGATGGCCAGGGCCACCGGGTCGATCTGCGGGTAAGGCAGCATTGCGACTCCTCGTTAAATCATTCGTTATGGCGACCGGACCATGCCCGGGCGCGATTAAGCCTGCGTTACAGCAAAAAATTCAAACCGACGCAAAACAGCAGTGCGGCGAACAGCCGCTTCAACAAGCGCGGCGACAACCGGTGCGCCAGGCGTGCGCCGAAGCGGGCAAACACCATGCTGGTCAGGGCAATGCCCAGCAGCGCCGGCAAATACACGAACCCTAGACTATGAGCGGGCAACAGCGGGTCATGCCAGCCCAGAATCATGAAACTTAATGCACTGGCCAGGGCAATCGGCAGACCACAGGCGGATGAGGTGGCCACCGCCTGTTGCATCGGCACGCTGCGCCAGGTCAAAAACGGTACGGTCAGCGAGCCGCCGCCAATGCCGAAAATCGCCGAAGCCCAGCCAATCACGGTACCGGCCAGGGTCAGGCCGAGCTTGCCCGGCACGGTGCGGCTGGCCTTGGGCTTGACCTCCAGGGCCAGTTGCACGGCGATGATCAGGGCGAATACGCCGATGATCTTCTGCAAGTGGGGGCCGGAAATCGCTTCGGCGGTCAGCGCACCAAAACCGGCGCCGAGCAGGATACCCACGGTCATCCATACAAAGATCGGCCAACGCACCGCGCCACGTCGGTGGTGCTCACGCACGGCATTGACCGAGGTAAAGATGATCGTTGCCAGGGACGTGCCCACGGCCAGGTGCGTCAGCACCTGCGGGTCGAAGCCCTGCAAGGTGAAGCTGAACACCAGCACAGGCACGATGATGATCCCGCCGCCCACGCCAAACAGCCCGGCGAGCACGCCCGCGCAGGCGCCCAGCAGCAAATACAGCAGAAATTCCATGGGAGCCCCCCAACCAAGTCCGGCATGTTAACGGATGGAAGGCATGCGACCCAACTGGATACGATGGAACGCTGCTGCCGGTGTGGGTAGAGTGGCTAAAAACACAAAAGGGAACCGCCTGATGTGCCTGATTGTTTTCGCCTGGCGGCCGGGCCATGCCCAACCGCTGATCGTCGCGGCCAACCGCGATGAGTTCTACGCCCGCCCCAGCCTGCCGCTGGCCCAATGGCCGGATGCGCCCGAGGTCTTTGCCGGCCGCGATCAGGAAGCAGGTGGCACCTGGTTGGGAGTGAATGCCGATGGGCGGTTTGCTGCCCTGACCAACATCCGCGACCCGCACCAGCCGCCCGCACGCAAGTCACGCGGGGAACTGGTGGCGCGGTTTCTCAGTGGTTCGCTACCGATTGACCAGTATTTGGCCGACGTTAACGGCCGATCGATTGAATATGCCGGGTTTAACCTGCTGGTGGGGACGCGGGAAGAGTTGTGGCATTACAACGCCAATGACACCGAGCCGACGCAACTGAAGCCAGGGGTCTATGGGTTGTCCAACGCGGGGCTGGATACCCCGTGGCCGAAGCTGGTGAAGGCCAAAGCCGCGCTGCGCGAATTGCTGACCGATCCGCAGCCCGAAGCGCTACTGGAGATCCTGAGCGACCCGCAGACGGCATCGTTTGCTGACTTGCCCGATACCGGCGTGGGGTTGGCGACGGAGAGTCTGCTGTCGAGTGTGTTTATCGCCAGCCCGAGTTATGGGACGCGGGCGAGCACGGCGCTGATTGTGAATGCCGATGGTACGCGGCGGATGGTGGAGCGCAGCTTCGGGCCGCAGGGTGGGCGGTTGGGCGAGGTAGACATCAACCTGTAGGAGCGAGGGGGACGCCTAGTTCTTGCTCGCGAAAAACCTGAGAACGCCGCAGGGAATCAGGCTCCCCGCGTTATCGTTGAGGTTCTTCGCGAGCACGCTCGCGCCTACAAGGTTTTGGCGGAAGCCGGGTTGATCATCCGTGTCAGCCCCAGGTTCTTCAGCGCCAATTGCAGCGAGCTGTGGATAACCTGCGGGTTGTCGATGGTCATCAACTCGGCCAGCAGATCCTTGGCCATGCTCAGTTCAACCTGGCGCAGCATCCACTTCACCTTCGGCAAGTTGGTGGCGTTCATCGACAGGCTGTCAAAACCCATCGCCATCAACAGCACCGCTGCTGCCGGGTCGCCGGCCATTTCACCGCAGATACTCACCGGCTTGCCTTCGGCATGGGCGTCGCGCACCACGTTTTGCAGGGCTTGCAGCACCGCCGGGTGCAGGTAGTCATAGAGGTCGGCTACCCGCGGGTTGTTACGGTCCACGGCCAGCAGGTACTGGGTCAGGTCGTTGGAGCCCACCGACAGGAAGTCCACCTGCCGTGCCAGCTCCTTGGCCTGGTACACCGCCGCCGGGATTTCGATCATCACGCCAATCGGCGGCATCGGCACGTCGGCGCCTTCGTCGCGCACTTCGCCCCAGGCGCGGTGGATCAGGTGCAGGGCTTCTTCCAGCTCATGGGTGCCGGAGATCATCGGCAGCAGGATGCGCAGGTTGTTCAGGCCTTCGCTGGCCTTGAGCATGGCGCGGGTCTGCACCAGAAAGATTTCCGGGTGGTCGAGGGTCACGCGAATACCGCGCCAGCCGAGAAAGGGGTTGTCTTCCTTGATAGGGAAATACGACAGTGACTTGTCGCCGCCGATATCCAGGCTGCGCATGGTCACCGGCAACGGGTGGAAGGCGGACAGTTGCTCGCGATAAATCGCCAGCTGCTCCTTCTCACTCGGAAAACGCTGGTTGATCATGAACGGCACTTCGGTGCGGTATAGCCCCACCCCTTCGGCGCCACGCTGTTGCGCGCGGGCCACATCGGCCAGCAGGCCGGTGTTGACCAGCAGCGGCACACGGTGGCCGTCGAGGGTCACGCAGGGCAGCTCGCGCAACGAGTCGAGACCCAGCGCCAGTTGCTTTTCTTCTTCCACCACCTCGGCGTATTGCTTGCGCAGCAAATCGCTGGGGTTGGTAAAGACTTCACCACGATGGCCGTCGACGATCATGTCGATGCCATCGACCTTGGAGTACGGCAGGTCCACCAGGCCCATCACCGTCGGAATGCCCATGGCCCGGGCCAGGATCGCGACGTGGGAGTTGCCCGAACCAAGTACCGAGACCAGGCCCACCAGTTTGCCTTCGGGCACTTCGCCGAGCATGGTGGCGGTCAGTTCTTCACTGATCAGGATGGTGTTGTCGGGGTAGACCAGGTTGGTGGTGCGGTCCTCCTGCAGGTAGGCCAGCAGACGGCGGCCAAGGTCGCGCACATCGGAGGCCCGCTCGCGCAGGTAGGCGTCGTCCATCAATTCGAAACGGTTGACGTGATCGGTGACCACCTGACGCAGTGCGCCCTGGGCCCATTGGCCGGTCTTGATCACGGTCTTGACTTCGTTCCCGAGGGACGCGTCGTCGAGCATCATCTGGTACACGTCGAACAGCGCGCGCTCTTCGGGGCGCAACTGGGTGGCCAGCTTGGTCGACAGGTTGCGCATGTCGGCGCGCACGCCTTCCAGGGCCGTCTTGAACAGTTTGATTTCAGCGTCGATGTCGTCGACGTGCTTGTCCGGCACCACATCGAGGTCGGCCGGCGGCAGCATGACCACGGCAGTACCGACCGCCGCCCCCGGCGAACCCGGTACGCCGACGAACTTGGCTTCCTGGATACCCTTGCCCTGGCGCCCCAAGCCGCGAATCGAGCCGGTAGCTTCGGCGTGGGCAATAACCCCGGCGAGCTGCGCGCTCATGGTCACGAGGAAGGCTTCTTCACCTTCGTCGAACTGGCGACGCTCTTTCTGCTGGATGACCAACACGCCGACGACGCGGCGGTGGTGAATGATCGGTGCGCCGAGGAACGAGGCGTAGCGCTCTTCGCCGGTTTCGGCAAAGTAGCGATAACGCGGGTGATCGGCCGCGTTTTCAAGGTTCAGGGGTTCTTCACGCGTCCCCACCAAGCCCACGAGACCTTCATTGGGCGCCATGCTGACCTTGCCGATGGAGCGCTTGTTCAAGCCCTCGGTGGCCATCAGCACAAAACGGTTGGTCTCTGGGTCCAGCAGGTAAACCGAGCAGACCTGGCTGCCCATGGCTTCCTTGACGCGCAACACAATAATCCCCAACGCCGCCTTGAGATCCTTGGCGGAGTTAACTTCCTGGACGATCTTGCGCAGCGTATTGAGCATGGCTCGGGGTCGAACTCCGTCGTCAGTCGCGCGATAAAAGGCGCGGGGCAAGCTCTTTGAGAGCGCGACGATAAACCTCGCGCTTGAATGTCACCACCTGGCCCAACGGGTACCAATAGCTGACCCAGCGCCAGCCATCGAACTCCGGTTTACCGGTCAAATCCATCCGCACCCGCTGCTCGTTGGAGATCAGGCGCAGGAGAAACCATTTCTGCTTCTGGCCGATGCACAGCGGTTGGCTGTGGGTACGCACCAGGCGTTGCGGCAAACGATAGCGCAACCAGCCCCGGGTACAGGCCAGAATTTGCACATCTTCGCGCTCAAGGCCGACTTCTTCATTCAACTCACGGTACAGGGCGTCTTCAGGGGTTTCATCGGGGTTGATTCCGCCTTGAGGAAACTGCCAGGCATCTTGGTTGATTCGGCGAGCCCATAGCACCTGTCCGGCATCATTCGTAAGAATAATCCCGACATTAGGACGGAAACCATCGGGGTCGATCACGGCAACAACCTCGCAAACGCATGTCGCCGCATTGTTCCACAAAGGTTGTTCCAGCGGCAACGAGGCTTCTTACCTTATGTGCACTCTTGTGAAAAGACCGTATTCTGGACGCCTTTTTACAGACTTTTCAGCGAGTAACTGCAATGCGCCTGGCTTTATTCGACTTGGACAACACCCTTCTCGGCGGTGACAGCGACCACGCCTGGGGCGATTACCTCTGCGCACGGGGGATTCTCGACCCGGTGGCCTACAAGGCTCGCAACGACGAGTTCTACCAGGACTACCTGGCCGGCAAGCTGGACAACGCCGCCTACCTGAACTTCTGCCTGGAAATCCTCGGCCGCACCGAGATGACTCAGCTGGACGAATGGCACAATGACTATATGCGCGACTGCATCGAGCCGATCATGCTGCCGTTGGCCTCAGAACTGCTGGCCAAGCACCGCGCCGCTGGCGACAAGCTGGTGATCATCACCGCCACCAATCGTTTCGTCACCGCGCCAATTGCCGCACGCCTGGGC
Organism: Pseudomonas sp. SH10-3B; assembly: GCF_019891415.1. Taxonomy (NCBI): domain Bacteria; kingdom Pseudomonadati; phylum Pseudomonadota; class Gammaproteobacteria; order Pseudomonadales; family Pseudomonadaceae; genus Pseudomonas; species Pseudomonas sp. SH10-3B. The sequence continues at coordinate 199,206 of NZ_JAFLXD010000005.1, read as the reverse complement.
GTCGAAACCCTGATCGCCACCGAATGCGAGATGGAAAACGGCCGCTACACCGGACGCAGCACCGACGTACCGTGCTTTCGCGAGGGCAAGGTGACGCGCTTGAATCGTTGGCTGGAAGAGACTGGGTACAGCCTGGAAGACAGCTACTTCTATAGCGACTCGATGAATGACCTGCCACTGCTGGAGCAGGTGACGCATCCGGTAGCGGTGGACCCGGATCCGAATCTGCGCGCTGAAGCCGAGAAGCGTGGTTGGCCGGTGATTACGCTGCGTAGCTGATGGCCTTATCGGCCCCCCCACACTCGACCGGATTCCAAAGGATGTACTCGGTTAAATGTGGGAGGGGGCTTGCCCCCGATGCAGTCGACGCGGTCTAAAACCCTAAATCGGCTTGGCGCCCATCAACCCTGCAATCGCCACAAAGCCCACCAGGCTCACCACCGCCAGCACCAGGGTGAAATTCAAGCTACCGCCCTCGCCTTTGCGCAGGCGGTTAAGCCGTGCCACCAGCCAGAACCAGGCCAGCGCCGCCACGGTATAGAGGATGCTGGAGCCCAGAATCCAGGTCTGCCCCAGCGGCCAGCCGATCAGGTGCGCCAGCCACCAGCCGGTAAACGGCATGCTGAGCATGCAAACGCCCATCAGCAACCACACGAACGCCCACGGGCGCTGCACAGTCACGGCCGGGCCGGCGCTGCGCTTGCGCCAGGCCAGCAGCGCCAGGCCGAGGCCACTGAGCAGCAACACCACCGTGGCGGCTATGTGGATAACTTTGAGGGTGGTAAGGGTGTCCATGTGTCGTCTTCCTTAAAGGCCGCCCCAATCAGCGTAGTCGCTCAACCGAGAAACAGTTTGTAGGCCGGGTTATCGCTTTCATCCCAATACGGGTAGCCAATGGCTTCCAGGGCTGCCGGGACCAGGTGACGCTCGCTCGCCGGCACTTGCAGGCCCGCGACCACACGGCCGTCAGCGGCGCCGTGGTTGCGGTAGTGGAACATCGAGATGTTCCAGCGCCCGCCCAATTTATTAAGAAAGTTGAACAAGGCCCCCGGACGTTCGGGGAATTCGAAGCGAAACACCACTTCATCACTGACCTTGGCCGCATGCCCGCCGACCATATGGCGAATGTGCAACTTGGCCAATTCGTTCTCGGTCAGGTCCAGCACCGGGAAACCCTTGCTGGTGAGGCTGGTGATCAGCGCACTGCGCGGGTCGTTTTCCGGGTGGGTCTGCACACCGACAAAAATGTGCGCTTCGCTGCCGGAGTGATAGCGGTAATTGAATTCGGTGATCTGGCGCTTGCCCACGGCCTCGCAGAACGCCTTGAAGCTGCCCGGTTTCTCGGGGATGGTCACGGCGATGATGGCTTCGCGGCCTTCACCCAGCTCGGCGCGCTCGGCCACATGGCGCAGGCGGTCGAAGTTGACGTTGGCGCCGGAGTCGATGGCCACCAGGGTTTGCCCGGTGATGCCACGGGTCTCCACGTATTTCTTGATCCCCGCCACACCCAGCGCGCCGGCCGGCTCGGTGATGGAGCGGGTGTCGTCGTAGATGTCCTTGATCGCCGCGCAGATTTCATCGGTGCTGACGGTGATCACTTCATCCACGTAGTGTTTGCAGATGTCGAAGGTGTGCTGGCCGATCTGCGCCACCGCCACACCGTCGGCAAAGATACCCACACTGGGCAACACCACACGCTCGCCGGCGGCCATGGCGGCTTGCAGGCAGTTGGAGTCGTCCGGTTCGACGCCGATGATCTTGATCTCCGGACGCAGGTATTTCACGTACGCGGCGATGCCGGCGATCAGCCCGCCGCCGCCCACCGGTACGAAAATCGCGTCCAGCGGCCCTGGGTGCTGGCGCAGGATTTCCATCGCCACGGTTCCCTGCCCGGCAATGGTGTGCGGATCATCGTAGGGGTGAATGTAGACGTAGCCTTTTTCGTCGACCAGCTTGAGCGAGTAGGCCAGGGCTTCCGGGAAGGAATCGCCGTGCAGCACCACTTTGCCGCCACGGGAGCGCACGCCTTCGACCTTGATCTCCGGGGTGGTCTTGGGCATCACGATGGTGGCCTTGACCCCCAGCACCTTGGCCGCCAGGGCCAGGCCCTGCGCATGATTGCCCGCCGAGGCCGTGACGACGCCGCGCGCACGCTCTTCAGCCGTCAACTGAGTCAGCTTGTTGTACGCGCCGCGAATCTTGAACGAGAACACCGGCTGCAAGTCTTCACGCTTGAGCCAGACCTTGTTGCCCAGCCGCTCGGAGAGCTGGCGAGCGGTCTGCAGCGGGGTTTCTACGGCAACGTCATAGACGCGCGAGGTGAGGATCTTTTTGACGTACTGTTCAAGCATCGGCGGAAGTCACTGGGCGGGTTGGGCAGGGCCAAGGAGTCTAACCCAGCGTTTGGCCGGGCGACCACACGAATCCAGAGGTTTTGTTGGGTTATACTCGCGCCCCTCTTTACTCCCCGCCCGTTCCGGAGCCCGCATGACCCAGGATCAACTCAAACAGGCAGTGGCCCAGGCCGCCGTCGATTTAATCCTTCCTAAACTCGACGACAAGAGCATCGTCGGTGTCGGCACCGGCTCCACCGCCAACTGCTTTATCGACGCGCTGGCCCAGCACAAGGGCGCATTCGACGGCGCCGTGGCCAGCTCCGAAGCCACCGCCGCACGCCTCAAGGGCCATGGCATTCCGGTCTACGAGCTCAACACCGTGAGCGACCTGGAGTTCTACGTCGACGGCGCCGATGAAAGCGACGAACACCTGAACCTGATCAAGGGCGGCGGTGCCGCCCTGACCCGCGAGAAGATCGTCGCAGCGGTGGCCAAGACCTTTATCTGCATCGCCGACGCCAGCAAACTGGTGCCGGTACTTGGCGCGTTCCCGCTGCCGGTGGAAGTCATCCCGATGGCCCGCAGCCACGTAGCCCGCGAGCTGGTGAAGCTGGGTGGCGATCCGGTGTACCGCGAAGGCGTGTTGACCGACAACGGCAACATCATCCTCGACGTGTTCAACATGCAGATCACCAACCCGGTGGAGCTTGAGACTCAAATCAACGCCATCGTCGGCGTGGTCACCAACGGCCTGTTCGCTGCGCGTCCGGCGGATGTACTGCTGTTGGGCACTTCCGAAGGCGTAAAAACCCTTAAAGCCTGATGCAAAACCAACTGTGGGAGGGGCGGTGTCTCAGGGAGTGGACTTCTTGAACACATAGAACAGGTTCGGCTCGCTGACCAGGTACAACGTGCCCTCGTCATCCATGGCGATCCCTTCGGCCTGCGGCACGCGCTTTTTCAGGCCGTGGCGCCCATTGAGCAGAGACAGACTGCTCAGTGGGCGACCGTCGATATCCAACTCCAACACCAGAAACGACTCATCCGACAGCGCCAGCAGATGGCCGCTGCGCTCATCGTATTGCAGGCTCGACAGGTCGCGCACAAACAGCCCGGCATCGCGTTTGGGGTTGTTGATGACGTGCACCGAGTAGGTTTTTTCCGGTTTGAAATGAGGAAACCCGTGGACCTCATAGATCAGCATCGGGTCGCGTTCCTTGGCCACGAACAGGCGCTTGCCGACTGAGTCATAGGCCAATCCCTCAAACCCCTTGTTGCCCCCGACATGCAGGCCCAGGGTCATCTGCTCCGCATCGGCGGCGTCGAGGAATTGGGTGTCGTCGTCCACATGCACCTTGATCAGCCGCTGCTGGCGTTCGTCGGTGATGACGTAGATGTTGTCGCTGATAAATTCCACCGCCTCGGCATCACCGAACCCCACCAAAGGAATACGCCGCAGGATCTTGCCCTCAAGGGACAGCTCGATCAGTTCGGCGTTTTGATTGGTGACGGTAAACAGGCTTTTGCGCACCGGATCGTAGGTGAGGGCCGAGACATCGTCGTCGAGCCCTTCGATAACCTGGGCCTCCAGGGTCACCCGGTAATCCGCCAAGCCGATGGAGCGCTCGTCTGCCGGCTGGCGCCAGGCCTGCCAGTTGAACCAGGCACGTTCGAACAGGCGATAGTGCTGCGCAACCGCCCCGGCGCTGACTACGGCGATCAGCGCAAGCATGAAGAGAATGGGTGTGGGGCGGGCAAATCGACGCATCGGGCGGGCTCAAAGTCAAAAGTGGCGAATGAATATCACGCCTGTCTGAATTTAAACTTAAACGCGCCCTGGTGTCTGGCGAATGCCGCTAATAGAGAGATATCCGACGTAATCCGTCCGTTACTTCTGCTTTTCGAACCGATAGAACAAGTTTGGCTCACTGACAATGTAGAGCGTGCCGTCCTCATCCATGGTCACCCCTTCTGCCCGGGGGATGGTGTTCTTGAGGCCATTGAAACCACCGAGCAGGGTCATGAAGCTGACTTGTTCGCCCTTCTCGTCCAACTCCAGCAGCAAGTGGGAGTCGGCCGATAACACCAGCAGATGGCCGGTGCGCGGGTCGATGGCCAGGGCCGAGAGGTTGCGCATATCCAGCTCTTTGCTGGCCAGTTTCTGTTTATCGCCGACCAGGGTCTGGCTGCCGTCGCTTTTCCAGGTGAACAACGCCGGCGGGCGCTCTTCACCCAGCACAAATTGCTGATTGCGCTTGTCCCAGGTGAGTCCTTCGAACGCTTTGTTCTGGTCCTTGGACGGACCCAGGTCATAGCTCGGGAAGTCGGCCTTGTTCAATTGCTGGGTGGTGGCGTCGACCTTAACGATGGTCAGGGTGTGCTGGCGTTCGTCGACCACAGCTATCAGGCCATTTTCCATCACGGTCACGCCTTCCGGATTGTCCCAGCCATTGAGCGGCATCTTGCGCAGCACATCGCCCTGCAGGCTCAGTTCGACGAGGAAGGGATTCTTGCCCATCACGGAAAACAGGGTTTTGGTCTGCGGGTTGTAGGAGACGTCCGATGCTTCATCCTTCTCCATGCCCGGCAGCAGCTTGCCATCGATCACGGCATGGTAGTCCGGCAACCACACGCTCTCCTGGCGCTCGGCCGAGGTTTCGAAGCGCTCCAGCACCCACAGCAGGCCGCGGTCGTCCCAGTGCATGGCCCAGGAAATGCCATACACGATGGCGCCCGCCAGAAATAACCAGGAATACCAGCGCAAGGCAAAGCGAGAACGCGGCTTAGGTGTTGCGGAGGGCAGGGACACGGCCATTGGGTGCTTTTTCCGGAAAGTCAGCGGTAGGTGATAGCACAGGATCAACGGGCCCGCGCGCTGGAGGCTGAGGATTATCCGGATGGCGTGTGAAAAAAATGCAAAAGCCGATGCACGAGATGGACTCGGACCCACTGTGGGAGGGAGCAAGTCCCCTCCCACATCAGGTGCTTATCGAACGCTGCTTTCGAAGCGATTCACGCCGCTCAGTTCCAGCACCAGCTCATCACCCACATTCAACGGCCCCACGCCGGCCGGGGTGCCGGTGAGGATCACGTCGCCGGCCTGCAGCGAGAAGCAGCCGGCCATGTACTGGATCATCGGCACGATCGGGTTAAGCATGATCGCGCTGTTGCCGTCCTGGCGCACTTCGCCATTGATGGTCAGGCGAATGCCAATATCGGTGACATCCGGGAACGTGCTGCCGACCACGAACGGCGCAATCACCGCCGCACCGTCGAAGGACTTGGCGATTTCCCACGGCAGGCCCTTGGCTTTCAGCTCGGCTTGCTTGTCGCGCAGGGTCAAGTCCAGGGCCGGGGCGAAACCGGAGATGGCGTCCAGCACTTCTTCGCGGCTCGGCTTGTTCGACAGCGGCTTGCCGATCAATACCGCGATTTCCGCCTCGTAATGCACCGAACCGCGCTCGGTCGGAATGCTGAAACCGCCTTCCAGCGGCACGACGCAACTGCCCGGCTTGATGAACAGCAACGGCTCGGTCGGCACCGGGTTGTCCAGCTCCTTGGCATGTTCGGCGTAGTTACGCCCAATGCACACCACTTTACCCACAGGAAAGTGGATGTTGGTGCCGTCGACGTACTTGTGCTGGTAGCTCATGAAACGACTCCTTCGGGGGCGGTTAAACAGCGAAGATCTTGCCAGGGTTCATGATCCCGTTCGGGTCGAACACTGCCTTCACTGCTTTCATGTATTCGATCTCAACCGGCGAGCGGCTGTAGGTCAGGTAATCGCGCTTGGTCATGCCCACGCCGTGCTCGGCGGAGATCGAACCGTTGTACTTCTGCACGGTTTCAAACACCCACTTGTTCACGGTGGCGCACTTGGCGAAGAACTCATCCTTGCTCAGGTTTTCCGGCTTGAGGATGTTCAGGTGCAGGTTGCCGTCGCCGATATGGCCGAACCAGACAATTTCGAAGTCTGGGTAGTGTTCACCGACGATCGCATCAATTTCCTTCAAGAACGCCGGCACTTTGGAGACAGTGACCGAAATATCGTTCTTGTACGGCGTCCAGTGGGAAATGGTTTCGGAGATGTACTCGCGTAGCTTCCACAAGTTATGCAGCTGGGTTTCGCTCTGGCTCATCACGCCGTCCAACACCCAGCCCTGCTCGACGCAGTGTTCGAAGGTTTCCAGGGCGTGGTTGGCGACTTCTTCGGTGGTGGCTTCGAATTCCAGCAGCGCGTAGAACGGGCACTCGGTTTCGAACGGCGCCGGCACATCGCCACGGCCGAGGACTTTGGCCAGGGCCTTGTCGGAGAAGAATTCGAAGGCGGTCAGGTCCAGCTTGCTCTGGAAGGCGTGCAGCACCGGCATGATCGAGTCGAAATCGGTGGTGCCGAGCACCATCGCCGTGAGATTTTTCGGCGCACGGTCCAGGCGCATGGTGGCTTCGACCACAAAGCCCAGGGTGCCTTCGGCGCCGATAAACAGTTGGCGCATGTCGTAGCCGGTGGCGTTCTTGATCAGGTCGCGGTTCAGCTCCAGCACATCGCCCTTGCCGGTGACGACTTTCATGCCGGCCACCCAATTGCGGGTCATACCGTAGCGAATGACCTTGATCCCGCCGGCATTGGTGCCGATATTGCCGCCAATCTGGCTGGAACCGGACGATGCGAAGTCCACCGGGTAGTACAAGCCTTTTTCTTCGGCGACGTTCTGCAATTGCTTGGTGACCACGCCCGGCTGGCACACGGCGGTGCGGTCGGTGAGGTTCACGTCGAGGATCTGGTTCATATAGTCGAACGAGACGACCACTTCGCCGTTGGCCGCCACGGCAGCAGCCGACAGGCCGGTACGACCACCGGATGGCACCAGCGCCACCTTGTGCTCATTGGCCCAACGGACAATGGCCTGCACCTGCTCGGTGGTCTTGGGGAACACGATGGCGGTGGGCGCGGGCGCGAAGTGCTTGGTCCAATCCTTGCCGTAAGCCTCCAGGGAGTCGGCGTCGGTCAGCACTTTGCCGGGCTCAACCAGGGTCTTTAGCTCATCAATCAGGGCAGGATGGGTCATCGACAGAACTCTCGAACAATTCATGGTCATCCTGAGAACGCTTCACGTCGCAGGAATGAGTGTTTAGCGGGGCGCGTATGCTAGCATACCGCCCCCGCAGGACAGAGCCCAAGGGCGTTTCTGCGGTGACGGCTTTCCTGCCGTCCGGGTCAGCTTGCGCTGCTCGATTCCCTGCCATTTTTCTCCGGGATACAGGTTTACGCAGATGAGCAAGACTTCTCTCGATAAGAGCAAGATCAAGTTCCTTCTTTTGGAAGGCGTCCACCCATCGGCTGTCGACGTTCTGAAAGCTGCCGGGTACACCAGCATTGAGTACATCACCAGTTCTCTGCCGGAAGCCCAGCTCAAGGAAAAGATCGCCGATGCACACTTCATCGGCATTCGCTCCCGCACTCAACTGACCGAAGAGATCTTCGATCACGCCAAGAAGCTCGTGGCAGTTGGCTGTTTCTGCATCGGCACCAACCAGGTCGACCTCAATGCAGCGCGCGAGCGCGGCATCGCAGTGTTCAATGCCCCGTACTCCAACACCCGTTCCGTCGCGGAGCTGGTGCTGGCCGAGGCCATCCTGCTGTTGCGCGGTATCCCTGAGAAGAACGCTTCCTGCCACCGTGGCGGCTGGATCAAGAGCGCGGCCAACTCCTTCGAAATCCGTGGCAAGAAGCTGGGTATCGTCGGTTACGGTTCGATCGGCACGCAACTGTCGGTACTGGCCGAAGGCCTGGGCATGCAGGTGTTCTTCTACGACACCCTGACCAAGCTGCCATTGGGCAACGCTACCCAGGTGTCGAGCCTGACCGAACTGCTGGGCATGTCCGACATCGTCACCCTGCACGTTCCGGAAACCGCTGAGACCCAGTGGATGATCGGCGAGAAGGAAATCCGCGCCATCAAGAAAGGCGGCATCCTGATCAACGCGGCACGCGGCACCGTGGTCGAGCTGGACGCCCTGGCCGACGCGATCAAGGACAAGCACCTGATCGGCGCGGCAATCGACGTGTTCCCGGTGGAGCCACGCTCCAACGACGACATCTTCGAAAGCCCGCTGCGTGGCCTGGACAACGTGATCCTGACCCCGCACATCGGCGGTTCCACTGCCGAAGCCCAAGCCAACATCGGCCTGGAAGTGTCGGAGAAACTGGTCAAGTACAGCGACAACGGTACCTCGGTATCGTCGGTCAACTTCCCGGAAGTGGCCCTGCCGGCTCACCCTGGCAAGCACCGCCTGCTGCACATCCACCAGAACATCCCTGGCGTGATGATGGAGATCAACAAGGTGTTCGCGGAAAACGGCATCAACATCTCCGGTCAGTTCCTGCAGACCAACGAGAAGGTCGGCTACGTGGTGATCGACGTCGACGCCGAGTACTCGGACCTGGCGCAAGAAAAGCTGCAGCACATCAACGGTACTATCCGTAGCCGCGTATTGTTCTAACGCTGCAAACGCTGCACAAAAAAATGGGAGACCCGCAGGGGTCTCCCATTTTTTGTCTGAACAAATCTTACTTGACGTTAACCGTGATGACTTTCGAGGCTACAGTCGGGTCGAACTGGCGATGCACATTGTCGCCAGCCACCAGTTGCAGGGTGTGCTTGCCTGGCGTCAGGGTCAGCTCGGTTTCAGTCTGCGCCTTACCGAAGTGAATCGACGTGGCGGTGGCAGGAATGGCTTCATCGGCCTTGAGCGACTGCACATCCTGGTCTACCAGCAGGTGATGGTGACCGGCGTTGGGGACTTGTTTGTCGATCGGCTCCAGGTCCAGGCCCTTGACGCCAAACTTCACGGTGAAGGTTTTGTCGACGGTCGCGCCATCTTTGGGCGAGACGATAAACACCTCAGCCCCTTTGGGCGCGGGGGTACGCGGAACGTCGGCGGCATTCGCCAACATCGAGGCACCCAGCAACAGGCTGGCAATCGTTGCACGGGACAATAGGGCTTTCATTCGCTTCTCCAGTTTTTCTGTGAAATCTGTAGGGTTCTGACAACTTCGCGACAAATTGCTGTCAAAGGCACTCACCACCATAGCAAAGCGATGCTGATCGGCGCCTCGCACATTCGAATTCTCTAGGAGTGACCATGCGCTTTTCGCCTGGCCTGTTACTTTTGCTACCCCTTCTGAGCCCCTTGGCCCATGCCGAACTGATCGACGATGTAAACGATCGCGGCGAGCTACGCATCGCCCTTGAAGCCAATACCCCACCGTACAACTTCAAGGAAGGCGACAAACTCACCGGTTTTGAAGTCGAGCTGGGTGAACTGCTGGCAAAAGAAATGGACGTGCGCCCCTCATTTATCACCACCGATGACGCCGACCTGCTGCCTGGGGTCTCAACCGGCAAATACGATGTGGCCATCAACCATATCGCTATGACTGCCGAGCTTAAGGATCGGTTCGATTTCAGCGAGGCTTATCACGAGCAGCCTGAGTTGGCGATCCCGTTCCAGAAGGGCAACCCGGCCTTCAAGACGAGTTTGGACGGCGCCTTGAAGCGGGTGAAGGACGATGGCCGATTAAAGGCGCTGTCGCACAAGTGGTTCGAAGGCGACGCCCCTACAGACGCGCCAACGCCTGTGCCGCCTCAGGCAACTCCAGCTCACTGAACACCTGCACGCCGTGGCGCTTGAGCAGCGCCGCCGTTACGCCCTCGCCGCTGACCTTTACACCGGTAAAGGTTCCGTCATAGGTCAGCAGGTTGCCGCAGGACGGGCTATTGGCCTTGAGCACGGCAATGCGGATGTGGTGGCGCTGCACCAGCGCCAAGGCCTGGCGGGCGCCGTCGAGGAAGGCGGCGCTGAAGTCTTCACCGCCGGCGGTGAGCACCTGGGCACGCCCTTCCCACACATCAATGCCCTGCCCGCCCGGAATCTCGGCAGAGGGCCTGGGCGTCGGCAAACCGCCCGACACTTCCGGGCAGATCGCAATCACACGGCCTTCAGCCTGCCACGCCGCCAGTTGATCGAACGGCCCGCTGGCCCCGCCGTCGTAGCGCACCTTGTGGCCGAGCAGGCAGCGGCTGATCAAAATCTTTTGCATGGTTAAAACGGCTCGTTGCCGCGCCGGCGAAACCAGCCGGTGAGGGACAGGCGTTCGCGCGTGGCGGGCATGACTTCGTGGGGCACCTCGCCCGACAGAAACACCACCAGGCATCCGCCAGTGGGGACCACATCGTATTCGACACCGTCCTTGAGGTACATGCGCAACTGGCCGCCGTGCTCGGGCAGCCAGGCGTCGTTCAAGTAGATCACCGCCGACACCATGCGCCGGTCATCGTCGCGAAAACGGTCCACGTGCCGCAGGTAAAACGCGCCAGGCGGATACATCGCGAAGTGGCTTTCGAAATCCTCAAGGCCGAGGAACAAACCACGGTTCATCGCCAGGCGCAGGCTGTCCATCACCGCCATATAGCTGTCGCAGACCGCCGCGTCGCCCTCCTCCAGCCACTGGATATGGTCGCCGCGAATGCCCTCGCGAATCTCCTGGGCCGGTCCACGCCCCACCGCCGCGGGGGCCAACTCGCCCTCGGCCGCACGTTTACGGCACTCAGCCGCCAGTTCCAGGGTCAGAGCCTGGGGCAGGAAGCCGTTCTGCTGCGACCAGCCTTTTTCGGCCAGGTCATCAACGATGCGTTGCAGCAGGGGGTGATCGAGGGGTATTTGCATGGCGCGCATAGTATCCATACGCCTGTGAATCCGACAGAGCCGCCGAGCGTCTGAATACACTTTAGTCAGGTGACCGATAGGACTTCTCGACAAATCCTACGCCCGACACGGACAATAGTGGCCGACTGACAGGAGTCCATATGCGTCGTTTGTTTTTTTCCTTGCTGATGTTCTGCGTTTTGCCCGCCTGGGCAGACGGTCATGACCAGTTGTACAAGGTCGCTGGCTGGGCCGAACAACGTGCACATTTCAATGACGCCCTCAGTGCCGCCCAGCAACGCTACCGCAATAGCCTGCCGCCGGCGGTGTACCAGGCGCTGGTGGACAACAGCAATAAGCGCTTTGCCGCCCAGGCCATGGACCAGCGTGCCGAGGCGCAATTGCGCAAGAACCTGGCAGACCCAGCGCCCGCCCTGGCGTTCTTCCAGTCGCCGCTGGGCCGCAAGATCGTCGCCGCCGAATTGCTGGCCACGCGCCGCGACCAACTGGCAAAAAATGCCCAGGGCCTGCCCAAGATCGAAGCCGACGCCACCCGCAGCCTGATCATCGGCCACCTGGCCCAGGCCCTGCCCGCCCGTGAAGCCGGCGCCGAAGTGAGCCTGGCGATTGCCGGTGTAGCGGCTGACAGTTTGAGCCAGATGATCCCCGGCCTGCTGGGTGGGGGTCAGGCCCAGGGCATGTTGAATGGGCAGCGTGAGCGGCTGATGCAACAGATTGGGAATGATCTGAACAACACCCTGCTGTACGTCTATCGGGATCTGTCCGACCCGGAGCTGGAAGAGTTCGCGACGTTTGCAGAGTCGCCGCAGGGTAAGGCGTATTACCAGGCGGCGTTGGCGGCGATTCGCGCAGGTCTTGCGGTCGGCCAGAGCACCTCAAGCCTGGCGCAGTAGAAAATGTGAGAGGGGGCAAGCCCCCTCCCACATTTGGATCGCGTTAGTTCAGATGATCGGTGAGGTACCTGAAGTACTCTTCACGAATCTCCGGAATCTCATTCGCCAGGTGATGCCGGCCACGCGGCAGCATCAATACTTCGGGCTGGTCGAACTTGCCCCGCAGCACCTGCAAGTTGTGCTGCCAGTCCACCGTCATGTCTTCCTCACCCTGCACAATCACCGGCCGCCGTGGGCTGCGCGGGGCGGCTTCGATGCGTTTGATCCAGCGCGCCAGCGCGCCCACCCAGGCGGTTGGCAGTTGGCGCGGCTGAAGCGGGTCGGCTTCCAGGAACGGTTTGAACGCCGGGTCGTGGGTGTTCTCGCTGAAACGCCGCGCGATGCCTTTGACGAACGGGCGCAACAGGTAATAGCTGAGCTGCGACCATCCCCACGCACGCGGTCGCACCAGCGGTGACAACAGGAAAGTCTTGCCTTGGGCCGGGCTGTCAGCGCCATGGTTGAGCAAGTGGTCCACCACCACCGCGCCGCCGGTGCTTTGCCCGAACAAGTGCCAGGGCTGTGGCAATTGCAGCGCCTGGGCCTGGGCAAACAGCGCCCGCACCACCGCCTGATACACCGCAAAATCATCAATGCTGGCACGCTCGCCACTGGATAAGCCGTGGCCCGGCAAGTCGCAGGCGATCACCACGAAGCCCTGGTCCAATGCCCAGTCGACCACATGGCGATACAGGCCCATATGGTCGTAGAAGCCGTGAAACATAAACATCGTGGCCACCGGCACAGGCGGCCGCCACACCTGGGCAACCACCTCAAATCCCTCCACCTCGAAACGCCCCAGCTGACTCACAGCCGGGACTTTGCGCGCACTCAGGTCCAGTCCGTAGAAACGCTGGTAGACCCGCGCTTCAGCTGAAAGCGGTTGCGCATCCACCAGGGGCCGCAGGCTTTCACGAAGGTGATCAGGGTCAAAGGTCACAGGCATAAAGGGTTCCAGACTTGCAGCGAAGATGAATATCGAGCTGCGATATTCATCTGTCAGGACAAGCATGGCAAGCTACGCGACCTGCGAGGATAGATCCGAATGCGACAGCCTTACCGTAACGCCCTGTTCGCCAGCCTGATCCTGATCATCTGCGCCGGCGTGCTGTGGGCGGCGTATGACTGGTTCCAGGGCCGCTACCTGCGCGCTTTCAGTGAACACACGGCAGTGTTTTCCGGCGATGCCCTGCAACTGCCCGCTGAACTCAGCGGCCCCGGGCCGATCCGCCTGGTGCACTTCTGGGATCCGGCTTGCCCCTGCAACGTCGGCAACCAGCAGCACCTGGGCGAGTTGATCGAGCAGTACGCGCCCCAGGGCGTCGAGTTCTATGCTCTGCAAAAAGCCGGCAGCCACGGCCAGTTGCCCGACAACCTGCGCCAGATGAAAACCCTCACCGCCCTGCCTGGCGCCGATCAGGTGCCGGCCAGCCCGGCCGTGGGCATCTGGGACCGCACCGGCAAGCTCGCGTATTTCGGGCCCTACAGCGAAGGGCTGACGTGCAATTCCAATAACAGTTTTATCGAGCCGATCCTGAAAGCCCTTGAAGCCGGCCGAGCGGTGAATGCCACGCACACCCTGGCGGTGGGCTGCTATTGTTCGTGGTCGAAAGATCTGTAGCTCGTCCCCACTCTCGGTAAGGAATGTCCATGAAGCGCGTCTTGCGGGTTCTCGCGGTTCTGCTGGTGCTGATCGCCCTCGGTGCGGGCTGGTACGTCTACAGCAAGCAACCCACCCGCCAGGGCACGGTTGAACTGGCCAACCTCCAAGGCTCGGTCACCGTGCGCTACGACGACCGTGGCGTGCCGCATATTCGCGCCGAGAACGAGACCGACCTGTATCGCGCCCTGGGCTACGTGCATGCCCAGGACCGCCTGTTCCAGATGGAGATCATGCGGCGCCTGGCCCGTGGCGAGTTGGCCGAGGTGCTCGGGTCGAAGCTGCTGGAGACCGACAAGCTGTTCCGCAGCCTGCGCATTCGCGACCGCGCGGCCAGCTATGTGGCGCAGCTGGACCCGGAGTCACCACACTGGAAGGCCCTGCAAGCCTATCTGGACGGGGTCAACCAGTATCAGGACAGCCACGCCCGCCCGATGGAGTTCGACGTGCTGGGCATCCCCAGGCGCCCGTTTACCGCCGAGGACACCATCAGCGTCGCCGGGTACATGGCCTACAGCTTTGCCGCTGCGTTTCGTACCGAGCCCTTGCTGACTTACGTACGCGACCAACTGGGCAGCGACTACCTGAAAGTCTTCGACCTCGACTGGCAACCCAAGGGCGCCCTCAACCTCGCCGGCAGTGACTGGAACACCCTCGGTGCCCTCGCCGCCCTGAGCGAACAGGTCCTGGCCGACAACGGCTTGCCGCAGTTCGAGGGCAGCAACGCCTGGGCCATCAGCGGCAGTCGCACCAAGAGCGGCAAACCGCTGCTGGCCGGTGACCCGCATATCCGTTTCTCGGTGCCGTCGGTGTGGTACGAAGCGCAGCTGTCAGCGCCGGGGTTTGAGCTGTATGGCTACCACAACGCGCTGGTCCCCGTGGCGTTCCTGGGGCACAACCTGGATTTCGGCTGGAGCCTGACCATGTTCCAGAACGACGACCTCGACCTGATCGCCGAGAAGGTCAACCCGGACAACGCCAACCAGGTCTGGTACCACGGCCAGTGGGTCGACATGACCAGCAGCGAGCAACAGATTGCCGTCAAAGGCCAGGCACCGGTCAGCCTCACCCTGCGCCAATCGCCCCACGGCCCGATCGTCAATGACGTGCTCGGCGAGAACGGCGGCAAGACGCCGATTGCCATGTGGTGGGCGTTCCTCGACACCCAGAACCCGATCCTCGAAGGGTTCTACCAACTCAACCGCGCCGACACCCTGGCCAAGGCGCGCGCTGCGGCGGCCAAGGTGTCGGCGCCGGGGCTGAATATCGTCTGGGCCAACGCCAAGGGCGATATCGGCTGGTGGGCGGCGGCGCAGTTGCCGATTCGCCCGGCCGGCACCCACCCAGGCTTTATCCTCGACGGCAGCACCGCCCAGGCCGACAAGCTGGGCTTCTACCCATTCAGCGCCAACCCCCAGGAAGAAAACCCGGCGCGCGGCTATGTGGTCTCGGCCAATGCCCAGCCGGTGTCGCCCTCCGGCATGGAAATCCCCGGTTATTACAACCTCGCCGACCGTGGCCAGCAGTTGAACGCGCAGTTGAGCGACAAGAGCGTGAAGTGGGATGTGAACAACAGCCAGGCTCTGCAACTGGGCACCACCACCGCCTTCGGCCCGCGCCTGCTGGCGCCGCTGTTGCCGGTACTGCGCGAGGTGGTCACGGACCCGGCACAGTTGAAGCTGGTGGAGCAGTTGGCAAGCTGGAAGGGTGACTACCCGCTGGGTTCCACCAGCGCCACGCTGTTCAACCAGTTCCTGTTCAACCTCGCCGACGCGGCTTTCCACCCGAAACTGGGCGACGGCATGTTCAAGACCCTGCTCACGACCCGCGTGATCGACGCCGCCCTGCCCCGCCTGGCTGCCGACCCGGCTTCGCCCTGGTGGGACGGCAAGCGCGCCGACACCGTCAAGCGGGCCTGGGACAACAGCCTCGCGCACCTCAAAGCCACCTTCGGCGATGACCCGACGCAATGGCAATGGGGCAAGGCGCATACGCTGACCCACGGCCATCCGCTGGGCTCGCAGAAACCCTTGGACCTGATCGTCAACGTCGGCCCGTTCCCGGCGCCCGGCACTCACGAAGTGCCGAATAACCAATCCGCCAATATCGGCCCGGCACCATGGCCGGTGACCTACGGCCCCTCCACCCGCCGCCTGATCGACTTCGCTGACGTGGCACACGCCCTGACCATCAACCCGGTGGGGCAAAGCGGCGTGCCGTTCGACAAGCACTATGGCGACCAGGCCGAGACCTATATCGAAGGGGGTTATGAGCAGGCGCATTTCACCGATGAGGAAGTGACCGCGAACACCCGTGGCACGCTGAAGTTGTTGCCAGCACGCACGCTGCGCTAACCCTTTCTGTAGGAGCGAGCTTGCTCGCGAAGGTCGTTAACGATAACGCGTAAAGCCAGAATGAACGCGGTGCCCATGGGTTTCTCGCGAGCAAGCTCGCTCCTACACTGGGCTCGTTGCACGAGCCTGCACCGGCACCGCAAAGTTGAGCCGGAACTGTTGCGGCGTCACGCCCAGCCGGCGATTGAACACGCTGCGCATGTGCTGGGCATCGCGAAACCCGCATTGGTAGGCCACGGTCTTCAGCGGCGCATGCGTGCTTTCGAGCATCACCCGCGCCGCATCCACCCGTGCCCGTTCGACAAACTCCGCCGGCGTAATCCGCGCTTCACGGGCAAACACCCAGGAGAAGTTGCGCGCGCTCATATTGGCGGCCTTGGCCAGGTCGGCGATGGTCAGGTCGCCGGTCAGGTTCGCCAGCACATACAACTGCACCAGCGCCACCGCCGAGGTGGTTTCGGCGTGGGGCGTGAGGAACGGGCTGAACTGCGACTGCCCGCCCGAACGCTGGGTGAACACCACCAGGCGCTTGGCCACGCTCAACGCCACTTCCGGGCCGTGGTCCTGGGCCAACAGGTACAGCGACAAGTCGATGCCCGCCGTGACGCCTGCCGAGGTGTAGAGGTTGCCGTCCTGCACGTAGAGGCGGTCAACCTCGACCTGGGTCGAGGGGCACAGACGCGCCAGGTCGGCAGCATCGTTCCAGTGGGTAGTGACGGTTTTGCCATCCAGCAATCCAGCGCGCGCCAGCATGAAGGCGCCGTTGCAGACCGAACCGAAACGTTGCGCCCTGGCGGTTGCACCCCGGAGCCAATCATCGAACGGCGCGCCGAAATCCTCGAATGGCAGCTGCGGGCCACCGGCGACCAACAACAAGTCATAGGCTTGCAGGGCCTCGCTGTAATGCCGATGGGCCTGCAATGCCAAACCATTGGAGGCGGCCATGGTGCCGTGGCCCAGCCCGATGACCTCTATCTGGTAGTGATCCTGGGGCGGCAGAAAGCGGTTGGCTTCGCAGAACACATCCATGGGGCCGGTCACATCCAGTGACTGGACACCGGGGAAGATCAGGATGGCGACGGTCTTGTGCATGCTCTCAGACACCTTTTCTAGCGGAATAAAATGCAAGCACTGTGGGAGGGGGCTTGCTCCCGATGGCGCTGTATCAGTCAGCAGATGCAGTGCCTGGTACTCAGCAATCGGGAGCAAGCCCCTCCCACATTGGGATTTTTGCAGGCTTCGAGAGTGATATCGCCCGCTACACCCTAGCCGATTTCCCCTTGGCACGATGTGGCGGCAAATTGGCCGGGATCGCACCCTCGTCACCATGGCCGCTTCACGTGTGCGCGACCAAACTGGGTGCTTTCCAGAGGAGAACCACCATGACCACCACCATCGCCGGCATTAAGATCCCGGACAGCGCCCTGGCCAAGGCCACCACCGAATACATCCGTGACATCGAATCCGACCTGCTCTACCACCACTCGCGCCGGGTGTTTTTGTTCGGCGCCTTGAGCGGTGAGCGCAAGCAGTTGGCCTACAACCCGGAGCTGCTCTACGTCGGCGCCATGTTCCATGACCTGGGCCTGGTGGAAGGCCATCGCAGTGATGACGAGCGTTTCGAAGTGGACGGCGCCAACGCCGCCGCGGCCTTCCTCAAGCCTTACGGGCTGAGCGATGACGATATCGAACAGGTGTGGTTGTCCATCGCCCTGCACACCACGCCGGGCGTGCCGCAACACCTGCGCCCCACTGTGGCACTGGTGACCGCAGGGGTGGAAATGGACGTGCTGGGCATGGACTACGCCGCCTTCAGCAGCGTACAGCGCGAAGCCGTGGTGCATGCGCATCCACGCGGTGAAGGGTTCAAGGAGTGCATCATCTGCGCCTTTGCCGACGGCTTGCGCCATCGCCCGCAGACCACGTTTGGCAACGTGAAGACGGATGTGCTGGTGGATCAGGAGCCGGGGTTCAAGCCGATGAATTTTGTCGAGGTGATTCGCAAGTCGCCGTGGTTGGCGTAGCTGAGTTGAAATGCGATCAAATGTGGGAGGGGGCTTGCCCGCGATTGCTGAGTGTCAGTCACTGCATCTATTGACTGACCCACCGCCATCGGGAGCAAGCCCCCTCCCACCTTTAGACCGGCGCCTGCGCCCGACGCACGTCCGGCTGTTTCCAGCCATCGGCAGCGGCTTCTTCGATGGCTTGCTGGATAGCCTTCTTGCGATTCTCTTCGGCACGTCGACTGAAGAACCACACCAGGAAGGTCACCAGCGACACCGCCAGCAGAATCAGGCTGGCCACGGCGTTGATCTCGGGTTTAACCCCAAGGCGCACGGCCGAGAACACTTCCATCGGCAACGTCGTCGAGCCCGGGCCCGACACGAAGCTGGCCAGTACCAGGTCATCCAGGGACAGTGCGAACGACATCATGCCGCCCGCCGCCAACGATGGCGCGATCATCGGGATGGTGATCAGGAAGAACACCTTCCACGGTCGCGCACCCAGGTCCATCGCTGCTTCTTCGATCGACAGGTCCAGCTCACGCAAGCGCGCCGATACCACTACCGCCACATACGCCGCACAGAACGTGGTGTGGGCGATCCAGATGGTGACGATGCCACGCTCCTGGGGCCAGCCGATCATCTGCGCCATGGCCACAAACAGCAGCAACAGCGACAGGCCGGTGATCACTTCCGGCATCACCAACGGCGCGGTCACCAGGCCGCCGAACAGCGTGCGGCCCTTGAACTGGCTGATGCGCGTCAGCACAAACGCCGCCAACGTGCCCAGCGCAACAGCGGCCACCGCCGTGTAGCAGGCGATTTCCAGGGAACGTGCCACCGAGCCCATCAACTGGGTGTTGTCCAGCAGGCCCACGTACCACTTGATCGACCAACCGCCCCACACCGTTACCAGCTTGGATTCGTTGAACGAGTAGATCACCAGGATCAGCATCGGCAGGTAGATGAATAACAACCCCGCCACCAGCATGAAGCTTGAGAAACTGACGCGCCTCATATCTTGCCCTCCATCTCTTTGGCTTGGCTGCGGTTAAACAGAATGATCGGCACGATCAGGATCGCCAGCATCACTACCGCCAGGGCAGACGCCACCGGCCAGTCACGGTTGTTGAAGAACTCTTGCCACAACACTTTACCGATCATCAGGGTTTCCGGGCCGCCGAGCAGTTCCGGGATCACGAACTCGCCCACCACCGGGATAAACACCAGCATGCAGCCGGCGATGATGCCGTTCTTGGACAGCGGCACGGTGATTTTCCAGAAGCTGTTGAAGGTGCTCGAACCCAGGTCCGATGCGGCTTCCAGCAGGCTCTGGTCATGCTTCACCAGGTTGGCGTACAGCGGCAGGATCATGAACGGCAGGTACGAGTAGACCACGCCGATATACACCGCGATGTTGGTGTTGAGGATCTGCAGCGGTTCGTTGATCAACCCCATGGACATCAGGAAGCCATTGAGCAGCCCGTTGTTGCTGAGGATGCCCATCCACGCATACACGCGGATCAGGATCGCGGTCCAGGTCGGCATCATGATCAGCAGCACCAGCACGGTCTGCATCTCTTTGCGCGCGGTGGCAATGGCGTAGGCCATCGGGTAGCCGATCAGCAGGCACAGCAGCGTGCTGAAGAACGCCATTTTCAGCGAGCCCAGGTACGCCGCGATGTACAGCTCATCACCTGCCAGCAAACTGTAGTTGGCCAGGTTCAGCACCACCTGCAGCTTTTGCTCAACGTAGGTGTAGATCTCGGTGTACGGCGGAATCGCTACGTCGGCTTCGGCAAAGCTGATTTTCAGGACGATGAAAAACGGCAGGGCGAAAAACAGGAACAGCCACAGGAACGGAATCCCGATGACCACCTGCTTGCCACTGGGGACGATGCGGTGCAAGCGCCGCTTGAGCTTCTTTATGTTCATGTGCGCAGTACCACGCCACTGTCGTCTTCCCACCACACGTACACCTGGTCACCCCAGGTTGGGCGCTGGCCACGGCGCTCGGCGTTGGCCACGAAGGACTGCACCAGCTTGCCGCTTGGCAGCTCGACGTAGAACACCGAGTGGCCGCCCAGGTAGGCGATGTCGTGCACCTTGCCGCTGGACCAGTTGTGCTCGCAGGTCGGCATTTCGGTGGTGACCAGCAGTTTTTCCGGGCGGATGGCGTAGGTCACCGACTTGTCTTCCACCGAGGTGGCGATGCCGTAGCCCACGTAGATGTCGCGGTCCAGGTCCGGGCACTTGAGCACCGCGTGACCTTCAGCGTCATCCACCACCTGGGTGTCGAAGATGTTGACGTTACCGATGAATTCGCACACCAGGCGGCTGGTCGGCGTCTCGTAGATGTCGATCGGGCTGCCGATCTGGGCGATCCAGCCCAGGTGCATGATCGCGATGCGCTCGGCCATAGTCATGGCCTCTTCCTGGTCGTGCGTCACCATCACGCAGGTCACGCCGACGCGCTCGATGATCTCCACCAGTTCCAGTTGCATCTGCGAACGCAGCTTCTTGTCGAGGGCGCCCATGGGCTCATCGAGCAGCAGCAGTTTCGGACGCTTGGCCAGGGAGCGCGCCAACGCCACACGCTGACGCTGGCCACCGGACAACTGGTGCGGCTTGCGCTTGGCGTACTGGCTCATCTGTACCAGCTTGAGCATTTCGGCCACGCGGGCATCGACCTCGGCCTTGGGAATCTTGTCCTGTTGCAGGCCGAACGCGATGTTCTGCGCCACGGTCATGTGTGGGAACAAGGCGTAGGACTGGAACATCATGTTGATCGGCCGCTCGTAGGGCGGCATGTCGGTGATGTCCACACCGTCGAGGTAGATACGCCCTTCGGTCGGGCGCTCGAAGCCTGCGAGCATGCGCAGCAAGGTGGACTTGCCCGAACCCGAACCGCCGAGCAAGGCGAAGATCTCGCCTTTCTTGATTTCCAGGGACACATCGTCCACGGCAATCGTCTCGTCGAACTTCTTCGTGACCCGGTCGATTTTGACCAGCACCTTTTTCGGTGTCTGGTCGCCCTCGAGGGCTTTCTTATAGGCGCCGGAGGCAACTGCCATTTACGAAACTCCCAAAAAAACGGTGCAGTTCGCCCGAGGCGGACGAACCCTGGATAGTTTGAGCCTTACTTGCCCGTCTTGACCTTGGTCCAACTACGGGTCATTAAACGCTGCACTTTCGGGGGTAGCTCGAAGTTGACGAATGTCCTGTCGAGAACCGCCTGCGGTGGGTAAACCGCTTCGTCGGTGCGTATCGATTGCTTCATCAGTTTGTCCGCCCCTGGGTTAGGGTTGGCGTAGCCGACGTAATCACTGACCTGGGCGATCACCTCAGGTTGCAGCAAATAGTTGATGTAGGCGTGGGCTTCCTTGACGTTGGTGGCATCCTTGGGGATCGCCAGCACGTCAAACCACAGGTTGCCGCCTTCTTTCGGAATCGCGTAGGCGATGTTCACGCCTTTGCCAGCCTCGGCCGCACGGGCCTTGGCCTGGAACACATCGCCGGAGAACCCGGCGGCCACGCAGATATTGCCGTTGGCCAGGTCGGAGATGTATTTGGAAGAATGGAAATAGGTCACGTAGGGCCGCACTTTGAGCAGCTTTTCTTCGGCCTTCTTGTAGTCTTCAGGGTTGGTACTGTTGGGATCCAGGCCCATGTAGTTGAGCACCGCCGGCAGCATTTCATCCGCCGAGTCCATGAAGGACACACCGCAGGTGGCCAGCTTCTTCATGTTTTCCGGCTCGAACAGCACGGCCCAGGAATCGATCTTGTCGACACCCAGCACTTCCTTCACTTTAGCGACGTTGTAACCGATGCCATTGGTACCCCACAGGTAGGGCACGGCGTACTGATTGCCCGGGTCGTTCTTCTCCAGGCGCTTGAGCAGCACAGGGTCCAGGTTGGCGTAGTGAGTCAGCAGCGACTTGTCGAGCTTCTGGAACGCCCCGGCCTTGATCTGCTTGCCGAGGAAGTGGTTGGACGGCACGACCACGTCGTAGCCGGTACGCCCGGCGAGCAACTTGCCTTCCAGGGTTTCGTTGGAATCAAACACGTCATACACGGGTTTGATGCCGGTGGCCTTTTCGAAGTTGGCCAGGGTGTCGGTACCGATGTAGTCCGACCAGTTATAAATATGCACAGTCTGCGCGGCCTGCACGCTGACAGCCAGCGTGAGACCCGCGCCTACCAGCAAGGCTTGGCGAAATAAAGAAATTGGCAAGTGGAGGTCCTCTTAAATAGTTGGGCCCTAAAGTTGTTGCCCGGCAACAAAACCGGCGCGCAACTTACCCTCGATAAACCGATCCGGCAAAACTTTCTGTCATTTATTTGTTTCATTAACCACCGCGGGCTGCGCGGTGGTTAACAAAGACCGGTTTATTTACCGGACTTGATCTTGGTCCAGCTGCGCGTCATTTCACGCTGGGTGGCAGCCGGCAAGTCCGCAATGGCGTAGAGCTTGGCTTGCACATCGGCTGGCGGGTAGATGCCCGGGTCGCTGGTGATGTCTTTATCAACCAGTGCGGTGGCCTTCTCGTTACCGTTCGGGAAACGCACGCTGTTGGTGATCGAAGCCATGACTTCCGGCTTGAGCAGGTAGTTCATGAACTTGTAAGCGGCGTCGACGTTTTCGGCATCTTTAGGGATGGCGACCATGTCGAAGAAGCTACCGGCGCCTTCTTTCGGAATGTCGTAGGCAACTTTCACCTTGCCACCGGCTTCAGCCGCGCGGGACTTGGCCTGCTGGATGTCACCCGAGTAACCCACGGCGACGCAGATGTTGCCGTTGGCCAGGTCGGAGATGTACTTGGACGAGTGGAAGTAGCCAATCGAAGGACGGATCTTCAGGAACAGGTCTTCGGCTTGCTTGAGGTCAGCCTTCTTCTGGCTGTCGGTTGGCAGGCCCAGGTAATGCAGCGCGACCGGCAGCATTTCGGTCGGCGAATCGAGGAAGCTCACGCCGCAGCTTTTGAGTTTGGCGATGTTTTCAGGCTTGAGCAGCACGTCCCACGAATCGATCTTGTCCACGCCCAGCGCGGCCTTGACCTTCTCCGGGTTGTAGCCGATGCCGATCGAGCCCCACATGTACGGGAAAGCGTGCTTGTTGTCCGGGTCGCTGACCGACACGGCTTTAAGCAGGGAGGTGTTCAGGTTGCCGTAGTTGGACAGTTTGGACTTGTCCAACTCCTGGTAGACACCGGCCTTGATCTGCTTGGCGAGGAAGTTGTTCGACGGCACGACGATGTCGTAGCCGGACTTGCCTGCCAGCAGCTTGGCTTCAAGTGTCTCGTTGCTGTCAAAAACGTCGTACACCACCTTGATGCCCGACTCTTTTTCAAAGTTGGCGATGGTGTCCGGTGCAATGTAGTCGGACCAGTTGTAGACGTGCAGCACTTTATCGTCTGCCTGGACCGCGCCCGCCATTGCGCCCATCAGGGACAAGGCAAGGAGGGTCTTGCCAGCGTTCTTCAAACCTAATGCCTTCATTTGGTGATGCTCCAATTTTTTCTTTTTTGGGCCACGTTCTTTTTTCGTTTCGCGGCCCTTGCAGAGGGCAACAAAACAGGGCGACAGTCTGGCAAGTTCAGGGGCCGGCTTTCAACCAAAGCCCCCACATTTATAACTGCCCAGTGCGCTGCGCACTGAGCCTAGCACTTAGCCCTGCAATGCCGCCAAAGTCAGGTCCAGGCACTTACGCGCCTTGGTCACCAACTCGTCGATTTCGGACTTGCTGATCACCAGCGGCGGCGAAATGATCATGGTGTCGCCCACGGCGCGCATGATCAGGCCATTGTTGAAGCAAAAGTTGCGGCAAATCATGCCCACGCCTTTGCCTTCATAACGCTTGCGCGTGGCCTTGTCCTGCACCAGTTCAATCGCGCCCAACAGACCCACACCACGAACTTCGCCCACCAACGGGTGATCATTGAGCTCGCGCAGACGACGCTGCAAATAGGGTGCCGTTTCGCTGTTGACCTGCTCGATGATTTTTTCATCGCGCATGATGCGGATGTTTTCCAGGGCCACTGCCGCTGCCACCGGGTGGCCGGAGTAGGTGAAACCGTGATTGAAATCACCGCCTTCATTAAGCACGGCCACCACGTCGTCGCGCACGATCAGGCCGCCCATGGGGATGTAGCCGGAAGTCAGGCCCTTGGCGATGGTCATCATGTGGGGCTTGAGGTCGTAGAAGTCGCTACCGAACCACTCACCGGTACGGCCGAAACCGCAAATCACTTCGTCGGCAACAAACAGGATGTCGTATTTGGCGAGTATTTCCTTGATGCGCGGCCAGTAAGTGGCTGGCGGTACGATCACGCCACCGGCGCCCTGGATCGGCTCGGCAATAAAGGCACCGACGTTGTCCACGCCCAGTTCGAGGATCTTCTCTTCCAGTTGGTTGGCGGCCCAGATCCCGAACTCTTCGGGGCTCATGTCGCCGCCTTCGCCGAACCAGTACGGCTGGGCGATATGGGTGATGCCAGGGATCGGCAAGTCACCCTGTTCGTGCATATAGGTCATGCCGCCCAGGCTCGCGCCAGCCACGGTGGAGCCGTGGTAGCCATTCTTGCGGCTGATGATGGTTTTCTTGTTCGGCTGGCCTTTGATCGCCCAGTAGTGGCGGACCATGCGCAACATGGTGTCGTTGCCTTCGGAGCCGGAGCCGGTGAAGAACACGTGGTTCATGCCGGCAGGTGCGATGTCGGAAATCGCCTTGGCCAGCTCAAGCACTGGCGGGTGAGCGGTCTGGAAGAACAGGTTGTAGTACGGCAGTTCTTTCATCTGCTTGGCGGCGGCGTCGGCCAGTTCATCGCGACCGTAACCGATCGCCACGCACCACAGGCCGGCCATGCCGTCGAGAATCTTGTTGCCTTCGCTGTCCCACAGGTACACGCCGTGGGCTTTGGTGATGATCCGTGGGCCTTTCTCTTTCAATTGCTTGAAGTCGCTGAACGGCGCCAGGTGGTGATCACTACTCAGGGCTTGCCATTCGCGGGTTTGCGGGTTGTTGCTGGACATACCAATCTCCTAGACTTTTCAGTGAGGGGCGCGCCGTGTGACGGGCGCGCCCGGCGCATCAGACGGCGAAGAGCAGGAATTCCCGCTCCCACGAACTGATCACGCGCTTGAAGTTTTCATGCTCGGCCCGCTTGACCGCGACATACCCTGTGATGAATTTCTGACCCAGGTATTTTTCGATGGTCTTGCTGTTTTCCATGCGTTCCAGGGCGTCTTCAATGGTCAACGGCAGACGCAGGTTGCGTCGCTCGTAACCACGCCCCACCACTGGGGCGCTCGGGTTATGGCCTTCGACCATGCCGATGTAGCCACACAGCAGGCTGGCGGCAATCGCCAGGTACGGGTTGGCGTCGGCGCCCGGCAGGCGGTTTTCCACGCGACGGTTCTGCGGGCCGGCATCCGGTACGCGCAGGCCGACGGTGCGGTTTTCTTCGCCCCATTCCACGTTCACCGGCGCCGAGGTGTCCGGCAGGAAGCGACGGAACGAGTTCACGTTGGGGGCAAACAGCGGCAGCAATTCAGGGATGAATTTCTGCAGGCCGCCAATATGGTTGAGGAACAGCTCGCTCATGCTCCCGTCTTCATTGGAGAAGACGTTCTTGCCGGTGGCGATGTCGATGATGCTCTGGTGCAAGTGCATCGCGCTGCCGGGCTCGCCGGTCATTGGCTTGGCCATAAAGGTGGCGGCCACATTGTGCTTGAGCGCGGCCTCGCGCATGGTGCGCTTGAACACCAGGATCTGGTCGGCCAGGGACAGGGCATCGCCGTGACGGAAGTTGATTTCCATCTGCGCCGTGCCGTCTTCGTGGATCAGGGTGTCGAGGTCCAGCTCCTGCAGCTCGCACCAGTCGTAGACGTCTTCGAACAACGGGTCGAATTCGTTGGCCGCTTCTATAGAGAAGGACTGGCGACCGGTCTCGGGGCGCCCGGAACGGCCAATCGGCGGTTGCAGCGGGAAGTCCGGGTCTTCACAGCGTTTGGTCAGGTAGAACTCCATCTCCGGCGCCACGATGGGCTGCCAGCCTTTGTCGGCGTAGAGCTTGAGGACTTTCTTGAGCACGTTGCGCGGCGACAGCTCGATCGGGTTGCCTTGCTTGTCGTAGGTGTCGTGGATCACCTGGGCGGTGGGCTCGATGGCCCAAGGCACCAGGAACACCGCGTTCTGGTCGGGGCGGCAGATCATGTCGATGTCGGCCGGGTCGAGCAATTCGTAGTAAATGTCGTCTTCGACATAGTCGCCGGTCACGGTCTGCAACAGAACGCTCTCGGGCAGGCGCATGCCTTTTTCGGCGATGAACTTGTTGGTCGGCGAGATCTTGCCCCGGGTGATACCGGTCAGGTCGCCAATCATGCATTCGACTTCTGTGATCTTGTGGTCTTTCAACCAATCGGTGAGCTGGTCGAGGTTGTTACTCATAAATGCCTCTGGGCTGGGTTTCCTGGCATCCATTAAAGGCCAGGCGTTGGTTGACGCAGCATCCGCGTCGTTTTTTCATTCAGGGTAGGAGCTTACCTGCCATTTGCTGCAGCGTTGCATTCCTCACGCCAAAGTCGTGCAGAATCATGAGCGGCCGCGCGGATGGGAGCCGGTCAGTGGCAATCGACGTGGCAAAGATGAGAGCGGACTGGCCGTCAAGAATATTGGCCGGTGCGTGGGCATTCACGCGGGACGAACGGACTGCGGACAAAGCCTGGCTGAAGCAGGCTGAGACGCCGAGTGGCGGCAGGCGAGACATGAAGCACCCCGGTATTATTGCTGTTATGGGTTTGAATCGAGCTTAGCCTTGTTCATTTTTTTACACAACACCCCCGTAAAAAATACAACACGGCCCGCTCAAGCCTGCGAGTCCCAAGCCCGTCAAACCGAAAAAACCGCCCCAAAAAGCCCCAAAAATGCCTTCACGGCGCTTTTTTAGGGCAAAAAAGGCCTCGCTTGACTTCGGCATGCCGTTCGGGTTGACTGAAACCAGAAAAGATCAATGATTGATATTTTTAACAACAAAGGTGTTGCATCATGTCGGTACCCCCGCGTGCCGTTCAGCTTAACGAAGCGAACGCGTTCCTTAAGGATCATCCTGAGGTTCTGTACGTAGACCTTCTAATTGCGGATATGAATGGTGTGGTGCGCGGTAAGCGCATCGAACGCACCAGCCTCCACAAGGTTTACGAGAAGGGCATTAACCTGCCTGCCTCTTTATTTGCCCTGGATATCAACGGCTCAACGGTGGAAAGCACCGGCCTGGGCCTGGACATCGGTGATGCTGACCGAATCTGTTATCCAATCCCTGACACACTGTGCAATGAGCCCTGGCAAAAGCGCCCTACCGCGCAACTGCTGATGACCATGCACGAACTTGAAGGTGAACCTTTCTTCGCCGATCCGCGCGAAGTGCTCCGCCAAGTTGTAAGCAAATTTGACGACCTCGGTCTGACCATCTGCGCCGCCTTCGAACTTGAGTTCTACCTGATCGACCAGGAGAACGTGAACGGCCGCCCACAACCGCCCCGCTCGCCAATTTCCGGCAAACGCCCGCACTCGACACAGGTCTACCTGATCGACGACCTCGACGAATACGTCGACTGCCTCCAGGACATTCTGGAAGGTGCCAAAGAGCAAGGCATTCCGGCCGACGCCATCGTCAAGGAAAGTGCCCCGGCGCAGTTCGAAGTGAACCTGCACCACGTGGCCGACCCGATCAAGGCGTGCGACTACGCGGTACTGCTCAAGCGTCTGATCAAGAACATCGCCTACGACCATGAGATGGACACCACCTTCATGGCCAAGCCTTACCCAGGCCAGGCAGGCAACGGGTTGCACGTACACATTTCGATCCTGGACAAAGACGGCAAGAATATCTTTGCCAGCGAGGATCCCGAGCAGAACGCCGCATTGCGTCACGCGATCGGCGGTGTGCTGGAGACCCTGCCCGCCCAAATGGCGTTCCTGTGCCCTAACGTCAACTCCTACCGTCGTTTCGGCGCACAGTTCTACGTGCCGAACTCGCCGTGCTGGGGCCTGGATAACCGCACCGTGGCGATTCGCGTACCGACCGGTTCATCCGACGCCGTACGTATCGAACACCGTGTAGCCGGCGCTGACGCCAACCCTTACCTGCTGATGGCTTCGGTCCTGGCAGGCGTGCACCACGGTCTGACCAACAAGATCGAACCGGGCGCACCGGTGGAAGGCAACAGCTATGAGCAGAACGAACAGAGCCTGCCGAACAACCTGCGCGATGCCCTGCGCGAGTTGGACGACAGCGAGGTGATGGCCAAGTACATCGATCCTAAATACATCGATATCTTCGTCGCCTGTAAGGAAAGTGAGCTGGAAGAGTTCGAACACTCCATCTCCGACCTTGAGTACAACTGGTACCTGCATACCGTGTAAGCGGTTGCTGCATTGAAAAAACGCTGCGGGCCCTTGGTCTGTGGCGTTTTTTTATGGGTTTCTTCCGGTAGATCGAGTTGGCCTCATCGGGGGCAAGCCCCCTCCCACATTTGAATGTATTCACAGATCAAAGTCTGGGAGGGGTCTGGAAGACAACACACCTTCCTGCTCATACAATGCCCGCTGCCTTGTAGGAGACTTCCATGACCACCCGCCCCGCCACCCTTCGCAAACCCCGTGCCCGCAGCCAGGCGCGGATCGACGCGATTCTCGACGCCGCCCGCACCTTGCTGGCCGCCGAAGGCGTGGCGAGTTTGTCGATCTACAGCGTGGCCGAGCGCGCGCAGATTCCGCCGTCGTCGGTGTATCACTTTTTCGCCAGTGTGCCGGCACTGCTGGAGGCACTGACCGCCGATGTACATGCGGCCTTCCGCTGTGCCATCCAGGCGCCCATCGACCACGATTCACTCAAGCATTGGCGCGACCTGTCCTACATCGTCGAGCAACGCATGCTGACCATCTACAGCAACGACGCGGCCGCGCGCCAGCTGATCCTGGCCCAGCACGGACTGACCGAAGTGACCCAGGCGGACCGCCAGCATGATCTGGAGTTGGGGGATTTGATGCTGGAGGTGTTCAGCCGTCATTTCGAAGTGCCGAGCTTGCCAACCGATGTGGATGTGTTTGCGCTGGCGTTGGAATTGAGTGATCGCGTGTATGCACGCTCGGTGCATCAGCATGGGCTGATTACGCCGCGTATGGCGGAGGAAGGGATGCGGGTGTTTGATGCGTATGTGGGGCTGTATTTGCCGGCGTATCTGCCTAAGCGCTGAATCCTGGGTTGGCTGGGCCGGCCTCATCGGGGGCAAGCCCCCGATGACGGCCTCAAGAGCGACGCAAATCACAACTTGGCGATCGACACCTCAGTCGACTTCACAAAGGCAATCACTTCACTGCCAATCACCAGCTCCAGCTCTTTGACCGAGCGGGTGGTGATCACGGAAGTGACGATACCGGACGCGGTCTGCACGTCGATTTCCGACAGCACGTCGCCGACGACGATTTCCTTGATGGTGCCTTTGAACTGGTTACGCACGTTGATGGCTTTAATAGTCATGGTGGACTTCCTTCGTGGGACAAGTGAGTTATTGAGCCCAACGCAATTGCGTAGGCAGCGGTGAAACAGGTTCGGGGTCGGGCGGCGAGCCGGGCAACGACAGCACGCGGTTGAGTACTTGCGCTTCCAGCGCGGCCAGGCGATGTGAGCCACGGGCCCGTGGGCGCGGCAGATCGACGATCAGGTCGAGGCCGATTTCGCCGTCTTCGATCAGGATCACACGGTCGGCAATGGCCACGGCTTCGCTGACGTCATGGGTCACCAGCAACACGGTGAAGCCGTGTTTTTGCCAGAGGTTTTCGATCAGTTGCTGCATCTCGATACGGGTCAGGGCATCCAGTGCGCCCAGCGGTTCGTCGAGCAACAGCAGACGCGGCTGGTGGATCAAGGCGCGAGCCAAGGCCACACGCTGCTTCTGGCCACCGGACAAGGCCGCCGGCCACTCATTGGCACGCTCGGCCAGGCCGACCGCTTCCAGGGCTTCCAAGGCTTTAGGGCGCCAGTTGCCTTTAAGGCCCAGGCCGACGTTGTCGATGATCTTTTTCCACGGCAGCAGGCGCGCTTCCTGGAACATCAACCGCGTGTCTTCAATCGCCTCGCTCAGCGGCGCCGAACCGGCCAGCAGCTCACCGCCGCTGGCTTTGTCGAGGCCGGCCAGCAGGCGCAGCAAGGTACTTTTACCGCAGCCACTGCGACCGACCACGGCCACGAACTGGCCCGCTGGAATGTGCAGGTCGATTTCCTTGAGCACTTCCCGCGCGCCGAAGGCCTTGCGCAATTTGCGCACCGCCAGGGGAATCCCCTTCAGCAGGCGCGGAGGTTGTTGAGCGGTCATGCCGCACCTCCTTTATGGACTTGATACGCCGGGTGCCAGCGCAGCCAAACACGTTCCAGACCGCGCGCGGCCAGGTCGGCCAGCTTGCCGAGGATGGCGTACATCACGATGGCCAACACCACCACGTCGGTTTGCAGGAATTCGCGGGCGTTCATCGCCAGGTAGCCAATCCCGGAGCTGGCAGAGATGGTTTCCGCCACGATCAGCGTCAGCCACATAAAGCCCAGGGCAAAGCGCACGCCCACCAGGATCGACGGCAGCGCGCCCGGCAGGATCACTTGCCAGAACAGGCTGAAACCGGACAAGCCATAGCTGCGCGACATTTCCACCAGCGCCGGGTCGACGTTGCGGATGCCGTGGTAAGTGTTCAGGTAGATCGGGAACAGCGTGCCGAGGGCCACCAGGAAAATCTTTGCGGTCTCGTCGATGCCGAACCACAGGATCACCAGCGGAATCAGCGCCAGGTGCGGCACGTTGCGGATCATCTGCACCGAGCTATCCAGCAGGCGTTCACCCCACGTCGACAGGCCAGTGATAAACCCCAGCGCCAGACCGATGCTGCCACCGATCACAAAGCCCAGGCCGGCCCGCCAGCCACTGATAGCCAGGTGCGTCCAGATTTCGCCGCTGCGCACCAGGTTGACCCCGGCCTCAATCACCGCGCTGGGCGCCGGCAGGATGCGTGTCGACAACCAACCCGCCGACACTGACAACTGCCACACCGCCAGCAATAGAATCGGCAGCACCCAGGGCGCCACGCGATGGCTCAATTTTTCAAAATTCATGGCGCCGCCTCAGCTCTGTGACGCAGCTTTGGGAAGGATGTCGTTGGCGACCATTTCGCCGAACGGGCTTACGTAACCGGCGCTTTTTGGCAGCTCGGGACGTTCGATGTCCAGGTGTGGGAACAGCAGCTCGGCGACCCGATAGGACTCTTCCAGGTGTGGATAACCGGAGAAGATAAAGGTGTCGATGCCCAGCGCTGCGTACTCCTTGACGCGCTCGGCTACGGTCGGGCCATCGCCCACCAGCGCGGTGCCCGCACCGCCACGTACCAGGCCGACACCGGCCCACAGGTTGGGGCTGACTTCCAGGTTGTCGCGGTTGCCCCCATGCAAGGCCGCCATGCGCTGCTGGCCGACGGAATCGAAGCGCGCCAGGGAAGCCTGGGCACGGGCGATGGTGTCGTCGTCCAGATGGGAGATCAGTTTGTCGGCGGCTTTCCAGGCCTCCTCGTTGGTTTCGCGCACGATCACATGCAGACGAATACCGAAGCGCACGGTGCGCCCGAGTTTCGCTGCCTTGGCCCGCACCTGTTCGATCTTCTCGGCGACTGCGGCCGGTGGCTCGCCCCAGGTCAGCACCATCTCCACTTGTTCGGCGGCCAGGTCCTGGGCCGCTTCGGAGGAACCGCCGAAGTACAGCGGCGGGCGTGGTTGCTGGATCGGCGGGTAAAGCAACTTGGCGCCTTTGACGCTGATGTGCTCGCCGTCGTAATCCACGGTTTCGCCTTCCAGCACGCGCCGCCAGATGCGGGTGAATTCCACCGAGGCCTGATAGCGCTCTTCATGACTGAGGAACAAGCCATCGCCGGCCAATTCTTCCGGGTCGCCACCGGTCACCAGGTTGAACAACGCACGGCCGCCGGACAGGCGGTCCAGGGTCGCGGCCTGACGCGCGGCTACCGTCGGGGAAATGATCCCAGGGCGCAGTGCGACAAGGAATTTCAACCGCTGGGTCACCGGGATCAGCGAGGCGGCCACCAACCACGAGTCTTCGCAGGAGCGACCGGTGGGGATCAGCACCCCGCCGAATCCCAGGCGGTCGGCGGCCTGGGCCACTTGCTGCAGATAACCGTGATCAACGGCGCGAGCGCCTTCGGCGGTGCCAAGGTAATGGCCGTCGCCGTGGGTAGGCAGGAACCAGAAAATATTGAGGCTCATGGAGTTGTCTCCTGAAGAAATCGGATTACGGTGCTTTAGCCACGGCGGCAGGTGGCGTCCAGATCACGTCCTTGATGCTCAAGGGCTTGGGGATCAATTTGAGTTGGTAGAAGCTGTCGGCGATTTTCTGCTGGGCCGCCACCACTTCCGGGGTCAGGAACAACGCGCCGTAGCCCTGGCGTTTCACCGAGGTCAGGGTGATGTCTGCCGGCAGGCCCAGCAGCGGCGCGACTTGCTCGGTCACTTCCTGAGGGTTGGCCTTGGACCATTCGCCCACGGCGCGCACTTCTTCGATCAGCGCCTTGACCACTTCAGGGTGCTTTTCGGCGTAAGGCTTGGTGGCCAGGTAGAACTGGTGGTTGTCGGCAATGCCGGTGCCGTCACGCAGGGTGCGCGCTTGCAGTTGTTTCTCGGCGGCGGCCTGGTACGGGTCCCAGATCACCCACGCATCCACACTGCCACGCTCGAAGGCGGCACGGGCATCGGCGGGCGGCAGGAAGACGGTCTGCACGTCGGTGTATTTCAGGCCGGCGTCTTCCAGGGCGCGCACCAGCAGGTAGTGCACGTTGGAGCCTTTGTTGAGCACGACTTTCTTGCCCTTGAGCTCGGCCACCGATTTGATCGTCGAGTCTTTCGGCACCAGGATCGCTTCACTGGTTGGCGCTGGCGGTTCGTAGGCCACGTAGAGCAGGTCGGCACCGGCGGCCTGGGCGAAGACCGGCGGGGTTTCCCCGGTGACACCGAAGTCGATGGAGCCGACGTTCAGGCCTTCGAGCAATTGCGGGCCGCCGGGAAACTCGGTCCATTGGACATTGACGCCTTGGGCCGCCAGGCGTTTTTCCAGGGTGCCCTTGGCCTTGAGCAGCACCAGCGTGCCGTATTTCTGGTAACCGATCCGCAGGGTCTCGGCAGCTTGAGCTTGAACAATGGCGCCGAAGGACACAGCCGCAGCAAACAGTGCGACCAGACCACGACGCAAGATGACAGTGCGCATGGCGCTCTCTCCAAATAGTGCGATAAGGGGGTTGGCTGCACCTGCTTGGCCGTTGGCGGCTGAGTAAGGTGAGTACATCTATATAGCGGTGAGGCTGACTTAAATGCTCCAGCGAGCACTCAACAAACGTTCATTCAACACATGCGGGTCCAACGGTTTCGGACGACGGGCCATGGCGCCGTAAAGCGTCTCCAGGGCCTCGTGCAAACGGTGTTCGAGGACCGGCACCAGTTGCGCCTGGACACTGCCTTCGCCATAGGCGATCTGGCTGTCTTCGGCGAAAATCCCGTGGAGCAATTCCTGGGCTTTGAGGGCCGACAACACTGGCTTCAACGCGTAGTCCACCGCCAGCATGTGGGCGATGCTGCCGCCGGTCGCCATCGGCAGCACAACCTTGTGGGCCAGGGCGCGTTCGGGCAGCAGGTCGAGCACGGTTTTCAACGCGCCGGAGAACGACGCCTTGTACACCGGCGTGGCGATCACCAGGCCATCCGCGTTAGCCACCTGTTGCAGCAGGTCAATGACCTTGGGGCTGTCGAAGCGTGCATGCAGCAAGTCTTCAGCCGGGAAGTCCCGTATCTGGTAACTCACCACTTCCACGCCCTTGTCTTGCAACCACTGACGGGTTTTTTCCAGCAAGACCCCGGAGCGGGAACGCTGGCTGGGACTGCCTCCAAGTGTTACGACCAACATGCAGGATTTCCTTGAGCAAGTGCCGGCGGTTCGCTGTGTGGCGATGGCGCCAAGATGGAACAGACCTTATCAGCAGATTTATATATCTATAAATCTTATTTTTTCATTTGTTTATTCTATAAATGCATATGAGATTTATAAGTCGCCAGGCGAAAAAAAAGGCCGTAAAAACGGCCTGAAAACCCCTGTTGTGATTCAGCGTCAACGATTGGGCTGTGGAGTAAGCCGCAAATACGGCTTCACCGCCCGATAGCCCTTCGGAAAGCGCTTCTTGATCTCTTCCTCGTCCTTGAGCGACGGCACGATCACCACTTCATCACCGTCCTGCCAGTTGGCGGGGGTGGCGACTTTGTAGTTGTCGGTCAGTTGCAGCGAGTCGATGACCCGCAGGATTTCGTGGAAGTTACGGCCGGTGCTGGCCGGGTAGGTGATGGTCAGGCGGACCTTCTTGTTCGGGTCGATCACGAACAAGGAACGCACGGTGAGGGTGTCACTGGCGTTCGGGTGGATCAGGTCGTAGAGGTCCGAAACCTTGCGGTCGGCGTCGGCCAGGATCGGGAAATTGACGACGGTATCCTGGGTTTCGTTGATGTCTTCGATCCACTTGTGGTGCGAGTCCACCGGGTCTACCGACAGGGCAATGGCCTTGACGCCGCGCTTGGCGAATTCGTCCTTGAGCTTGGCGGTAAAGCCCAGCTCCGTGGTGCACACCGGGGTAAAGTCCGCCGGGTGGGAAAACAACACACCCCAGCTGTCGCCCAGCCATTCGTGGAAACGAATCTTGCCGGCGCTGGAATCCTGTTCGAAGTCGGGGGCGATGTCGCCCAGTCTTAGGCTCATGGTGTGGCTCCTGGTGAGTGCTTATGGAGTCCACTGTGCATGGATTACGGATTATTTAAAAAGAATAAATATCGATTTATCTAGACGATAAAGGAATATTAAAAATGTGTTCATTGGACGTGGGAAATGGGGAGGCGCAACATCGGTTCCAAGGTTCGAGAAGGCCTTGAGACGCTGTACAAAGAGGGGTTCAGGAAGGGCTTGCGGGGGTTTAGCCCGACTTGAAATGCAAGACACCTTGCCCGGCAGTGCGCCAGGCAAGGTTTTACGCAGTTACTTGAATGCGTAGGTGTAGCTGACGATTACACGGTTTTCGTCTTGATCGCGCGCGGCAGCGACATCGTTGCGCCACATAGCGTTTTTCCAGGCGACGCCGACGTTTTTGAACAGGCCTTCTGGCACTACGTAGGCAACAGTGATATCGCGCTCCCACTCGGACTGGCCGGTGAACTCGGCACGGCTACCGTTGACGGTGTCGATGTCAGTACCCTTGAGGTACACAACACCAGCGGTCAAGCCAGGCACGCCAACCTTGGCGAAGTCATAAGCGTAGCGAGCTTGCCAGGTACGTTCGCCGGCACGGGCGAACTTAGCGATCTGCATGTCAGTGGTCAGGTAAGCCGACGAACCGTCGCCCTGGTTCAACCAAGGGAAGTCGCTGCTACCGTTGCTGACCTGGTAACCACCACCGAAGGTGTGGCCGCCCAAGGTGTACAGGAACAGGCCGCTGTACAGGTTGTTATCCACCTTGCCGCGACCGGAGTTGACGCCGCTGTAGTTGCCCGAGGAGAAGTAAGCCGACTCGTTGCCGTTCTTACCGTCATCGGAGCTGTGGAAATAACGCAGGTCAGACTTCAATACGCCAGGACCGATGGCCCAGTTGTGGGTCAGACCCAGGAAGTGCTGCTTGTAGAAGTCTTCCAGGTTGCCGTAGTAGTACTGGGCAGTCAGGTCCTTGGTGATCTTGTAGTCACCACCGGCGTAGTAGAACTTGTTGCTGTCACGCCAGTTGGCGCCACGGGAGTTGGCACCCGAGATCGACAGGTTGTCGACGTTGCTGGAGTTACGACCCTTGGCTTTTTCGATCTGACCGGCAACCAGCGTCAAGTCTTTGATGTCGTTGGTAGTGATCTGGCCACCTTGGAAAGTCTGCGGCAGCAGACGACCGTCGTTGGTCACGATAACCGGCAGCTTAGGCTGCAGGGTACCCAGCTTCAGTTCGGTCTGGGAGATCTTGGCTTTGGCAGTCAGGCCCAGGCTCGAGTAGTTATCAACAGCTTCGCCATTGGACTTGCTCGGGAACACAGTGCCGCCGTAGGACGAGGCAGTAGCGCCGTTGGTGCCGCCGCCGGAATCCAGGCGAACACCCAGCAGGCCGATAGCGTCAAGACCGAAGCCTACGGTGCCTTGGGTGTAACCGGAGATGAAGCGCAGGTCGAAGCCTTGGCCCCATTCTTCTTGCTTGCTCTGAACACCAGCGCGCTTGTTGGCTGCAGTGCCGGCAGCCGAGTCACGGTTGTCGGTATTGATGTAAAAGTTACGCAGACCCAGAGTTACTTTACTGTCATCGATGAAACCGGCAGCGCCTGCTTGCTGAGCGATTACGCCCAAAGCTACAGACAGCGCCAAGGTGGACTTCTTCATGTACCGCTCCTCTCATTTCTAATTTTTGTATTTCTTTGGTCTCGGGTCTGACGCCCTCGATCCACAGATGCGCGATTAGCACCGGATAGTGACTGACAAGTCAATCGTAACCTTGTGTGTCTACTACCTTCGTCTAACCACCGTTGATTTGGTCCCTGCAGGGTAATGAGTTTTTCATACACCCAAAAAGAATTATTTCATTCTTTTTCATACGATTCAGGAATAAGCCTTTCCGTGATGCGAACAGGCCAGCATAGACCATCCGCTCAACAAGCTAATTCCTAAAGGGTATTTATTAGCGCTTTTTTAGATCGATTAGCGTGGCCGGTCTGCCGCATACGTCACCCACGATCAAAAAGGCGACGCCATGATGGCCAAAGGCACATCCTCCCGTCAATTTGTTACAGTTTTTGTGTCACTAATAGTTTCTTTTGGTGTCAAAGCCGCCCATTCGACGATTCAAGTGTTTGTGGGCTCCCACAATCTATCCGTATCCGCCATCCTGTTATCGGCGTCAGATCAAGAATTCTTAAACTTTAGTCGTGCGTGACGGCACGCCAGATTGGCCTGCGACGCGGGCAGGCTCTTACACGAGCCTGCCCAGTGACTTGGGGGGGTAGGGCTTTACAAGGCCTTCTCGAAAATCTTCGAGTTACGCTGGTAGTTGTAGAGCGACGCCCGCGCGGATGGCAGACGGTCTACGCTGCTCGGCACAAAACCGCGCTCACGGAACCAGTGGGCAGTGCGTGTGGTAAGCACGAACAAGGTCTTCAACCCCTGGGCACGGGCACGCGTCTCGATGCGCTCAAGCAGCTCATCACCGCGCCCGCCATGGCGATACTCCGGGTTCACCGCCAGGCACGCCAGTTCACCCGCGTCCGAATCGGCGATCTGATACAACGCCGCACAGGCGATGATCATGCCTTCGCGCTCCACCACGCTGAACTGCTCGATCTCACGCTCCAGCACTTCCCGCGAGCGGCGTACCAGGATGCCCTGCTCTTCCAAGGGGCTGATCAGGTCGAGCAGGCCGCCGACGTCTTCAATCGCCGCCTCGCGCACCAGTTCGAATTGCTCCTGGGCCACCAGCGTACCGCCGCCATCGCGGGTAAACAGCTCGGTGAGCAACGCGCCGTCTTCGGCGTAGCTGACGATATGGCTGCGCCCTACCCCGCCCCGGCAAGCCTCGGCCGCCGCATCGAGCAATTCGGACTGGTAGTTACTGCTGCCCAGGCGTTGCAGGTGCGCTGGTACTTGCTGCGGACGCAACTCACGCACCAGGCGGCCATTTTCATCGATCAGGCCGAGATCGGCACCGAACAGCAGCAACTTATCGGCCCCCAGGTCAATGGCGGCGCGGGTGGCGACGTCTTCGCAGGCCAAGTTGAAGATCTCACCCGTAGGCGAATAGCCCAGGGGCGACAGCAGCACAATCGAGCGCTCGTCCAGCAGGCGATTGATGCCTTTGCGGTCGACCCGGCGCACTTCGCCGGTGTGGTGATAGTCCACGCCTTCCAGCACGCCGATAGGACGTGCCGTCACCAGGTTGCCGCTGGCCACCCGCAGGCGCGAGCCCTGCATCGGCGACGAGGCCATGTCCATCGACAAGCGCGCTTCGATGGCGATACGCAGGTGGCCGACCGCGTCGATGACGCACTCCAGCGTCGCCGCATCGGTGATGCGCATACCTTCGTGATACGCCGGGATCAGGCCGCGCGCTTCA
Organism: Pseudomonas sp. SH10-3B; assembly: GCF_019891415.1. Taxonomy (NCBI): domain Bacteria; kingdom Pseudomonadati; phylum Pseudomonadota; class Gammaproteobacteria; order Pseudomonadales; family Pseudomonadaceae; genus Pseudomonas; species Pseudomonas sp. SH10-3B. The sequence goes on along the minus strand of NZ_JAFLXD010000005.1, from coordinate 160,979 downwards.
AGGCGCGCTTCGATCTGCGGGCGCGATCCGTGCACCAGCACCAGGCGCACGCCCAGGCTGTGGAGCAGCACCAGGTCGTGGACGATATTGCCGAAGTTCGGATGATCCACACCATCGCCCGGCAGCATGACGACAAAGGTGCAGTCGCGGTGGGCATTGATGTAGGGCGAAGCGTGACGAAGCCAATTAACGTAGTCGGGCATGGAACCTGGGCCTGTAATAAGAAGCAGCCGAAAAAGGATGAGTCGTGAAAACGCACAGCGGGCTGATGGTTATCGTCGGAACAGGCTTGGCGACACGCTCGCTCTCCTTATGTACGAATGGACAGGGGTTAATTTACGCAGGTTTCAGGCAGTAATGTTCGATCAGTTCCCGCAATAGACGCACTGTAGGCGTCAAGCGTGACATTTCGAGGTACTCGCCGGGTTGGTGGGCACACGCAATATCGCCAGGGCCCAGCACCAGGGTTTCACAACCAAGGCGCTGAAGATAAGGCGCTTCGGTGCCGAACGCTACTGCTTCGGCACGATGCCCGGTCAATCGTTCCGCGACCCGCACCAGCTCGGCGTCTTCAGCCTGTTCGAACGGCGGCACTGCAGGGAATAACGGCGCGTAGTCGATCTTGACTTTATGGCGCTCGGCCAGCGGTTCGAGCTTTTGCCGGATCGCCGCACGCAGCACTTCGGGGTCCATGCCCGGCAAAGGTCGCAGGTCGAATTCCAGGGAGCACTGGCCGCAGATACGGTTGGGGTTGTCGCCACCATGGATACAGCCGAAGTTCATGGTCGGTTGCGGCACGCTGAATTGCGCGTTGCGGTACTCGCGCTGCCAGGCCAGGCGCAGGCCGCGCAGCTCGCCGATGGCGTCATGCATGGCTTCCAGGGCGCTGTGGCCCAGGCTTGGATCCGACGAATGGCCACTTTGGCCGAGAATGTCGATGCGCTCCATCATCACGCCTTTGTGGAGGCGGATCGGCTTGAGGCCGGTGGGTTCGCCGATCACCGCGGCGCGGCCCAATGGACGACCGGCTTCGGCCAATGCCCTAGCACCGGACATGGAGCTTTCTTCATCGCAGGTGGCGAGGATCAGCAGCGGTTGCTTGAACGGTTGATCCAGCAACGGCAACACCGCTTCAATCGCCAGCGCGAAAAAACCCTTCATGTCGCAACTGCCCAATCCTACCCAGCGGCCGTCGACTTCCGTCAGCTTGAGCGGATCGGTCTTCCACAGCGCAGCGTCATAAGGAACGGTATCGCTATGGCCGGCCAACACCAGGCCGCCGGGGCCAGTGCCGAAACTGGCCAGCAGGTTGAATTTGCCGGGGCTCACGGGCTGGATGTCGATGGAGAAACCCAGATCGCCCAACCAACTGGCGAGCAAATCGATCACCGGACGATTGGTCTGGTCGAGAGACGCTTGGGTACAACTCACCGAAGGCGCGGCAATCAACGCGGCGAACTGCTCTTTCATGGACGGTAACGGCATACGCGGTCTCCCAACTTCCCGGATGAGCCCCACTATAGAGGCATCTGCACGACACAATAAACCGTTGCGGCACGTTGCCGGGCTCAGTCCTGTACACTGCACGACCTTGGCAGCCACTCTTTTTCCCGGCTGCGCTCCCGATCCTGGATTTTCCGGCCATGCAGAAAGAAACCGAAATCAAGCTCCGCGTCAGCCGCGAAACACTCGCTGCGCTGCGTGAGCACCCGCTACTGAAAAAACGCAACAAAAGTGGCTGGGAACGCCGTGAGTTGATGAACCAGTACTTCGACACCCCTGAACGTGACCTGGCCCAGGCCAAAGTCGCCCTGCGCCTGCGCAAGGACGGTGACGACATTATCCAGACCCTCAAGACCCGTGGCCAAAGCGTCGCCGGCTTGTCGGAACGCAATGAGTACAACTGGGACCTGCCCAAAGCCAAGCTCGACGTGAAGAAGCTCGACGGCGAGTGCTGGCCCGAGCAACTGGCCGAGCTGGACAAAAAGACCCTCAAGCCGATCTTCACCACCGACTTTGTACGCGAACGCGCCGAAATCGCCTGGGGCCGTGGCAAGGCCAAGGTGGTGATCGAAGCCGCCCTGGACCTGGGCCATGTGGTGGTCGGCAAGCAGAAAGAAGAAATCTGCGAGCTGGAACTGGAACTGCGCGAAGGCGAACCGGCGGCCCTGCTGGAACTGGCCGCCGAGCTGGCCGCGACCCTGGCCCTGATGCCGTGTGACATCAGCAAGGCCGAGCGCGGCTACCGCCTGTATGACGCCAGCAGCTACTCCTTGAGCCTGCCGGCGCCGCAGATCCACGCCGAAATGCCGCTGGACGATGCCTTCGCCGCAATCATGTGGCACCTGCTGGGCAGCAGCCAGCGCCTGGCCGAGCAATACCGTTTCAATGGTCACTGGCGCCTGCTGCAGAACTGGGTCGACAACCTCGGCGAACTGCGCGCCCTGATTGGCAGCCTCGGCCAGGCCGCACCGCGTCAATCCACCAGCGAACTGCGCAGCGCCCTGGATGCCTTGCTGGAAGACTGGCGCCCGCTGGTCCAGGCCGGTGACGACGACGAAGATATCCGTAAAGCCGCTCCAGAACAGTTCGCCGAAGAACTGGAAGACGTACGCTGGGGCCTGTTCTCACTGAACACCTCCCGCTGGCTGCTGGCCCGCTCCTGGACCGCCGACCGCAATGTGCGCGGCAACCGCCAGGGCGCCGCGCAAATCACCAACTGGCTGCCGCGCCTGCTGGCCGACGATGCCGTCGCCCTGCAACTGCCGCGCTACCAGCAGCAACCGGAAGACCTGGCCGAGCAACTGCCACGCATCGAGCGCATCCAGGCCTGGCTGCACCACGCGCGTAACGTGGTGGACATTGCGGAGCTGGACCGCTTGTACGGCGAGCTGAACAAGTTGGTGCAACTGGCCAACCAGCCGATCACCGACGAGTCGCTGGATGCGCGCATGCATCAGGCGATTGCGGTGTATCAGAACCGTGCCTGGAAGACCCTCCTGCGCCTGTAATATCGCCAGCGGGGGCAAGTCGAATCGGCTTGCCCCCAATGACGCCGGTCTGGTCAGCGCAATACTGGCAAGCTGGTGGTCGACTTGATCTCAGACAAGGCCACAATCGAGTTGACCTCCTGAATGCCCGGCACCATCGACAGCTTCTCAAAGAAAAACCGCTCGTACGCCTCAATGTCCGACGTCACGATGCGCAGCAGAAAATCCACCGCCCCCATCAGCACATAGCACTCCAATACTTCAGGGAACCCACGAATCGCTTCGGTGAACTCGGTGAAGTTGGATCGACCGTGGGCGTTGAGTTTGACCTCGGCAAAAATCTGCGTATTGAGGCCGATCTTCTTGCGATCCAGCAGGGTGACCTGGCCGCGAATTACCCCTTCCTCCTTGAGCCGCTGGATGCGCCGCCAGCACGGCGACTGGGACAGGCCGACCTGTTCGGCGATCTGTGCGCTCGACAGCGAGGCGTCCTCTTGCAGCAGGGCCAGGATGCGGCGATCGTAGGCGTCCAACTCGCTATGCATAGAAATACCTTTTAATGGTGCTTTCTTGAATTGATCTATTCGATTACTGGCAAATCTGGCTCATTTTAGATAAGAAATCTCCCGAAGCGAATGTAAAAATTTCTCCAGTCGAATCTGGAGAGTCAGCATGCATGCCGTCGAAACCACCCACACCCTGAGCCGCGTCGATGCGTGGTGTGTCACCAGCACCCATTGCCAGGCGCGTTACCAGATCATCGCCGAGGCGGAGCCTGATGTGCTGTGCCGCGTACTCAACTATTTTGCGTTGCAGTTCTTGACGCCGAGCCAGGTCACCGTTGACCGCAAAGAAGACCTGCTGAGTATCGATATCGTGATGGATGGCCTGAGCTGGCACCGGGCCCAAGTCATCGGGGAAAAGATTCGAAACCTGATCAGCGTGTGCACGCTGCAAGTGTGGCCAGCTGATTGCGTGGGGCCTGAAGCAGTGGCGGTGGCCGCTCAGTAAAGGCCTGCAACATACCCTGGGAGGAGGATATCCGAGGTGCGGCTAGCCTGAAATTTCGTTCGAGGCTACCCAGGAAGACCTTCATGTCTGTTGAGCACCGATTGGAACTGCATCAATTGCTTCCGGCCTTGGTCGAGGCAGGGTTGATCACTGCCGACATCGCTCAGCGCTTATCCGCGCTGCCAGCCGGCAACGCCCAGCATCCGCTGGAATGCATCGCTGCCCATGGGCCTTCCCTGGAAACCCTGACCCAATGGCTGGCTCGGCATGTCGGGCAACCCTATTGGCGTATCGACCCGCTGAAGATCGATGTCGCAGCGGTGGTGCCGCTGATGTCCCACGCGTTTGCCCAGCGCCACAGCATCCTTGCAGTGGCCGTGGACGCGCAAACCGTCACCGTTGCCAGCGCCCAGCCCCACGTCACCCGTTGGGAGTCAGGACTGGCACAGGTGCTCAAGCGCTCGATCAAGCGCGTGGTTGCCAACCCCCAGGACATTCAGCGTTGTATCAACGAATTTTACCGGTTGGCGAAGTCCGTCAGCAGTGCCGATCAAAAGGTCGCAGCGCCTGGCAATTTCGAGTTGCTCAACCTCGGCGCCGGCGAGCAGGAACCGGACGCCAACGACGCGCATATCGTCAATATCGTCGACTGGCTGTTGCAGTACGCCTTTGCCCAGCGGGCCAGCGATATTCATATCGAGCCGGGCCGTGAACAAGGCCGCATGCGCTTTCGCATCGATGGGCTGCTGCACGACGTTTATCAATTTCCGCCCCAGGTGACGATGGCGGTGGTAAGCCGCCTGAAAAGCCTGGGCCGCATGAACGTGGCGGAAAAACGCAAACCCCAGGATGGTCGGGTCAAGACCAAAAGTCCCGCGGGCGCAGAAGTCGAGTTGCGTCTGTCGACCCTGCCCACCGCCTTTGGGGAAAAACTGGTGATGCGGATTTTCGATCCGCAGGTGCTGCTCAAGGACTTTGACCAGCTCGGTTTGTCCGCCGAGGACCAACAGCGATGGCATGCCATGACCCGCCAGACCAACGGCATCATCCTCGTCACGGGCCCTACCGGCTCGGGCAAGACCAGCACCCTCTACACCACGCTCAAGCAACTGGCGAACCGGGAGATCAACCTCTGCACCGTGGAAGACCCAATCGAAATGGTCGAGCCGGCGTTCAACCAAATGCAGGTGCAACACAATATCGACCTGACCTTCGCCAGCGGCATCCGAGCCCTGCTGCGCCAGGATCCGGACATCATCATGATCGGCGAGATCCGCGGCCAGGAAACCGCCGAAATGGCGATCCAGGCCGCACTGACCGGGCACTTGGTGCTCTCGACGCTGCACACCAACGATGCGCCCAGCGCCATCAGCCGCTTACAGGAACTGGGCATTGCTCATTATTTGATCAAGGCCACATTGTTGGGGGTGATGGCACAGCGCTTGGTGCGGCTGTTATGCCCCCATTGCAAGCGGGCGGCGGGCGATGCCCACGAGGCGGTTGGGTGTGCGGAATGTCGAAACAGCGGGTTTCGCGGGCGCGCTGGGGTCTACGAGATCATGGTGCTGGATGAATCGCTCAAGGCCCTGATCGTGCCCGGGACCGACGTGCAGTCCCTACGTCGGGCGGCGGTTACGCAAGGCATGTGCAGCCTGCGCATGGCCGGCATCGGGAAAGTACAGGCAGGACTGACCACGATGGTCGAAGTGCTGCGCGCGACGCCTGGGGATTCGGTAACAAATCCGTTGAGTACCACGTGCTGAAACCGTTCTTATCGGTGACAAGACCGTTACACTCAGCCGAACGTTCGTTTAACTGACACCATCAGATAGGGAATCATTATGCAGATCGGAACCGTCCTGCTTCTTTTCGTGGGCTTGGCCGCCGCCATCCTGTTCATGGGCTTCAAGGTGGTGCCTCAGGGCTACCAGTGGACCGTCGAGCGTTTCGGCCGCTACACCAACACCCTCAAGCCAGGCCTGAACATCATCATCCCGGTCATGGACCGCATCGGTCGCAAGATCAACGTGATGGAAAGCGTGCTGGATATTCCGCCACAGGAAGTGATCACCGCCGATAACGCCACCGTGCAGATCGACGCCGTGTGCTTCTTCCAGGTGGTCAATACCGCCCAGGCCGCCTACGAGGTCAACAACCTCGAACATGCCATCCGCAACCTGCTGCAAACCAATATCCGCACGGTGCTCGGCTCCATGGAGTTGGATGCCATGCTCAGCCAGCGCGACGGTATCAACGAAAAGCTGCTGCGCACCGTCGATGAAGCCACGGCGCCATGGGGTATCAAGATCACCCGGATCGAGATCAAGGACATCAGCCCACCCGCCGACCTGATGGCCGCCATGTCTGGGCAGATGAAAGCCGAGCGGATCAAGCGTGCACAGATCCTTGAGGCCGAGGGCCTGCGGGCGTCGGCGATCCTGACTGCCGAGGGCAAGAAGCAGGCGCAGATCCTGGAAGCCGAAGGTGGCCGGCAGGCCGCGTTCCTGGAGTCTGAAGCCCGCGAGCGCCAGGCAGAGGCAGAAGCCCGTGCGACCCAGGTCGTTTCCGAAGCGATCGCCACCGGCAACGTGCAGGCCATCAACTACTTCGTCGCACAGAAATACATCGATGCCCTCGGCAAGCTGGCATCGGCCAATAACAGCAAAGTGATCCTGATGCCGCTGGAAGCGAGCCAGGTGATCGGTGCGGTCGGCGGTATCGGCGAGATCGTCAAGGCAACGTTCGACAGCAAGAAAGGTTGAGGCCATCGCCATGTGGGATTTCCTGCAACATCTTTCGTTCTGGGATTGGCTGGCGCTGGGTACGGTGCTATTGATTCTGGAAGTATTCGGCGCAGGTGGTTACCTGCTGTGGATGGGTATCGCAGCGGCAGCGGTGGGCGTGATCAAGTTTTTAGTGCCGCCGCTCGGCTTGGAATGGCAACTGTTGCTGTTCGCTGTGTTGTCGATATTAACGGCGGTGTACTGGTGGAAACGTCAGCGCAGCAGTGCCAAAGCCAGCGACCAGCCGGGGCTGAACGAACGCGGTTCGGAACTGATCGGTCGCACCTTCGTGGTGCACCAGGCAATTGTGGATGGCCGAGGCAAGGTAAAAGTCGGCGATGGCGTGTGGATGGTCACCGGCCCGGACAGCCCTGTAGGCGCCCAAGTACGGGTGATTGGTCAGGAAGGTGTGATTTTGAAGGTGGAAACTGTTTAGTCGCCGAGGGAACTCGACCGGGCTAACTACAATCATAATGTACAGATAACCCACCCGGAGTCACCCATCATGCGTCTCAAATATGCTGTCGCAACGCTTGCCGTGCTTTCCCTTCCTGTCGGTTCAGCAATGGCCGACAGCTTCTGGCGCAATGTCATCTCGTCGGGCGCCACTACCGGCTCGACGTACCTGACCTTCAAGGACCACAAGCTGGTGGTCGCCGCACAAGACGACGCCGGCAGCTTTGTTGCCAGTGACGGCGGCATCCGTGGCCCGTACCTGGAAGCTGCGATGCAGAAAGTCCGCGCCGATAACCCTGGCCTGCAGGCCACGGATATGGAGCTGGCCAACGCCATTCTCGCGAAGAATGCTGTCACCGAGTGATTCCCTCACTCTGAAAAATGCCGCTTTTAAAGCGGCATTTTTTTGTCCGTACGGTGACGATTCATTCACAGGTGACAGGCTATATTCAGTCTGGCCGTGCCACCATGCCGGTACTGAGCCCTCGCTTACTCATCGTCAATCTGAAACGGATGCCTTCGTCGTTATGAGCCAACAGCCCTTTCTGCCGTTCTCCAAACCTACCATCGATGAAGCCACCATCTCGGCGGTCGGCGATGTACTGCGCTCGGGCTGGATCACCAGCGGACCCAAAGTGCAGGCGTTTGAGGCGCAGCTATCGGAATACTTTGGCGGCCGACCGGTGCGCACATTCAACTCCGGCACCTGCACCATGGAAATCGCCCTGCGTATCGCCGGTATCGGGCCTGGGGATGAAGTGATTACCACACCGATCTCCTGGGTGGCCACGGCCAACGTGATTTTGGAGGTGGGGGCCACACCGGTGTTTGCCGATATCGACCCGGTCACCCGCAATATCGACCTGGCCCAGGTGGAGGCCGCAATTACCCCGCGCACCAAGGCGATCATCCCGGTGTACCTGGCCGGCCTGCCCCTGGACATGCCGATGCTGTACGCGCTGGCCAACAAGTACAACCTGCGCATCGTCGAAGATGCCGCCCAGGCCCTGGGCTCCAGCTGGGACGGCGAACGCATCGGTGCCACCGGCGATTTTGTGTCGTTCAGCTTCCAGGCTAACAAGAACATCACCTCTTCCGAGGGCGGTTGCCTGGTGTTGAACAATGCCGAAGAAGCCCGCCTGGCGGAAAAATACCGCCTGCAGGGCGTTACGCGTACCGGCTTCGACGGCCTGGACGTGGATGTGCTGGGCGGCAAGTTCAATATGACCGACATCGCTGCAGCCATCGGGCTGGGGCAGTTCGCCCACATCGAGAAGATCACCGCCCATCGCCAGCACCTGGCACAACACTACTTCGAATGTTTCGGCAGTGATTTCGAAGAAAAGTACGGCGCGCAACTGCCGCCGGCTGACTTCGAAAACAGCAACTGGCACCTGTTCCAGTTGGTGCTGCCGGAGCGCCAGGACGGCCTGCCCGCCCGCGCGACCTTCATGGAGAAAATGCAGGCACAAGGTGTTGGCATTGGCTATCACTACCCGCCGATTCACCTGCTGAGCCTGTATCGGGCACAGGGGTTCAAGGAAGGGATGTTCCCGGTAGCGGAAAAGGTTGGACGTTTGATCGTGTCGTTGCCGATGTTTACGGCGATGACAGAGGCAGATGTCGAGCGGTCGGTGGCGGCAGTAAAGGCAGTCCTGAAGGCGAACTGAACACTCACGGCTCACGACGATTGAATGTGGGAGGGAGCTTGCTCCCTCCCACATGGGTGTTTCGGTTACTCGCCGATGGCGGCTTTGTAGCCAGCAGCATCCAGCAGTTTTTCCAGATCAGCCGGGTTGCTTGGCTTGAGCTTGAAGATCCAAGCGCCGTATGGGTCGGAGTTCAGCAGCTCAGGGCTACCGCTCAGCTCCTCGTTGACGGCCATCACTTCGCCGGCAACCGGGGCGTAGATATCCGAAGCAGCCTTCACCGACTCAACCACACCCGCCTGGCCCTCAGCGTCAAACTTGGCGCCAACTTCGGCCAACTCAACAAACACCACATCACCCAAAGCTTCCTGGGCATGGTCGGAGATCCCGACGGTGACGGTACCGTCAGCTTCCAGACGGGCCCATTCGTGACTGCTGGCAAAACGCAGGTCGGCAGGGATATCGCTCATAGTCTGTGTCCTCAAGAAGAAATGTCAGCAGCCATTGGCCTGCCGGAAAGGGTTAGATCAACGTTTTGCCATGGCGCACGAAGGTCGGTTTGACCACTCGAACTGGGTACCACTTGCCGCGGATTTCCACTTCGGCCCGATCGGCAGTCGCCGTCGGTACGCGCGCCAGGGCAATGGATTTGCTCAGCGTAGGAGAGAAACTACCACTGGTGATCTCTCCTTCGCCAACATTGGCGATGCGAACCACCTGGTGAGCGCGTAAAACCCCACGTTCTTCCAGTACCAGCCCGACCAGTTTGAACTGCACGCCGGCCGCCAACTCGGCTTCCAGCGCCGCACGCCCGATGAAATTTCGCTCAGCAGGCTCCCAAGCGATGCTCCAGGCCATGTTGGCCGCCAGGGGCGAAACGTCCTGATGGATATCCTGGCCGTACAGGTTCATGCCGGCTTCCAGCCGCAGGGTGTCCCGCGCGCCAAGGCCTATGGGTGAAATACCCGCACCCACCAGATCGTTGAAAAAACCCGGCGCCTGATCGGCCGGCAGGACAATTTCCAAGCCGTCTTCGCCGGTGTAACCCGTGCGCGCGATAAACCAATCACCGTCAGCCTGGCCTTCAAAGGGCTTGAGCTGGTGGATCAGGGTGCCGCGAGACTGAGTGACCAACTCGGCAATCTTCTGCCGGGCATGGGGACCTTGGATGGCGAGCATGGCCAACTCAGGCCGCTCATGCAGTTGCACTTGATAGCTGCCAAGTTGCGCCTGCATCCAGGCCAAGTCCTGGTCACGGGTGGCGGCGTTGACCACCAGCCGGTATCCGGCCTCGGTGCGGTAGACGATCATGTCATCCACCACGCCACCCTGCTCGTTGAGCATGGCGCTGTACAACGCACGGCCACAGCCGTGCAAACGCTCGACATCATTGGCCAGCAAGTGCTGCAGCCATTCCTTGGCCTGGGGGCCGGTGACATCGATCACGGTCATGTGAGATACATCGAACACCCCGCAGTCGCGCCGCACCTGATGGTGCTCCTCAACTTGCGAGCCGTAATGCAAAGGCATATCCCAACCGCCAAAATCGACCATTTTCGCGCCGAGGGCGAGATGCAGGTCGTACAGAGGCGTGCGCTGTCCCATGGGTTTCTCCTTCCGGGCTTGGCGAAGGTGCGCAGTGTCGTTGCTCGCACTGGACGCCTTGAATTACAAGGCCTGCAGCCACGCACAGCGACTCGCCCCGAAGGACAGACCGCACCGAATGCCGCGCATTGTAGCCGCAAGCCGTAGGACTGGCACCTAACCGATTGGTCGAGCGGAACGTCGGATCAGCCCAATGACCGGCAGCAGCCCCACCAACACCAGCGTCAACGCAGGCAGAGAGGCCCGCGCCCACTCACCTTCGCTGGTCATTTCAAAGATCCGCACCGCCAGCGTGTCCCAGCCGAACGGGCGCATCAGCAGGGTCGCGGGCATTTCCTTGAGCACATCCACAAACACCAGCAGTGCGGCACTCAGGGTGCCAGGCAGCAATAGCGGCAGATACACTTTGCAAAACAGTCGCGGGCCACTCACGCCCAAACTACGCGCAGCTTCCGGCAAAGAAGGCCGGATGCGCGCCAGGCTGTTTTCCAGCGGCCCGTAGGCCACGGCCAGAAAGCGCACCAGATACGCCAGCACCAGCGCCGACAGACTGCCCAGCAACAGTGGCTTGCCCGCCCCTCCGAGCCAGCCGGACAGCGGCACCACCAGTTCACGATCCAGGTAACTGAACGCCAGCATGATCGACACCGCCAGCACCGAGCCCGGCAAGGCATAGCCGACATTGGCCAGGCTGATACCGGAGCGAATCGCCCGGGTCGGCGCCAGGCGGTTGGCGAACGCCAGCACCAGCGCCACGCTGACCGTGATCAGCGCCGCAATGCCGCCCAGGTAAAGGGTGTGGACGATCAGGCCCGAATAGCGTTCATCCAGATCGAACCGGCCACGCTGCCAGAACCAGGCAACCAGTTGCAGCACCGGGATGACAAAGGCACAGGCGAACACCAGGCCACACCACCCACTGGCCGCTACCGCCTTGAGCCCCTTCAAGTGGTACAACGCCTTACCCCGGGGTCGCTCGTTGCTGGGCCGACTGGCGCCCCGGGCACGACGCTCGCCGTACAGCACCAGCATCACCACCAGCAGCAACAGGCTGGCCAGTTGGGCCGCGCTGGACAGGCTGAAAAAGCCGTACCAGGTCTTGTAGATGGCGGTGGTGAAGGTATCGAAGTTGAACACCGAGACCGCACCGAAATCCGCCAGGGTCTCCATCAATGCCAGGGCCACGCCAGCGCCAATCGCCGGTCGCGCCATGGGCAGCGCGACGCGCCAGAACGCTTGCCAGGGCGATTGTCCCAACACGCGCGCGGCTTCCATCAAGCCCTTGCCCTGGGCGAGGAATGCGCTGCGCGCCAGCAGGTACACATAGGGATAGAACACCAGCACCAACACGATGATCACCCCACTGGTGGAGCGCACCCGTGGCAGACGCAAGCCACTGCCGAACCATTCGCGCAGCAGAGTCTGCACGGGACCGGAGAAATCCAGCAGGCCGACAAACACGAAGGCCAGCACATAGGCGGGAATGGCAAAGGGCAGCATCAACGCCCAGTCGAGCCAGCGCCGACCAGGGAATTCGCAGAGGCTGGTGAGCCAGGCCAGGCTTACGCCCAACAGCGTTACCCCAACGCCGACACCCAGCACCAGGGTCAGGGTGTTACCCAACAGGCGTGGCATCTGGGTTTCCCAGAGGTGGGACCAGATTTGCGCGTCGATGCTTTGCCAGGACAGCAACAGCACGCTCAGCGGCAGCAGCACCAGGGCAGCGACGGTGAAGACCGGCAGGTACCAGCGGCGTTGAGCGGGGTGGGCCAAGGGTGGGTTCTCAATAATGAATATCTTCAAATCACCACAATTCAATGTGGGAGGGGGCAAGCCCTAATGCCAGTCAGTTAAGGCTTTTTGTAGGAGCGAGCTTGCTCGCGAAAAACTCACAGGCGCCGCGTTCATTCAGGAAGCACGCGTTATCGTTGACGTCTTTCGCGAGCAAGCTCGCTCCTACAGGAGGCGATGTACGCTTGACTGACTGGCATTTGGGCTTGCCCCCTCCCACCTTCGGATCTGCAGCGCCCTACAAATTGTACTTAGTTCCAGCCCGCCCGATCCATCAGGCGAATGGCTTCAGCCTGGCGTTTGCCCGCCACTTCCACCGGCAATGTATCCGCCACGAACTTGCCCCAGGTCGCCACTTCAGCCGACGGCGGTACCGCCGGGTTGGCCGGGAATTCCTGGTTCACATCGGCAAAGATCTTCTGCGCCTCAGGCGTGGTCATCCACTCCACCAGCGCCTTGGCGGCTTCCGGGTGTGGCGCGTGCTTGGTCAAGCCGATGCCCGAAAGGTTCACGTGCACGCCACGGTCGCCCTGATTCGGCCAGAACAGCTTCACCGCCAGGTCCGGCTTCTGCTTGTGCAAGCGGCCATAGTAGTAGGTGTTGACGATCCCGACGTCGCACTGCCCGGCGTTGATCGCCTCCAGCACGGCAATGTCATCCGAGAACACGTCGGTGGACAGGTTATTCACCCAGCCCTTGACGATTTCTTCGGTCTTGGCCGCGCCGTGGGTTTCGATCAGGGTGGCAGTCAGCGACTGGTTGTAAACCTTTTTCGCCGTGCGCAGGCACAGGCGGCCTTCCCACTGCTTGTCGGCCAAGGCTTCGTACGTGGTCAGGTCACCCGGTTTCACCCGGTCGGTGGAATAGGCGATGGTCCGCGCGCGCAGGCTCAAACCAGTCCAGGCGTGAGCCGAAGAGCGATATTGCAGAGGAATGTTCTTGTCGATCACCGGGGAAGTGAACGGTTGCAGGATGCCCATCTGCTCGGCCTGCCAGAGGTTGCCGGCATCAACGGTGAGCAGCAGGTCGGCGGTGGCGTTTTCGCCCTCGGCCTTGATGCGCTGCATCAGCGGGGCTTCCTTGTCGGTGATGAACTTCACCTGTACACCGGTCTTTTGGGTGTAGGCGTCGAACACCGGCTTGATCAGCTCGTCGATACGCGAGGAGTAGACCACCACCTCGTCGGCTGCCTGCACGGTGGTGCTGCCGATCAGGGTGAGTGCCAGGGCAGTCAGGAGGCGCTTGGGTGCCAACATGGGTGCGGTCTCTCATTTGCAAAATAGGCGCAAATGATAGGGACTCACATTTGGTAACGCTCGGCGCAGCCGTTACCAAATGTTGCATGGCCGTATCAGGGCTTGGCGAGGTCCGGCAGATCGCCGGTCAACCCGAGGGCCTGGCGCACAAACACGGCCTTGGCTTCGGGCATCTGGTCGACCATCTTCAAGCCAGCATTGCGCAGCCAGCGCAGCGGCAGTTGATCGGCCTGGAACAAGCGCTCAAAACCCTCCATCGCCGCCATCAGGGCCAGGTTATGCGGCATGCGTCGGCGCTCGTAACGGCTGAGCACCTTCACATCGGCCAGACGTTCACCGCGTTCGGTGGCCGACAACAACACTTCGGCCAGCACCGCCGCATCGAGGAACCCCAGGTTGACGCCCTGCCCGGCCAATGGGTGGATGACATGGGCCGCGTCGCCGATCAACGCCAGGCCCTCGGCCACATAGCGTTTGGCGTGACGTTGGCGCAAAGGCACGCACACACGCGGATCGGCGCTGACCACGCGGCCAAGGCGCCCTTCAAAGGCGCGCTCCAGCTCACGGCAGAAGCCTTCATCATCCAACGCCATCAGGCGTTCGGATTCGGCCGGCGTAGTCGACCAGACGATTGAGCACCAGTCCTCCTGCCCGTCCCGCTCCAGCGGCAAAAACGCCAGCGGGCCGGTGTCGGTGAAGCGTTGCCAGGCCGTGCGCCGGTGCGACTGACTGCTGCGCACGCTGGTAACGATGGCGTTATGCAGGTAGTCCCACTCACGTGTGGGGGTACCGGTCAGGCGGCGCACGGCGGAATTGGCGCCGTCGGCGGCCACCACCAGCGGTGCGCGCAATTTGCGTCCATCGGCCAGGGTCAGCAGCCAGTCATCGCCGGAGCGACGCATCTGCTCCAGGCGCGCATTCGCCAGCAGGCCCAGGTCGCAGTCGTGCAGACGGTCAAGCAAGGCATCCTGGACCACCCGGTTCTCGACGATATGCCCGAGCACTTCGGCATGCACGCTGGCGGCCGAAAAGTGGATCTGCCCGGTGCCGCTGCCGTCCCACACCTGCATCTCGCCGTAGGGGCTGGCGCGTCGTTCAACGATGCCATCCCACACACCGAGGCGCTCGAGAATGCGTTGGCTGGCAGCCGACAAAGCGCTTACACGCGGTTCGAAGGCCGCCGCGCGGTCGAACGGCTTGACGCTCAGCGGGCTGCCGTCGAGCAGCAACACTTGCAGGCCACTGCCCTGCAACGCCAGCGCCAGGGCGCTTCCGACCATTCCGGCCCCGACAATCAGCACATCTGCGCGCATGTCCATGCTTTAAGCCTGCCTCGCTGGCGGCTTGCGCCGCACGTAAAGGGTTTTGTCGACCCGCGCCACCAGAGTGCCGGAGCCGTCATGAATCTGCACCTTGAGGTGGGGCAAGTACTTCTCGCCACCTCCGGTCTGTCGACGCACCTCATCCAGCAAGGCCTCGTCGATGGAAAATTCGGCATACACCGGGCCCTTGCCCGGCGAAATGAAGTCGATGCTCGCGGCCTTGTCCCACACGATGTAATCGCGGCCCAGGTTCTCCATCAACATCAGCATGTAGAACGGGTCGACCATCGAATACAGGCTGCCGCCGAATTGCGTGCCGACGTAGTTGCGGTTGTACCAGCCCAGGCCCATACGCACTTTGACGTGACGAAAATCGGCGCTCATGTGCTGCACGCTGACGCCAGCGCCCAGGTACGGCGGGTACAGGGTCATGACCCAACGCAACAACCGCGCCTTGCCCAACCGTTCAACCAGCCACTTACGCATCGGGACGGGTACCCAGGCCCATGGCCTGACGGGCGAACCAACGCTTGGCCGGCGGCAACAGGTCCAGGCCCAGCAGGCCCATATTGCGGCCCAGTGCGACCAGCGGTTGTGCACTGCCAAACAGCCGCGTGACCTGGTCAGAGAAACCCACGGTCAACTTCTGATCCATGCGCTGGCGCTCGCGATAAGCCTGCAACGTCGCCAGGTCACCCGGTACCGCCGGCCCGGCCAGCAAGGCCTCAGCCAAGGCGTGCGCATCACGCAGGGACAGGTTGAACCCCTGCCCGGCAATCGGGTGCAGGCTGTGGGCGGCATTGCCGAGGATCGCCAGGTGCGAGCGTACCTGTTCTTCGGCTTCCACCAGGGTCAACGGATACAGGTGCCGGGCGCCCACTTGCTTGAGGGTGCCCAGGCGGTAGCCGAACACACCCTGCAATTCACTCAGGAAGCTGCGCTCATCGAGATTGGCCAGGCGCTGTGCGTCCATGCCGATACGGGTCCACACCAGGGCGCAACGGTTGTCCGGCAGCGGCAGCAGGGCCATCGGTCCTTCATCGGTGAAACGCTCGAACGCTTCGCCGTTGTGGGCTTCGCTCGGGGTAATGTTGGCGATCAGCGCGCTCTGGTTGTACGGGCGGGTTTTCACGCCAATGCCCAGTTGCTCGCGCAGGCCGGAGCGACCGCCGTCGGCCAGCACCGCGAGGTCGCACTCCAGCACGGTTTCGTCGTTGAGGGTCAGGCGGTAGCCATCGGGCAGCGGCTCCATGCGGGTGACTTCCGCCGGGCAGCGCCAGCTCACCACGTCCTTGTCCAGGCCTTGCCACAGGCATTGGCCGAGCCAGGCGTTTTCCACCACATAACCGAGGGCCGGCACGCCCTCCTCCATGGCGGACAGGCGCGCGGTGGAGAAGCGCCCACGGTCCGACACATGGATCTGCTTGATCGGTTCGGCGCGGCGCGAGATCTGCTGCCACAGGCCCAGGCGCTGGTAAATCTGCCGGGCGCCGTAGGACAGCGCCGAAGACCGCGCATCGTAGCTCGGCTGGTAGCTGTCGCCGGGCGCGAAGGGTTCGATCAGCACGATCTTCCAGCCACGCGCCTTGGCCCCCGCCTGCAATGCCAAGGCCAGGCTCGCGCCCACCAGGCCGCCGCCGATAATCGCCAGGTTGACCCGGCTCATCGCGCCGCCGCCATCAGCGCCTCAATCTCGGCGACAGCCTTGGGCACGCCGCTGGTCAGAATTTCACAGCCTTGCTTGGTCACCACCACGTCGTCCTCGATACGTACGCCAATGCCACGCCACTTTTTCGCTACGGCCTGGTTATCCGGCGAGATGTAGATACCCGGCTCCACGGTCAACGCCATGCCGACTTCCAGCACACGCCATTCGCCGCCCACCTTGTACTCGCCCACATCGTGCACATCCATCCCCAGCCAATGGCCGGCGCGGTGCATATAGAAGGGTTTGTAGGCTTCACTGGTGATCAGTTCATCGACGTCACCCTTGAGCAACCCCAGTTTAACCAGTCCGGCAGTGATGACCTGCACCGTCGCCTCGTGGGCCTGGTTCCAATGTTTGTTCGGCGCGATCTGGGCAAAGGCGGCTTCCTGGGAGGCCAGCACGATTTCATAGATCGCTTTCTGTTCCGCTGAAAACTTGCCGTTGACCGGCCAGGTGCGCGTGATGTCGCTGGCGTAGCAGTCGATTTCGCAACCGGCATCAATCAGCACCAGGTCGCCGTCCTTGAGCACGGCGTCATTCTGCTGGTAATGCAGGATGCAGCTGTTGCGCCCGGTGGCGACGATGGAGCCATAGGCCGGCATCTTTGCGCCCCCCTTACGGAATTCGTAGTCCAGTTCGGCTTCCAGGCTGAACTCGTGCAAACCTGCGCGACTGGCCTGCATCGCCTTTACGTGGGCCGCGCAGGAAATGCGCGCAGCCTCGCGCATCACCTTCACTTCCGCCGCCGATTTATACAGGCGCATGTCGTGGAGCAGATGATCCAGGGCAACAAATTCGTTCGGTGGCTGGGCGCCAAGGTGCGCTTTAGAGCGGATGACGTTGATCCACTCCATCAGGTGCCGATCGAATTCAGCGTTGCTGCCCATGGCCGAATACACCCGGTCGCGGCCTTCGATCAGGCCGGGCAGGATGTCGTCGATATCGGTGATGGGGAAGGCATCATCGGCGCCAAAGTCACGGATTGCGCCTTCGGTGCCCGCACGCAGGCCGTCCCACAATTCGCGCTCGGCGTTGCGTTCGCGGCAGAACAGCACGTACTCGCCATGCTGGCGGCCGGGCATCAGCACGATCACAGCTTCCGGTTCAGGGAAACCGCTCAGGTACTGGAAGTCGCTGTCCTGGCGGTAGACATGCTCCACATCGCGATTGCGGATCGCCACGGCGGCGGCCGGCAGGATCGCGATGCTGTTGGGTTCCATCTGCGCCATGAGCGCCTTGCGGCGCCGGGTGTATTCCGCTTTGGGGATATGGATCATGGGCAGATTGGCTTCCTTTCTCTTTTAATGCAGCGAAGGCTTGGGTGCAGCAGGCTCAGCGGACTTCTTGGTCTCGGTGAACAGCAGCAACGGCGCGACGCGCAGGTATTCCATGACTTCCATGTAGTCGCCTTCGCCGTCTTCGGACTCTTCCAGGGCGTCTTGCACCTGGGAGATGGCCGCCAGGTCCTGCAGCACTTCCTTGGCGTCGGTGCTCAGTTCCAGGCCGCTGGCGTTCACGCCGAAACCGTGGAGGAAGCCCTGGCACCATTGGCCGAGTGCGGCGGCGCGCTCGGTGAGCGGTGCATCGTCGGTCGGCAGCAGCAGGACCACGGTGACGTCATCACCGGTCAGCTCGCCCTTGACCATCTCTTGCAGGCCGATCAGCGCGTTACGCACGTTTTCGGTCGGTTCGGTTTCCAGCAGCTCGGCCACATCGGCCAGCCAGTTGTCGGCATCAAAGCCAACGCCGGTGCAGCTGCGGCCGAGCAGCACGCCGTGCAGTTCGGCAGGCGAGCAAGGATGACCGCTGGTGCTCAGCAGTTTGGAAAAAGCATCGTACGGGGAGTTCTGAATGGGCATGGTGAGCTAGGCGCCAGACGGCGCAATGTCTAGAATGGAGCGCTGTATCCTAGCACCGGCAGACGTACCAAGACTATCGAGGGCGTCAGATCGTTTATCCTGCAGTTGCCATTCATCAGACAAAATCCAGTGGAACCCAATGGAAGACACCGACCTGCAAGCGCTGATGGCCAGACTCGAATTGCTAATTACTCGGGTCGAGCAACTTAAGAGTCAAAACGGACTCCTATTAGCTCAGGAAAAGACCTGGCGCGAGGAACGCGCTCACCTCATTGAAAAAAACGAAATCGCCCGGCGTAAGGTCGAATCGATGATTTCGCGCCTGAAGGCCCTGGAGCAAGACTCATGAGTTCAAGCAATAGCGTCACCGTGCAGATCCTCGACAAAGAATATTCGATCATCTGTCCACAGGAAGAGCGCAACAACCTGGTGAGCGCCGCCCGCTACCTGGATGGCAAGATGCGTGAAATCCGCAGCAGCGGCAAAGTGATCGGTGCAGACCGCATTGCCGTGATGGCCGCGCTGAACATTACCCACGACCTGCTGCATAAGCAGGAACGCCCTGACGTACAGGCCAGCGGCTCGACGCGCGAGCAGGTACGCGACCTGCTCGAACGCGTTGATCTGGTGCTTTCCAGCGACTCGGACGCACCCAAGGGCTGATTGCCGCGACTGTTTAAGGTATACTCGCCCCACTCCCTGGCGTGTTTGCCAGTCGGCGATGTCCCTGAGCCGATTCGCACTACCCTGGAAGTTGCACGTTGGGCTGGTGTGCATGTCCGCTAGACGGAAAGCCTTAAAGCCTACTGCATCTTCCACCTTGAACTTTCGGGTTCAAGGGCTAAGTCGACAGCGGCTCTGTCGGGGAGCCTGAATTCCCAAACTCAATGCCAGTCCCCGGACTGGCATTGTTTTATGAGCCGAAAACCATGACCGAACCTGCGCCGCTTTCCCGTCCGCACCTTCGACGCATGTTGCGCAAAGCCCGCCGCGCCCTCACGCCGAGCGAGCAGCGCCAGGCCGCCCATGGCCTGTATCGGCAACTGGCACAGCACCCGCTGTTTCGCCGGGCCAAGCATGTTTCTTTATATCTACCGACGGACGGTGAAATCGATCCGCGTCTGCTGCTGCGCGCCGCCCAGCGACGGGGCAAGGCCACCTACCTGCCGGTGCTCAGCGCCTGGCCACGAACCAAGATGGTGTTCCAGCGCGTGAGGCCTGGGGAAAAGCTGCTGCCCAACCGCTTTCGCATTCTGGAGCCGCGGGTCAATGCCAAACGCCAGCGCAAGGTGTGGACGCTCGATCTGGTGTTGCTGCCGTTGGTAGGCTTCGATGATGCCGGTGGCCGCCTGGGCATGGGCGGCGGTTTCTATGACCGCAGCCTCGCCTACCTGGCGCGCCGCCAAGACTGGCGCAAGCCTAGACTGCTGGGCCTGGCCCATGAATGTCAGAAGGTGGAGCGATTGGCGCAGGCCAGTTGGGATGTGCCATTGGCTGGCACCGTCACCGATAAGCAGTGGTATGTCGCAGAAACGCCGCTGGAAGCAGCGGCGCCTTGAAGAGGGTTAGCGTTTGAACGGTTGCGGCTGCTGCTGAGCCAGTTCAACAGGCGCATCGGTCTTGTTCGACCACAAGCTTTGCGCATACCCGGTGGTCACGACGCCCAGACCAAACAAAATCACCAATATCCATAGTAAATCCGGTTTACGTTGCATCGATTGCCCCCCTTCAGGCACCTCGTACACGATGACAACAACGTTCCAAAGTAGTCCGTTGCAGCTGCGTCAAGCTTAAAGGCCGGCATTTTGCGGTAACGTGAACCAACACGCAAACCTTGGCGCCAACCGACTGTCGGTTTGTCATCAAATTGCCTGACAACTTGCCCAATGCCTTTTTCAGGAGCGCAAAAATGGCCTACTGGCTGATGAAATCCGAGCCCGACGAACTCTCCATCAACGGCCTGGAAAAGCTTGGCGAAGCGCGCTGGGACGGGGTGCGCAACTACCAGGCGCGCAACTTCCTGCGGGCGATGGCGGTGGGTGACCAATTTTTCTTCTACCACTCCAGTTGCCCCGAGCCAGGGATTGCCGGCATCGGCAAAATCATCGAGGCCGCCTACCCCGACCCTACCGCGCTGGAGCCGGACAGCCACTACTTCGACGCCAAGGCCACCCCGGAGAAAAACCCGTGGAGCGCGATCAATGTCGCGCACGTCCAGACCTTTCCCAAGGTGCTGGGCCTGGGCTACCTGAAACAGCAAACCGCCCTCGCCGAATTGCCCCTGGTACAAAAAGGCAGTCGCTTGTCCGTGATGCCGGTCACCGCAGAACAATGGGCGGCGGTGCTGGCACTGCACTGACGAGAACCCTGCGGTCACGCTCCCGGCGCATGCATCTGCACCTGAACAGGGTTAGGCTTGCGCTTCATTTGACCGGCATCAACGCCCCCTCGGGCTGCCTCGGTCAAACTAGGAAGCTAACGCTGCAGGATGCCCCCATGTCGATCACGCCCCGCTCCTCCCACCTGTTTGCCGTTTTGTTGATTGCCTTGCTGCTCGCCGCCGGCGGCTTCGGTTACTGGAAGTCCACCCAGGACCGCCTGCCAGAAGGCTTGGGCATGGGCAACGGCCGCCTGGAGTCCACCGAAGTGCAGATCGCTGCCAAGACCCCAGGACGCCTGGCCGAGGTGCGGGTGGATGAAGGCGACAAGGTGCTCAAGGGCCAACTGCTGGCGCGCATGGACACCCGCACCCTGGAAGCCCAACGCGCCCAGGCCGAAGCCGAAGTGCTGCGCGCCAGGGAAAACTTCGCTGCCGCCGAGGCCAACGTGCAACTGCGCCAAAGCGAGCAACTGCTGGCCAACCAGGAGCTCAAGCGCACCCAGGAGCTGTACAAGCGCGGCTTTGCCAGCAGCCAGTTGATCGACCAACAGCAGGCCCGCCAGAACACCGGCAACGCCGCCGTGATCGCCGCGCAAGCCCAGGTCAATTCGGTAAAGGCCGCCATTGGTGCCGCCCAGGCCCAGGTCGCCCAGTTGACCAGCGAAATCGACGACAGCAGCCTGCGCGCGCCCATCGACGGCATTATCCAGCTGCGCCTGGCCGAGCCCGGCGAGGTCCTCGGTGCCGGCGGACGCGTGCTGTTGCTGATCGATCCCGAGGATCAGTACATGAACCTCTACCTGCCCGCCTCCGTCACCGGGCGCCTGACGGTTGGCAGCGACGCACGCATCCTGCTCGATGCCCTGCCCCAGCAACCGTTGCCGGCCAAGATCAGCTTTGTCGCGGCCAAATCGCAGTTTACCCCCAAGGAAGTCGAAACCCGCGACGAACGCCAAAAACTGGTGTTTCGCGTCAAGCTGCGCCTGACCCAACCCAGCGCCGTGCCCCAGGCCAAACCGGGGATGCCCGGCGCCGGCTACGTGCGCATGGCTGACATCGACTGGCCGGCCAACCTGCAATGACCGGCCTGGCGCTGCACGCCACCGGCATCAACCACCGTTACGGCAAGCAGCAGGCCTTGATCGACATTGCCTTCAGCCTGCCCACCGGCACGCGCTGCGGTCTGATCGGCCCGGATGGGGCCGGCAAGTCGAGCCTGTTGGGATTGATCGCCGGGGTTAAAAAGCTCCAGGACGGCCAACTGGAGGTGCTCGGCGGCTCCATCGCCGACCGTCGTCACCGCAACAGCCTGTACCCACGCATCGCCTTCATGCCCCAGGGCCTGGGCGGCAACCTCTACCCCGAACTGTCCATCAGCGAAAACATCCGCTTCTTTGCCACGCTGTTCGGCCTGTCCAAAGCCGACTGCGACCAGCGCATGCACAACCTGCTGTTGGCCACCGACCTTGCACGCTTTGCCGAGCGCCCGGCCGGCAAGCTCTCCGGCGGCATGAAGCAGAAGCTCGGCCTGTGCTGCGCGCTGATCCACGACCCGGACTTGTTGATCCTCGACGAACCCACCACCGGCGTCGACCCGCTGTCGCGGCGCCGCTTCTGGGAACTGGTCGAGACCGTGCGCAGCGAGCGCCCGCAACTGACGCTGCTGGTGGCCACGGCCTATATGGAGGAGGCCGAGCAATTCGAACATTGCCTGATGCTCGACCGTGGCAAGCTGATCGCCGACGGGCTCAGCAGCGAACTGGCGGCAGCGACCCCCAGCGGCAAACTGGATGAGGCCTTCACCCACTTCCAGGGCGACAGCGCCCATGACAACCAACCGCTGGTGATCCCGCCCAGGGAAAACGCCAACACCGATATCGCCATCGAAGCCCACGACCTGACCCTGCGCTTCGGGGACTTCACGGCAGTGAACAAGGTCAGCTTTGCCATCGGCCGTGGCGAAATCTTCGGCTTCCTCGGCTCCAACGGCTGCGGCAAGACCACCACCATGAAAGTCCTCACCGGGCTGATGCCGGCCACCGAAGGCAGCGCCACGTTGCTGGGCAACCCGGTGAACGCCAAGGACCTGGCCACCCGCAAGCGCGTGGGCTTCATGTCGCAAAGCTTCTCGCTGTATGGCGAACTGAGCGTGCGCCAGAACCTGGTGCTGCATGCACAACTGTTCGATTTGCCCAAGGCCGACAGCGGCCCGCGCATCGATGAGCTGATCCAGCGTTTCGACCTCGGTGAAGTGGCCGAGCAGCCGTCCGGGGAGCTGCCCCTCGGCCTGCGCCAACGCTTGTCATTGGCCGTGGCGGTGCTGCATCGCCCGGAAGTGTTGATCCTCGATGAGCCCACCTCGGGCGTCGACCCAGCGGCGCGGGATGATTTCTGGCGGCTGTTGATCGAGTTGTCCCGCGAACAAGGGGTGACGATCTTCCTGTCTACCCACTTCATGAATGAAGCCCAGCGCTGCGACCGCATCTCCCTGATGCATGCCGGCAAGGTACTCGCCTGCGACACGCCGGACGCACTGCAACGGCAGTTCAGCGGCGACACCCTGGAAGCCGCGTTCGTCACCTGCCTGGAGCACGCCCAAGGCGATGCCGAACCCGCCACGTCCGCCAAAACCGTCAGCGAAACCCAGGCACCGCCCACCAGCAAGCGTGGTTTCAGCCTGTCTCGCCTGCTGGCCGTGGCCAGCCGCGAAGGCAAGGAGTTGCTGCGCGACAAAGTGCGCATGGCCTTCGCCCTGCTCGGCGCGATGTTCATGATGGTGATCTTCGGCTACGGCATTTCCCTGGATGTGGAAAACCTCGCCTTCGCCGTCTACGACCAGGACCAGACGCCACAAAGCCGCGCCTATCTGGAAGCCTTCCGCAGCTCGCGCTACTTCGCCGAACAGGCGCCGATCCAGGATGCCAATGAATTGCACCGGCGCCTGCAACGCTCGGAAATCAAGCTGGCCCTGGAGATCCCACCCGGCTTTGGTCGCGATCTCTATGCCGGTCGCCAACCCACCGTGGCCGCGTGGCTCGATGGCGGCATGCCGTTTCGTGCGGAAACCAGCCGCAACTATGTGGAGGCGGTGCACCAAGGCAACCTGCAACAACTGGCCGATCTGAGCAGCCTGCCCCGCAGCCCCCAGGCGGCCGCCAAACTGGAAACCCGTTTCCGCTACAACCAAGACGTGGTCAGCGTGAACGCCATCGGCCCGGGCGTGATGGCACTGATCCTCGCGTTTATCCCGGCGATGCTCACCGCCCTGGGCATCGTGCGCGAGAAAGAATTGGGCTCGATCACCAACTTCTACGCCACACCGCTGACGCGCCTGGAGTTCCTGTTGGGCAAGCAGGCTCCCTACCTGGCCGTAAGCCTGGTCAACCTGGCGGTTCTGGTGGCGATGAACCGCTGGCTGTTCGGTGTGCCGTTCAAGGGCAGCGGCCTGACGTTGGCGTTTGGCGGGCTGCTGTATGTGCTGGCCACGACCAGCATGGGCCTGCTGATTTCCGCGTTCACCCGCACCCAGATCGCGGCGATCCTCGGCACCATGATCATCACCAGCCTGCCAACCATTCAGTTGTCCGGACTGATCGTGCCGCGCTCGTCCCTGGAAGGCGCGGCCGCCTTGATGGGCGCACTGTTTCCGGCCGGGCACTTTTTGGATATCGCCGTGGGCACCTTCACCAAGGCCCTGGACCTGCGCCAGTTGTGGCCACAATGCCTGGCGCTGTTCGGCTTCTTTATCGGGTTCACCGGGTTGAGCCTGGTCATGCTCAAGAAGCAGGAGGCGTGATGCACAAGCTCGCACACATCTTCCGGCTGGGCATCAAGGAACTCACCAGCCTGCGTCACGACAGCGTATTGCTGCTGTTTCTGTTCTACGCCTTCACCGTCGCCATCTACATGCCCGCCGCCGGTTCGGTGATCGGTGTGCACAACGCCAGCGTGGCGTTTGTCGATGAAGACCACAGCGCGCTCTCACGGCAGATGGCCGAGGCGCTGCAACCGCCCGAGTTTCAACCACCGGCGCCGTTGGCCTATGACCAGTTGGACAAGGTGATGGACAGCGGCCAGTACACCTTCGTGATCAACGTGCCAGCCAACTTCCAGGCCGACCTGTTGGCCGGTCGCCAGCCTGGCGTGCAGGTGAACGTCGATGCCACGGCGATGAGCCAGGCGTTCATGGGCGCGGGCTACATCGGACGGATCTTCCAGCGCGAGTTGCTCAACTACAGCGGGCAAACCGATGCCGCCACCCAGGCGCCCGCACGGCTCACGACCCGAGCACTGTTCAACACCAACCTGGAGGGCGGCTGGTTCCTGGCCGTAATCCAGATCGTCAACAACATCACCATCCTGGCCATCATCCTCACCGGCACCGCGCTGTTGCGCGAGCGCGAACACGGCACCCTCGACCATCTGCTGGTGCTGCCGCTGACGGCGCTGGAAATCATGCTGGCGAAAATCTGGAGCAACATGCTGGTGGTGGTGCTGTGCACCTGGCTATCGCTGGAGGTGGTGGTCAAAGGGCTACTCGGCGTGCCGCTGGCCGGGTCGCTGAGCCTGTTCCTGTTTGTGACCGCGCTGTACCTGTTTGCCAGTACGGCACTGGGGATCTTCCTCGCCACCCTCGCCCGCTCGACGCCGCAGTTCGGCTTGCTGGCGATCCCGGTGATTATCCCGATGCTGCTGCTGTCAGGCGGCAGCACGCCGCTGGACAGCATGCCCGAGTGGTTGCAGTGGGTGATGCAGGGCTCGCCGTCGACGCACTTTGTGAGCTTGAGCGCGGCGATTCTGTTTCGTGATGCGGGGCTGAGCGTGGTGTGGCCGGACGTGCTGGCGCTGGCGGGGATTGGGCTGTTGTTTTTTGCGGTGGCGTTGGCGCGGTTCAGGAAGAGCTTGGCGTCTTGAGCGTGATGAGCCCGCTGGTTGTGGCGGGGGGGCTGCTGCGCAGCCCAACGCGGGGCAAGTCCGCTCGCCACAACACGCCGCTCGCCACCGTTACTGGATGATCAGGTTATTGAACAGCAGGTCTTCCACCATGGGCTTGCCAGTCTCGTCGTTCATCACTTGCTGGGTTTGCTTCAGGGCTTCCTGACGCAGCTTTTCCTTGCCGTCGACAGTGCTCATGGTCTCGTTGGTCTGCTGGGTGAATAGCGCGACCAACTGGTTACGGATCAATGCGTCGTTGGCCTTGACCGCTTTAGCTGCTTCTTCGCCGGTCACGCGCAGGGCGATATCGGCCTTGAACACTTTGAGCTTGGCCGTGCCATCCAGGCCGTAGTTACCCACGAACGGCGGGCTCAGGCTGATATAGCTGACCTTCGGCGCCGCACCTTCTTTGGCTTCTTCGGCCTGGGCTGCCATCGGCAAGGTCAGGGCCAGCATCAACAGGATCCACGCTTTCACAGTTCATTCCTCACATTCGGTTGCCGGGTAGCATAACGCTAGCAAGGCAGAGCACAAGCTTATGGCGACTTATCAGGGCCGAGCATGCTCGTTGACCCACAGGCCTACCCTCCTACACTTATCGGCCACGACACCAAAAGGAATAGCCCGATGAAAGCTGTGCTGTGCAAAGCCTTCGGCCCCGCCGAAACCCTGGTGCTGGAAGAAATCGCCAGCCCGGCGATCAAGAAGAACGAAATCCTGCTGGACGTGCACGCCGCCGGGGTCAACTTCCCCGACACCCTGATCATCGAGGGCAAATACCAGTTCAAGCCGCCCTTCCCGTTCTCGCCGGGTGGCGAGGCATCGGGCGTGGTCAGCGAAGTCGGGGAAAAGGTCAGCCACTTGAAAGTCGGCGACCGGGTCATGGCGCTCACCGGCTGGGGCAGCTTTGCCGAGCAGGTCGCGGTGCCGGGCTACAACGTGCTGCCGATCCCGCCAAGCATGGACTTCAACACCGCCGCCGCCTTCAGCATGACCTACGGCACCTCCATGCACGCGCTGAAACAACGGGCCAACCTGCAACCCGGCGAAACCCTGCTGGTGCTCGGCGCGTCCGGTGGCGTGGGCCTGGCTGCGGTGGAAATCGGCAAGGCCATGGGCGCGCGTGTGATCGCCGCCGCGAGCAGCGCCGACAAACTCGCCGTGGCCAAGGCCGCCGGCGCCGATGAGTTGATCAACTACAGCGAAGCCAACCTCAAGGACGAGATCAAGCGCCTGACCGACGGCAACGGTGCCGATGTGATCTACGATCCGGTGGGCGGCGATCTGTTTGACCAGGCCATCCGCGCCATCGCCTGGAACGGCCGCCTGCTGGTGGTGGGCTTCGCCAGCGGGCGCATCCCGGAACTGCCGGTGAACCTGGCGCTGCTCAAGGGTGCGGCAGTGGTCGGGGTGTTCTGGGGCTCGTTCGCCCAGCGCCAGCCGCAGGATAATGCAGCGAACTTCCAGCAGCTGTTCACTTGGTACGGTGAGGGCAAGCTCAAACCATTGGTGTCGCAGGTGTATCCGCTCGAACAGGCCGCCCAGGCGATCAACGACCTCGGCCAGCGCCGGGCGGTAGGCAAGGTCGTCGTCCAGACCCGCTAACCGACCTGAAATGCAATCAAATGTGGGAGGGGGCTTGTCCCCTCCCACCTTTGATCTCCTGCGGTCTTAAAATCGATAACGACCCACACTTATCCATTTACGACATGTTCATAAGAGAACATGCAATTGCTCTCATTTCCTGTGTTTGCGCATAAGAGGCAATGCTATTTTCGGTAACGAAACTGTAACATTCGCATCCGCAGTCAAAACAAGAAATCTGGAGCTCTTGAATGTTTGCTTTCTTTCGTCCTGCCGCACACCAGGCGCCCCTGCCTGAAGAAAAAATCGACAGTACCTATCGACGGCTGCGCTGGCAGATCTTCGCCGGTATTTTCTTCGGTTATGCCGGGTACTACCTGCTGCGCAAAAACTTCTCCCTGGCCATGCCCTACCTGATCGACGAGGGTTACACCCGCGGTGAGCTGGGCCTGGCGATGTCGGCGATCGCGATCGCCTACGGCCTGTCCAAGTTCCTCATGGGCCTGGTGTCCGACCGTTCCAACCCGCGCTACTTCCTGCCCTTCGGCCTGCTGGTTTCAGCGGGGGTGATGTTCATTTTCGGTTTCGCACCTTGGGCAACGTCCAGTGTGACCATGATGTTCATTTTGCTGTTCATCAACGGCTGGGCCCAGGGCATGGGCTGGCCGCCAAGTGGCCGGACCATGGTGCACTGGTGGTCGCAGAAAGAACGCGGCGGCGTGGTGTCAGTGTGGAACGTGGCGCACAACGTCGGCGGCGGCCTGATCGGCCCGCTGTTCCTGCTGGGTATGGCTTGGTTCAACGACTGGCATGCGGCGTTCTACGTACCGGCCACCGTGGCCTTGGCCGTGGCGGCATTTGCCTTCATTACCATGCGCGACACCCCGCAATCGGTCGGCCTGCCACCGATTGAGAAATACAAGAACGACTACCCGGAAGGCTACGACGCCAGCCACGAAGACGAATTCAGCGCCAAGGAAATCTTCGTCAAGTACGTGCTGCGCAACAAAATGCTCTGGTACATCGCCTTTGCCAACGTGTTCGTCTACCTGCTGCGCTACGGCGTACTGGACTGGGCGCCGACCTACCTCAAGGAAGCCAAGCACTTCACGGTCGATAAATCGTCCTGGGCGTACTTCTTCTACGAGTGGGCAGGCATTCCGGGCACGCTGCTGTGCGGCTGGATGTCAGACAAGATCTTCCGTGGCAACCGTGGCCTGACCGGCATCGTGTTCATGGCGCTGGTGACCGTGGCGACCCTGGTGTACTGGCTCAACCCGCCGGGCAACCCGGTGGTCGACATGATCGCGCTAGTCTCGATCGGCTTTTTGATCTACGGCCCGGTGATGCTGATCGGCCTGCAGGCGCTGGAACTGGCACCGAAGAAAGCCGCCGGTACGGCTGCGGGCTTCACCGGCCTGTTCGGCTATTTGGGCGGTTCGGTGGCAGCCAGTGCGGCCATGGGCTACACCGTGGACCATTTCGGCTGGGACGGTGGTTTCGTGCTGCTGATCGGCGCGTGCCTGCTGGCCATCGCGTTCCTGATCCCAACGCTGTGGCACACCAACAGTGTCAGCTCGGCGCGTTAATCGCCTGAGCAATCCTTGGCACAACGCTTGAGCCGCGCCTCCAGATTCTTGTCTGGCATGGCGTGGCTACGCAGGGCGTTGACGGTCTGCTCGACGTAATCGCGAGTAGTGCCGTAACGCCCGCAAGCGCTTTGCAGCACATGGTTCAGCACGATATCGGGCAAGTTGCCGGCGTAGCTGGGCAAGTGCCGCTCCAACACAAACCCCAACGCCTGTACCTGACTGCCATCTTCAAGACGGCAACTGAGCCAGTGCGGCCGGTAGGACGGGTAAGGCATCTCGCGCTGCCACAAGGCGTAAAGCGAGGCCTCCAGTTGATCTTCCGGCAAGCGGTAGGCGAACCCGCTGCACGAACCTCCGCGATCCAGGCCAAAGACCAGCCCCGGCAATTCCGGCGTACCCCGATGCTCGTGGGACCACAGGTACAGGCCCCGGTGATAACCGTGCACCCGTGCCCGCATCCGTTCGGTCGACGAGCATTCCGGCCGCCAGATCAGCGAACCATATGCAAATAGCCAGACCGGCCCACCCTTGTGCCGGCCCATGGTGGCCTGCATCGAGCTCATTAACTGTTCGTGAGTGAGTTGCGGCCCAAGATCGAGCCGCGGAGGGTAAGCCAATTGCAAAAGATCGGTTTCAATGGCGGTCATGGCGAAAAGCGGTGCGCCTCCTGTGTGTTACCAGTTGTAAGCAACTTTACCGTAATAAAACGCGCCGCTGTAACCGTACGGCGAAAAAGTGCTATAGGCCAAATTGCCACCACTGCTGGCGAAGGCGTTGACCTTCTCCGGGTATTTATCGGTGACGTTGTCGCCGCCCAGGGTGAAGGTCCAGTTCTTCAGCTTGTAATCCGCCGACAGGTCCAGCACCCAGGCGGCCTTGAAGGTCTGGTCATTGACCTTGTCCGCCTGGTAACTGGTGAATTCACCATAGCGCACCAGGTTGCTGTGCAGCGCCCAATGGCCGTAGGTGAAGTCGTTACCCAGGCTCAGCTTGTGCTCCGGCGTGGTATCGCCCAGCAAACCGATGCGCTCGCGGCGGTCCACGCGCACCAGGTTCGCGCCCAGGCTGTCGAGGATGGCCGGGTTGGCCTTCACGTCCGTCACCTTGGTGTGGTTGTAGTTGTAGCCCACGGTGCTGTTCCAGCGGATGCCGTTATCGAACTGATAGCGATAGTTGGCGACCAGGTCGACGCCGTCGGTGCTGGTATCGGTGGCATTGGTGAAGTAGCGGGCGGTGGTGTAGTCGATATTGCCAACCCCGTTGGCCTGCAAATAGGCGCGCGTCGCCGCGTTTATGCCGAGGTTGGACGACAGGCTGATACGGTCCCGGATGTCGATGCGGTACACGTCCACCGTCACTGTCAGGTCATCGGCCGGCTCCAGCACCAGGCCAAGGCTGTAATTGCGCGATTTTTCGGCCTTGAGGTCTTCGGCACCGAGCAAACGCGCGACCTGGCTGTTGGCCGGGAAGGTGCCAGCTTCCTGGATGGTGCTGCCGATCAGTTGCGATGAGGTGTAGGCGAAGTTCTGCTGGGCCAGGGACGGTGCGCGGAAACCGTTGGAAACGCTGCCGCGCAAGGCCACCTGCGGGGTGAAGTCATAACGGGCCGACAGCGAGCCGCTGACATTGGAGCCGAAATCGCTGTAGTCCTCATGGCGCACGGCGGCCGAGGCACTGAGTTTTTCGGTGAAGTTGGTTTCCAGGTCCAGGTACTGGGCCCAGTTGTGCCGTGTGCTGGTGCCAGCATCCGCATCACGGAAACCACCCAGTCCGGAACTGCCGGTCTGAAAGTAGGAGGCCGGCTCGCCCGCCTCGATTTCATACCCCTGGTGCAGGTATTCACCGCCAAACGCCACGGACACCGGGTAAGGCAGCCAACCCACATCGAACTCGCGGGACAGGTCCAGGCTGACTTGCTTCTGGTCGTTGCTCAGGGTGCCGTTGTCGAACTTGCGCGGCGTGGCCAGGCCCAGGGAGGTGTTGATGGTTTCGGTGCTGAGTGCGTACTGGTTCTTGCCGTAGTTGGCCGACAGGTCGTAATGCCAGTCGTACGCGAGCAAACCACGCAGGCCCACCACCAACGACGTATCTTCAAGGTTGCCCTTGATCAGCGGCAGGTAACCGTTGGGGTTGAGCGCCGGGATGTTGTTGGACGCATTGCTCGCCCGGTAGAACGCCGCCGTCTCGCCGCGCCGCTTGCTGTAGCCGCCGAAGGTGTAGAACTCGGCCGCATCGTTGAAGGCATATTCGGAGTTGAATTGGAATTTGCCTTCATTGGTGGCCGGCTCACCCTGGCGGAACACGCGCTGGCCATAGGTGGTAGAGCCGATGCTGCCCGTGCGGTAGTCATCCCCGGCGCGGTTGGTGTAGTCGTTGTCCGCTCCTTCGGCCGACAGGTTGATAAAGCCGTTGTCGCCCAATGCCAGGCCGGTGTTGCCGCTGACGTTGCGCTGGATACCGTCGCCTTTCTTGTATTCGCCGAACTTGGTGGAGATCGATCCGCCATGGTCGGCGTGCTTGAGGATCACGTTGATCACCCCGGCAATCGCATCCGAGCCGTAGCGCGCGGAAGCACCGTCACGCAGCACTTCGATATGGTCCACCGCCGACAGCGGGATCGCATTCAGGTCCGCCGGTGCCGACCCACGGCCCACCGCGCCGCCCAGGTTGACGAAGGCACTGGTGTGACGGCGCTTGCCGTTGACCAGCACCAGCACCTGATCGGGTGACAGGCCGCGCAACTGCGCAGGGCGCACCAGCTCGGCGCCATCCACCAGGCTTGGGCGCGGGAAGTTGATCGACGGAATCAGGCGCGCCAGCACCGCCCCCAACTCATCGGAGCCCGTGCTGCGCAGGCTCTCGCCGGAAATCACATCGATCGGTGACAGTGAAGCACTGGCGGTACGCTCCTGGGCGCGGGTGCCGGTGACGATCACGGTGTCGAGTTTGGGTGCATCGGTGGCAGACGTTTCGTCCGCAAAGACTGGATTGAATCCCACAGCGGCGAGCAAATTGGCCGACAAAATCGCTGTGTACAGCGCGTGTTGCGTGTAGCTCCCCATACCGCTCCCCTTTGAATCAAACATCAGAACGTCAGTGTTCTGAGTGCGTAAGATCGATCCGGCTGGCGGGCGGTGGCGGTCAGTTAATGGTTATTGGAAGAAAATCGGTAGTCCGTTGAGATATAGCCTAAAGATATTTACGTAACAAATTAAATACCTTTAAAGCATAAGCGAATGCATAAGCCCGATACCCCTTTCGTCAGAATTGCACACGGCAATCCGGCTACTTTCAGCCCCGGTTCAGCCTGGGAGCACGCCATGCCGTCAAAATAGCGCGCACATTCACGACCCACCTAGCCGCCCATCAAACCGACTATCGAGGTCGCACCCATGAAGAAATTTCGACTGCCGGGCCTGCTATTCCTGGCACAGGCCACCACCGCACTGGCTGGCGAGCCCCCAACTGCCGATGACGAAAAAGGCTTCTGGTACGCGCAGACCAGCGTCTATACCCGGCACTTCGCGCCGGATAAAGATCACAACAACAACCAGGACCTGATCGGCCTGGAGCGCAATGAGGCGTCAGGATTGGTGTATGGCGGAGCGACATTTCGCAACTCGTTCCGTCAGCGCTCGTACTACGCCTATGCAGGCAAGCGCTATGACCTGAACGATTCTGCGGTGTACCTGAAAGTCACAGGCGGCGCGATCCAGGGCTATCGCGGCAAATACCGCGACAAGATCCCCCTGAACCGTTTCGGCGTGGCGCCGGTGATCATTCCGTCGGTAGGCACCCATTACGGGCCGGTTGCAGCGGAGTTGGTGCTGCTGGGGTTCAATGCGGCGATGGTGACGACCGGAGTACGATTCTGAGCAGGGGCAGCAAGCTCCCTCCCACACGTTGATCGCTTTAGGGCCGCGGGGCGTAGGCGAATACGTCGGCGCGCATCTGGTGCGCGTCCATGCCGGCGTCGACCAACGCATCCAGCGTGCCGTAGATCATCGCCGGTGAACCGCTGGCGTAGACATGCACCGCCTTGAGGTCGGCAATGTCTTCGCACACCGCTTCATGCAGCAGGCCGCAGCGTCCTTCCCAGCCGCACAGGTCACTGACCACCTTGTGCAGGAACAGGTTGGGCAGTTGCCGCCATTGGTCCCAGTGCTCGATCTCGTAGAAATCTTCCGGGCGCCGCACACCCCAGTACAGGTGCACCGGGTGCTTGAAGCCGGAAGCGCGGCAATGCTCGATCAGGCTGTGCATCTGCGCCATGCCGGTGCCGGCAGCGATCAGCACCAATGGCCCGTCCGGCAGCTCGGCCAGGTGGGTGTCGCCAAATGGCAGCTCGATGCGCGCCATCTGGTTGCGCTGCAATTGCTCGAGCAAGTTGCGCGCGCTGTCCTCGCGGGCCAGTACATGCAGTTCCAACTCGCGACCGGCGTGGGGCGCAGAGGCCAGGGAAAACGCCGATTTCTCGCCATTCTCCCGCTCGATCATCAGGTATTGCCCGGCGTGGTAACGCACCGCCTTGCCGGCCGGGGCCCGCAGGCGCACGCGCCACACATCGCCGCCCACTTCCACGCACTCACTCAATTGGCACGACAACTTGCGCAACGGCAACTCTCCCGGCGCCAGCACGCCATCCCACAACACGATGCAATCTTCCAGCGGCTCGGCGATGCAGGTGTAGAACTCACCGTGATCGCGCACTTCACCGGCTTGCTGCACCCGGCCTTCCACCAGCAGTGCGGCGCACACGTGGCACACGCCATTGCGGCACGCCTGGGGGCACTCGTAGCCCAGGCGGCGCGCGCCTTCGAGGATTCGCTCGCCGGGTTCCAGCTCCAGCACGGCGCCGGAAGGTTGCAGGGTTACACGCATCAATCTATTCCCAATTCTTTCCAGATCGCATCGACACGTGCCGTGACGGCCTCATCCTTGACGATCACCCGGCCCCACTCGCGGGTCGTTTCACCCGGCCATTTGTGGGTGGCATCCAGGCCCATCTTCGAGCCCAGGCCCGACACCGGCGACGCGAAGTCGAGGTAGTCGATCGGCGTGTTGTCGATCATCACCGTGTCGCGCTTGGGGTCCATACGCGTGGTGATGGCCCAGATCACGTCGTTCCAGTCCCGGGCATTGATGTCGTCGTCGGTAACGATAACGAACTTGGTGTACATGAACTGTCGCAAAAACGACCACACACCCAGCATGACCCGCTTGGCATGGCCCGGGTACGACTTCTTCATGGTCACGATAGCCATGCGATACGAGCAGCCTTCCGGCGGCAGGTAGAAGTCGGTGATTTCCGGGAATTGCTTTTGCAGGATCGGCACGAACACTTCGTTCAGCGCCACACCCAGAATCGCCGGCTCATCTGGCGGACGGCCGGTGTAGGTGCTGTGGTAGATCGGCTTGATCCGATGGGTGATGCGCTCGACGGTGAACACCGGGAAGCTGTCGACTTCGTTGTAATAGCCGGTGTGGTCGCCGTACGGGCCTTCATCGGCCATCTCGCCGGGGTGAATCACGCCTTCGAGGATGATTTCAGCGGTGGCCGGCACTTGCAGGTCATTGCCACGGCACTTCACCAGTTCGGTGCGGTTGCCACGCAACAGGCCGGCGAAGGCGTATTCGGACAGGCTGTCGGGCACCGGGGTAACGGCGCCGAGGATGGTCGCAGGGTCGGCGCCCAGGGCCACAGACACCGGGAACGGCTTGCCGGGGTGCTTCTCGCACCATTCACGGAAGTCCAGGGCGCCGCCACGGTGGCTCAACCAACGCATGATCACCTTGTTGCGGCCGATCACTTGCTGGCGGTAGATACCGAGGTTCTGGCGGTCTTTGTTCGGGCCTTTGGTGACGGTCAGGCCCCAGGTGATCAGCGGACCAACATCGCCGGGCCAGCAGGTCTGCACCGGCAGCATGGCCAGATCGACATCATCGCCTTCGATGACCACTTCCTGGCATACCGCGTCCTTGACCACCTTGGGTGCCATGGCAATGATCTTGCGGAAGATCGGCAGCTTCGACCAGGCATCCTTCAGGCCCTTGGGCGGCTCGGGCTCCTTGAGGAACGCCAGCAGCTTGCCGATCTCGCGCAATTCGCTGACCGCCTCGGCGCCCATGCCAAAGGCCACGCGCTCGGGGGTGCCGAACAGGTTGCCGAGTACCGGAATGTCATAGCCGGTCGGGTTCTCGAACAGCAGCGCCGGGCCCTTGTTGCGCAAGGTGCGGTCGCAAATCTCAGTCATTTCCAGTACCGGGGAGATCGGCATCTGGATACGTTTCAACTCTCCGCGCTGCTCAAGTTGCTGCACGAAATCCCGAAGATCCTTGAATTTCATTAACCATGCCACCCGTAAAATAGGCGTACATCCTACCTGCTCTGAGGGCGGCTGGCAGCTTATCGCGGCGCATTTGGGTCAGGAACAGGCTTAAAAAAAGCGCAAAAAAAAATGGCGCCCCTGGAGGCGCCATTCTTTCGGACCTGAAACGTCGTATTACTTACGTTTCATCGACAGGAAGAACTCGTCGTTGGTCTTGGTGGTTTTCAACTTGTCGATCAGGAACTCGATGGCCGCAACTTCGTCCATCGGGTGCAGCAGCTTGCGCAGGATCCACATGCGCTGCAGTTCGTCGTCGGCGGTCAGCAACTCTTCGCGGCGGGTGCCGGAGCGGTTGATGTTGATCGCCGGGAACACGCGTTTTTCCGCGATGCGACGGTCCAGGGGCAGTTCCATGTTGCCGGTACCCTTGAACTCTTCGTAGATCACTTCGTCCATCTTCGAACCGGTTTCAACCAGTGCGGTGGCGATAATGGTCAGCGAGCCGCCTTCTTCGATGTTCCGCGCGGCGCCGAAGAAACGCTTCGGTTTCTCCAGGGCGTGGGCATCGACACCACCGGTGAGGACCTTGCCGGAGCTCGGGATCACGGTGTTGTAGGCGCGGGCCAGACGGGTGATGGAGTCGAGCAGGATCACCACGTCCTTCTTGTGTTCGACCAGGCGCTTGGCCTTCTCGATCACCATTTCGGCAACCTGCACGTGGCGGGTCGGCGGCTCATCGAACGTCGAGGCAACCACTTCGCCGCGCACAGTGCGCTGCATTTCGGTTACTTCTTCCGGACGCTCATCGATCAGCAATACGATCAGGTGAACTTCAGGATTGTTACGTGCGATGTTCGCTGCAATGTTCTGCAGCATGATGGTCTTACCGGCTTTCGGCGGGGCGACGATCAGGCCACGCTGGCCTTTGCCGATCGGGGCGCACAGGTCGATCACGCGACCGGTCAGGTCTTCGGTGGAACCGTTACCGGCTTCCATCTTCATGCGCACGGTCGGGAACAGCGGCGTCAGGTTCTCGAAGAGAATCTTGTTTTTCGCGTTCTCGGGACGATCGAAGTTGATCGTGTCGACCTTGAGCAGGGCGAAGTAACGCTCGCCTTCCTTCGGTGGGCGGATCTTGCCAACGATGGTGTCACCGGTGCGCAAGTTGAAGCGACGGATCTGGCTCGGCGAGACATAGATATCGTCTGGGCCGGCGAGATAGGAGGCGTCTGCAGAGCGGAGGAAGCCGAAGCCGTCCTGGAGAATCTCCAGCACGCCATCACCGGAGATTTCCTCGCCGCTTTTCGCGTGCTTTTTCAGCAGGGAGAAAATCACGTCCTGCTTGCGCGAACGGGCCATATTTTCTATGCCCATTTCTTCGGCCAGTTGGAGCAGGTCGGTAATCGGCTTTTGCTTGAGTTCAGTCAGATTCATATAGGAATGACGTAATCATTTATGGAGGGGGGAAATTAAGCTTTTGGCTTAATGAGGCCGCGCCGCAGAGAAGGCGACAGGATCGCGTACTAATCGAAAAGGAATGCGTCGGCGACGGCTTGCAGGGGGCAGTGGAGAAACCAGTGCGGGGCCGAATGTACCACCTGAGTTTCGGAGCGTCTAGCCCTGTTTCACGAAAAAGCCCCGCAATTTGCGGGGCCTTTTTGACGACGATTAGATGTTCGCGTCGAGGAAAGCTTGCAGCTGAGACTTCGACAGCGCGCCCACCTTAGTGGCTTCGACGTTGCCGTTCTTGAACAGCATCAACGTAGGAATACCGCGCACGCCATGCTTGGCCGGGGTTTCCTGGTTGTCGTCGATGTTCAGCTTGGCAATGGTCAGTTTGCCTTCGTAGGCGGTTGCAATGTCGTCCAGGACCGGAGCGATCATTTTGCAAGGGCCACACCATTCAGCCCAGTAGTCAACCAGCACCGGGCCAGCAGCCTTGAGTACTTCGGCCTCAAAGGTCGCGTCGGTGACGTGCTTGATAAGATCGTTGCTCATGGATGTCTCCGGATTGTAAGCAAAAAAAACGTTGCCCATCATAGCCGCCCTTCCCCCGTTCAGGAAGCCGCCTCTGATTGAGTCTTCCTATGATGGCGCATGAGTTTGGGTATAACCCAACTCACGGCGTAACGGGAGTCACAAAGGCGATTCCCGTGCGCAATGCCGCATTGCGTACATGCTCCTGCATGGTTTTCTGCGCCGACGCACTGGCACGCCGGGCGAGGGCGCGCAGGATCTTGCGATGTTCCTGCCAGGTTTCCATGGCCCGCTCCGGCCGGATGAACGGTAGTTTCTGGCTTTCCAGAAACACCTCGGCACTGGCACTCAGGATGCTCACCATCGCCTGGTTGCCGCTGGCCAGCAGGATGCGCTGGTGAAATTCGAAGTCCAGCCGTGCGGCCGCTTCGAAGTCGCCGGCCTTGAGCACCTTGCGCATCGCTTCGACGTTGTCTTCCAGGCTGTCCAGCTCATCGATCGTCAGCGTGACCGCCGCCAACCCCGCCGCAAATCCCTCCAGCGCATAGCGCAACTGGAAGATATCCAGCGGCGTGGCCTGGGCTGCGAAAGGCCAGGCAAAGCCCGGCGCGTCATCCGCCGCCTGCACGAACACGCCTTTGCCCGGCTGCACACTGACCACACCCAAAGCGCTCAAGGACGACAGCGCCTCACGCAACGACGCCCGGCTCACGCCCAACTGCAGCGCCAAGTCGCGCTGGGAGGGCAGTGCATCGCCTGGCCCAAAGCCCTGCTCCTTGATCAGTTTGCGGATGGCCTGCAGGGCCGCTTCCGGTACGGCTTGGGCGATGGAATTCATAAAAAACTCGAGGTTCTCGTCAACAGAGCGGCCAGTTGTAAAGCTATTCGTGGCCCACGGCAAGCCACGCCCCAAAGGGGCTCGCGGGGTTTTACCGACGCTCGAAAAGGGTGCGAAAACTCCCAGCACTGTTCAGACCAGTAAGACCACTACAGCTCAACAAACTCCGGCCCCGCAGACCATCCAAGCCGTACTGGCATGGGCTATGCACTGAGCAAATCCAGAAAATTCCTTCGCCCTTTTCGGAGAGTTGCCATGACCAAGCGCTACAGCGCCCTGCTCACTGCCGTGTTTGCCAGCCTGATGCTGAGCCAGGCACCCGCCCAGGCCAACGGTCTGGACGATATCGTCGCCCGTGGCACCCTCAAGGTCGCTGTGCCCCAGGACTTCCCGCCGTTTGGCTCGGTCGGCCCCGACATGAAGCCCCGCGGCCTGGACATCGACACCGCCAAGCTGCTGGCCGACCAGCTCAAGGTCAAGCTGGAGCTGACCCCGGTCAACAGCACCAACCGCATCCCCTTCCTCACCACCGGCAAGGTCGACCTGGTGATCTCCAGCCTGGGCAAGAACCCCGAGCGCGAAAAGGTCATCGATTTCTCCAAGGCCTACGCACCGTTCTACCTGGCCGTATTCGGCCCGCCTGACGCCGCCATCAGCAGCACCGACGACCTCAAGGGCAAGACCATCAGCGTGACCCGTGGCGCCATCGAGGACATCGAGCTGACCGCCGTAGCGCCCAAGGAAGCCACCATCAAGCGCTTCGAAGACAACAACTCCACCATCGCTGCCTACCTGGCCGGCCAGGTCGACCTGATCGCCAGCGGCAACGTGGTGATGGTGGCGATCAGCGAACGCAACCCGAAACGCGTGCCGGCACTGAAAGTGAAACTCAAGGACTCGCCGGTCTACGTGGGCGTGAACAAGAACGAGCCGGCGCTGCTGGAGAAGGTCAACCAGATCCTGGTCGCGGCCAAAGCTGACGGCAGCCTGGAAAAGAACGCGATGCAATGGCTGAAAGAGCCGCTGCCCGCCGATCTTTGAGACGACGGAGCTGACTCATGGCGTATCAATTTGACTTTGTGCCGGTGCTGGCCAATACCGATCTGCTGTTGCGCGGCGCGTTGTTCACCCTTGAGCTGACGGCCATCGGTGCGATCCTGGGGGTGGCCCTGGGCACCGTCGGCGCGGTGGTGCGGGCGTGGAAAATCCAGCCATTTGCCTGGTTCTTCGGCGTCTATGTCGAGTTGATCCGCAACACGCCGTTCCTCGTGCAGTTGTTCTTCATTTTTTTCGGCCTGCCGTCACTGGGATTGAAAATCACTGAGTGGCAGGCGGCGATCCTGGCGATGGTGATCAATCTGGGGGCCTACTCCACGGAGATCATCCGCGCCGGCATCCAGGCCATCCCACGCGGACAACTGGAGGCCGCCGCCGCGTTGGCGATGACGCGTTTCGAAGCGTTCCGCCATGTGGTGCTGCTGCCGGCACTGGGCAAGGTGTGGCCGGCCCTGAGCAGCCAGATCATCATCGTGATGCTCGGTTCGGCGGTGTGTTCACAGATCGCCACCGAGGAACTGAGCTTCGCCGCCAACTTTATCCAGTCGCGCAATTTCCGTGCGTTTGAAACCTATGCCCTGACCACCCTGGTGTACCTGTGCATGGCGTTGATGATTCGCCAGTTGCTCAACTGGATCGGCCGCCGCTTTGTGATGAGGAACAGCCGATGAGTGATTTTTCCTTCTGGGACATCGTGCGCAACCTGCTCACGGGCCTGCAGTGGACGCTGTTGCTGTCGCTGGTGGCGTTTGTCGGCGGCGGCCTGATCGGCTTGCTGGTGATGACCCTGCGCATCAGCAGCAAGGCATTCGCGCGCAATCTTGCGCGTACCTATATCGAGCTGTTCCAGGGCACGCCGCTGCTGATGCAGCTGTTCCTGGTGTTCTTCGGCATCGCCCTGCTGGGGGTGGATATTTCACCCTGGCTGGCAGCGGCGATTGCCTTGACGTTGTTTACCAGCGCCTACCTCGCCGAAATCTGGCGCGGTTGTGTCGACTCCATTGCCCACGGGCAGTGGGAAGCGTCGGCCAGCCTGGCGTTGAACCCCCTTGAACAACTGCGCTACGTGATCCTGCCCCAAGCCCTGCGCATCGCCGTGGCACCCACCGTGGGTTTCTCGGTGCAGGTGGTCAAAGGCACCGCCGTGACCTCGATCATCGGCTTCACCGAACTGACCAAGACCGGCGGCATGCTCGCCAACGCCACCTTCGAGCCCTTTATGGTCTACGGCCTGGTGGCCCTCGGTTACTTCCTGCTCTGCTACCCCTTGTCCCTCAGTGCGCGCTACCTGGAAAGGAGACTGCATGCCTCTGCTTAGAATTTCCGCCCTGCATAAGTATTACGGCGATCACCACGTCCTCAAGGGCATCGACCTGACCGTTGAAGAAGGCCAGGTGGTGGCAATCATCGGCCGCAGCGGCTCGGGCAAGTCCACCTTGCTGCGGACCCTCAATGGCCTGGAATCCATCAACGACGGCGTGATCGAGGTCGATGGCGAATACCTCGATGCCGCCCGCGCCGACCTGCGCAGCCTGCGGCAGAAGGTCGGCATGGTGTTCCAGCAATTCAACCTGTTCCCGCACCTGACCGTCGGCGAAAACGTCATGCTCGCACCGCAGGTCGTGCAAAAAGTGCCTAAGGCCAAGGCGGCGCAATTGGCGCGGCAGATGCTGGAGCGTGTTGGCCTGGGCGAGAAGTTCGACGCCTTTCCCGATCGCCTCTCAGGTGGCCAGCAGCAACGCGTTGCCATTGCCCGTGCGCTGGCGATGTCACCCAAGGTACTGCTGTGCGATGAAATCACTTCGGCCCTGGACCCGGAGCTGGTCAATGAAGTGCTCAGCGTGGTCCGCCAATTGGCCAAGGACGGCATGACCTTGATCATGGTCACCCACGAAATGCGCTTTGCCCGGGAAGTCGGCGACAAGCTGGTGTTCATGCACCAGGGCAAGGTGCATGAAGTCGGTGATCCAAAGGTACTGTTTGCCAACCCGCAGACCGCCGAACTGGCGAACTTCATCGGCACGACCGAAGCCCACGCCTGATCGCTCAACCACCCGGCACCCATTCAAAACGCCCGCTACCCTCCAGCAACGTTTTATCGCGTACTGAGGGCGCGGGGTTCGATAGAAAGGTGTCAACCTGCACCTGTGCAGAAAAAACCCGCCCCCTGACAGGCTGTCCAGCCTTCAGCGCCACCAGCGCCTGGTCCGGCCGCAGCTGACCACTGCGCTCGGCGCGGTTGTGCAGCGGTGCCAACTCTATCGCCTGGCCATCCAGCAGTGGCTGCTGCAGCGTCAGGTCAAACCGCCCCTCCCGGCCGAACCTGAAACCCTGGGCGTCGGCCGGCAGTCCCAGAAAACGCACGGCAATCACCGTAGCCTCTGAGCACACCACGTTCAGACGCACCATGCGTTTACCCAGGAAAATCCCGCGCGGCTCGGGCGTTGTAGCGGGGCGCAGAAGCCCGTAATCAATGTGTGGCTGGCTCACTGAGAGGCGGCACTCGGAGGCCGAGGCCTCAAAAACCGCCAACAGGCTTACCAGAACCCCAAGCGCTCCCGGCGCCAGGGCACCGCTAGCTGCAGATCGCCACTGTGCTTTCATAAAGTTGGCCCTCATCGTTTTGTTCCGACAGGTCGAGTTGCAGTTTGCAGGACGTCGCGTTCGGCGATGACACGGTCAGGGCTTGTGGCGCATCGATGCTGTTGAGGAAAATCAGGCCGTCTCCGACGACTGTGGTCAGGAAGGTATTGTCTGCGGCCAGCACCGAAGCGCCTTTGGCCAACGGTTGGCCACCAGGGTCAACGGCACGCAACAGCACCCGTCGGACCTTCACCACGTCAAAGTCGACCGTGCTGAACGAGCCTCGCCCAGCCTCCAGGCTTTTGATGCCGTTCTTGATATCGATCTGGCGTGGCAGGGATTTGCCTTCCACCTCGACCAGACTGGCCTGATAGGCAGGCAAACCGGGGATCACCGCCATGCCCCAGCGATCAGTCCATACAGGCCCCTGGGGCGTGGTGATGCGCGCGCCTGAAACATCGCCAACCGACACGACCCCAAACGTGTCCTCGACCCTGTACGGTGAGAGCGTCAGCCCACGCTCATGAGCCACAATCGCGCCCTGCAACTGCCCGCTATAGCTGGTGTTGCTCGAGTCCCGGTTAACGCCCAGGCCCAGTTGGGCATAACGGGACGTCGTGTTGAGCGTACCGCCCAGCGCATGCCGGGCGGCCGCGCCCAGGTCGCTGTCGGCACGCAGTTCATAATTGAGCGTGTCGTCGACGCGCTCACTGAAAGCTGTACCGATACTCGATCGACTTCCCTGGCGCCTGGCGGTGGAAGTCAGCGAGCGATCGCTCCCCAACGGAGCACTGACCTGCAATCGAATGCCGACCCCATCGTTGTCATCCTTGTTTTCGCCGGAAGCGCCCAGCTGCGAATCCACGCTCACACCGACATTGGCGTACTTGAAAGGCTTGTTCCAGGAGGCGTGGACATGCTGGGAGGTGCGATTGTTGAAATGTGCAGCACGGGTGTATCCGACCGCGAATCCGCCAAACTGTGGGTTCGCCCAGTTCAACCCCGCCGTGTATTGGTGCTTGAAACGCGAGTCCGTTCCGTCGCCCCTCTCATTGCGCAAGGTATCGAGCACATCGCGATAACCGGGTGTCTGGGTCGTAGCGCTCAACGTCAAGTGCACGTCACCCGGCAAGGCGCTGCCCAAGGAGACGCTGTTACCCACACCCCGCACGTTGTTCTTGCTGTCCTGCGAAACGTTGTTACGCAGGCCAACAGAGAATCGCTGGGCGAAATGACTGTCCAGTGCCAACCCCACCGAATGGTAATGATCGGTCAGCTGAACACCCGAACTGAGGGCGGTATCGGCAGTGAGGGCCCAGGTCCCGGTACCCATGGCCAGCAGCGGTTCATCGGCACCGCTGCGGTCCACATCCCGAACCTTGCCGACGGCTGCGGTATACCCTGATTTCACCGGCACCGCACCGCGAAAAGAAGCGGCTGGCACGACGAAGCTACGCTGCCCGCCACGGGTTTCGATAACCCGGACTTCAAGGTCGCTCGTGCCGTTGAGCAGCGGCAGGTTGCTCAGCG
This sequence comes from Pseudomonas sp. SH10-3B, assembly GCF_019891415.1. NCBI lineage: Bacteria > Pseudomonadati > Pseudomonadota > Gammaproteobacteria > Pseudomonadales > Pseudomonadaceae > Pseudomonas > Pseudomonas sp. SH10-3B. Next base: position 117,745 of record NZ_JAFLXD010000005.1, on the reverse strand, counting down.
CAAATGGCCCTTCCGGCACGACGGTGGTGTAGATCAGTGCCCCCGACTGACGCACCTCTACGCGCGATTGGCTCAGGGCCTGACCTTCGACCACCACGCCATTGCTGCCGCCACCGCCTTCGACACCGTCCGGAGACAGCTGAAAACCGGTCAGTTGCACACCACCAAATACCGAACTGCTACCCGATATCTGACCCACCTGAAACGTAGACGCCAACGACGCAATGTCTCGTTGCGCATAAGCGTACAAATGCTCTGTCTGTGAGCGACCATCGGTAGAGATATAGAGCTGACGGCTGCGGGCAATCCAATCGCCGAGGTTGAATCCGACCTCCGTCGACGCCGACAGAAAACGGCCCCTGGCCTCTCGCGAATGGCTGTTGATCCCTTGCAAGTCATAGTTGAGCAGGCCGGCCGTGCCTCCTCGGGCGAAATGCCCAGTACCTCGTTGCGGCTCACGCATCGCTTGGGTTGGAACCACGAGCGACACTTCTTCGCTGCCTGGACGCAGGTTCAATACCGTGCTGGGAAACTCGGCAAGAAAGTCATGGCAGGCCTGATCAGCGGCAACCTGTTTGTCTATCACCGAGGCGGGTACACGCAGGCCTGCTTGGTCCAACAACCCACGGGTAAAGCACAGCTCCCCCTCATGGTTGAACCGCGCATCGGTCAATCCAATACGCTCGCCATTAACGCTCAGATCGACGACCCGAACGCCTTCACTGAAGCGGGGTGCATTCTGAAAATAGCGGGCAACCGATGGATCAAGCCCGCGATGCGCCAAGATCGCCAGATCGAACCCCAGGGTAGACGCCCCAGGCCCGGCATACACAGGCCCAGCGACGCCCGAGAACACTGCGACGCAGACAGAGAAACTGACTCGGTGGAACGTAAAGGACGCTTCGGTCTTTTTCGCGTTACGTCGGTTGTTACGAACTGCGCCGTTGACCTCGTTTATTTTTCTCATACGCAGTCACGGCGTGTTGGCTACGAGCAGGGCATCGTAGTTATCTACGGTAAATCCATAGACCGTGGCAGGCGCGATGGTGACTGATGTGGCATCAGGGCTGGGGCTCGAAAACTCGGTGCTCAGCACCTCCCCCGGCAGGACATAGGTGCGTGAAAGATAGGCTTTGGCTTTTTGCGGGTTCAGTTGCACCTCAGCCGCCAGACGAACGACATAGGGACTGTCGTTACGCACGCTCAAGGTTTTGCCCTGGAGACTCCAGGTCAGCAACTCCCAAGGCGCATTGTGCTGGGGCAGGCCTTTGGGGTGGAGAATCAATGGCAGGTTTTGTCGCAGGCTGATACCGATCGTCGCCCCCGACCCAGGTTGGGTTTGTGGAATACCCTCGAAGGTCACACGTTTCAAACGCTGGGTCTTGAGCGGTTCCTTGCCGACCGCCAGAAACCTCACCATTTGTAATTCGCCAGCATCCACCCGAGAAACAGGCGGAGTAACAATCACCAGCGGCTCAAGATCTTCAGGCACATCTTCAATTGCCGCATGGAGCAGCGCAGGCTTGGCGTCAGTGTTTTTGACGTTAATGCTGACCTCACCATCCGCTTCATTCAGCACGATGACAGTGGTTTCAGGCTCCATGCCATCGGCGTGCGCTGCACCGCATAAAAGAAAGCTAAAGCACACGCATAACGCAGAAAAAAACGTTGACTTCGAGAAGATACCCATTCGTTCTGTCCTTTACTTCGAGCACAGCAAAACAGCCAACACAGGTTAAAACTTCAAACAGTCGAAGTTTCAACCTGCGCTCGCCGACCCAGCCTTGTTTACAAGTAGCGCAACTCTAATGTGGCATGCCCATCCAGACTGAGGCCTTCACCGATGGAGAAAGCGGAGGTCTTATTGATGACGCCTTGAACTTGCAGGTTTCCAGAAACAACGGACAACCTAATCGGCGTGGCGGTGCCAGAGGCCCAACTTGTCAAATGCGGGGGTTGTGCCAGGGCTCCGTCGCCGAAACTCCAGGTAGCACCGTTATTGTTAGACCCATTAACCCTGACAGACTTGCCGTCAGCAATGGTATTCGCCATGAACATGACGTAACCGCCCACCTTCTCACCTTTGGACGAAGTACCCAGGCCATAGTTGAAGGCGTCGACATAGGTTGCGTTAAATGCACTCTGCATCATCCCAGGCACTTTACTGCTTGCTCGATTGTCCTGAGTCCTGATGCTTACCAAGGTAGGTGCGTCACACCTGACTATGAAAGGCGTACTTTTCTTATCCAGCCTGGTGTAATGGGTGGCGCTCAGCGAGCTCGGCCGAATCATGCCGTAGTCAAACACCGAATTGGTTATCGTAAAGCTGCAACTTGCAGGAGCAATAGTGCCTTTAACGCGTACATCAGCTGCGTGGGCGTTCATACCAGCAACGCCAAAAAACAGCCCCATTAATAAAAAAACTTTCTTTTTAATCACCCACCGAGCCCTCATTCAACGTCATCAATGACGCCCAACAACTTATCTTCCTTGATCGATTGATTTTCAAAACGCAGCCACAAGGGAAACATGCCCAAGGCCGTCAATGGCGTCGATTCACTGCAGCGAACACCGCAGATAGGTTTCTTAGAGATAGACCAATTCCAGCGTAGTATGACCATCCAGGCGTATTTCGCTGTTCATCGTCAACGCAGAGGTCTTGTTAATAACTGGCTGCACCCTCAGGTTGCCCGAGACAACTTTCAACCTTATAGGCGTATACGCGGACCCTGAACGCCAACTGCCCAACTCCGGCGGTTGCCCCAGGACTTGATCTGTGTAGTGCCACGCCCCGCCATTATTGAAGGATCGCGCAAGAAGAACTGCTTTTCCATCGGCAACGTTATTTTCCATGAAAACAACATAACCGCCGATGTTTTCACCTTTAGCCGTAGTACCCAGCCCGTAATTGAACCCATCGTGATAGGTCTTGTTATACATGGTCTGCATCATGCCAGGCACTTTGCTGGAAGCACGATTGTCCAGCGTCTTGATGCCAACCATCATCGGCGCTGAGCAATTGACAGTAAACGGTGTGCCTTTTTTTTCCAACTTGGTGTAGTTTGTATCGCTCAACGAACCAGGATTGATTCGCCCATAATCAATGGTCGAATGAGTGATGGAAAAACTACAACTGGCCGGGGCAATAGAGCCCTTGACACGTAAATCCGCAGCTTGGGCACTCAGGCCAGAAACTGCAAGAATCATCCCCACCAACAGAGTACTTTTATTTATCATCTGTCAATCACCTCACTCTCAGAAATCATTTACAGGTGCGCAGCTAAACTTTCAAAAACCGCAAAAACAGACTCCGGGCGTTCAAAACATAGCGCCACCCGAGATCCCGACCTATAAACAAATACCACCACGGCACAATTGCCGAGCCAAAGTATTAACATTTCGCCCCTTCAGTAAAACAGGAGAAATCTCAATCATCGTAAGAGCAATCGGCAGCCGCCCTCCCACACCGGCACAATTACTGTACGAATTGAAATAACAATCAGGAGGACTAATAAAAAACCGCGTAGGAATTAGTTACTCCTCCGGCAAACAGAGGTTTCTAAAAACAAAGACTACGCATGGGTCGCTCTTGTAATACAACTGTCACAAACATTTCCTACAACCCGCCTCGACGATTACCCGCGAGGCGCTGATTGGAAATCCTCTGGCGCTACGCGTTGGCGTCAGCGGTCGATCGTGGCACGATGGCAAGGTTATCGACCGAGACCCCCTAACCATGCCGCAATTCCAAGCCAAGAATCTGTCCCTGATCGCCGCCATCGACCTGGGCTCCAACAGCTTTCACATGGTCGTGGCCAAGGCCCAGAACGGCGAAATCCGCATCCTTGAGCGGCTCGGAGAGAAAGTGCAACTGGCTGCCGGGATCGACGATGAGCGCCAGCTCAATGAAGAATCCATGCAGCGCGGGCTCGATTGCCTCAAGCGTTTTGCCCAACTGATCAACGGCATGCCCCTGGGCGCCGTGCGAATCGTCGGCACCAACGCCTTGCGCGAAGCCCGCAACCGTGGCGAATTCATCCGCCGCGCCGAAGAGATCCTCGGACACCCTGTAGAAGTCATCTCCGGCCGTGAAGAAGCACGCCTGATCTATCTCGGCGTGTCCCACACCCTGGCCGATACCCCCGGCAAGCGCCTGGTGGCGGATATCGGTGGCGGCAGTACCGAGTTCATCATCGGCCAGCGCTTTGAGCCGCTGCTGCGTGAAAGCCTGCAGATGGGCTGTGTCAGCTATACCCAACGCTATTTCAAGGACGGCAAGATCACTACGGCGCGCTATGCCCAGGCCTACACCGCAGCGCGGCTGGAGATCATGAGTATCGAGCACGCCCTGCACCGCCTGACCTGGGATGAAGCCATCGGCTCGTCCGGCACCATCCGTGCCATCGGCCTGGCGTTGAAAGCCGGCGGCCATGGCACCGGTGAGGTCAACGCCGAAGGCCTGGCGTGGCTCAAACGCAAGCTGTTCAAGCTGGGGGATGCCGAAAAGATCGACTTCGACGGCATCAAGCCCGACCGCCGCACCATCTTCCCGGCCGGCCTGGCGATTCTTGAGGCGATCTTCGACGCCCTCGAACTGCAACGCATGGACCACTGTGACGGCGCCCTGCGCGAAGGCGTGCTGTATGACCTGCTCGGTCGCCATCACCACGAGGACGTGCGTGAGCGCACGCTCAGCTCGCTGATGGAGCGTTATCACGTCGACCTTGAGCAGGCCGCCCGTGTGGAGCGCAAAGCCCTGCATGCCTTCGATCAGGTGGCCGAGGACTGGGACCTGGAAGATGGCGTATGGCGCGAACTGCTGGGCTGGGCCGCCAAGGTGCATGAAGTGGGCCTGGATATCGCCCACTACCATTATCACAAGCACGGCGCCTACCTGATCGAGCACTCCGACCTGGCCGGCTTCTCCCGGGAAGACCAGCAGATGCTCGCGCTGCTGGTGCGCGGCCATCGTCGCAATATCCCCAAGGACAAGTTTGCCGAGTTCGGCGATGAAGGCATCAAGCTGATCCGCCTGTGCGTGCTGCTGCGCTTTGCGATCCTGTTCCACCATATCCGTGGCACCCAGGAAATGCCCCAGGTGACACTGCGCGCCAACGGCGACAGCCTGGATGTGGTGTTCCCGAAAGGCTGGCTGGATGAGAACCAACTGACCCAGGCGGACTTCGCCCAGGAAGCGGAGTGGCTGACACGGGTGGGGTTCAGCCTGAACCTGCGCTGACCCGATCTAAAGAACACTGCAAAACAAATGTGGGAGGGGGCTTGCCCCCGATTACGGTGTGTCAGTCGCGAATACTTTGACTGAACCACCGCCATCGGGAGCAAGCCCCCTCCCACATTTTCAGAGCGTGTTGTCTGTTAGTTCACCGACAGAATCGGGCTACCCAACTTCTCCAGCAACGTCGCCTGGGCGCTGCGCGGGTTCTGGTTGCCGGTCGGCGTGTTACGCACGTAGCGGCCATCCGACTGCAGGCTCCAGCTGTGGGTGTTGTCGGTGAGGTAGCTTTCCAGCTCCTTCTTGACCCGCATGATCAGCTTCTTGCCTTCCACCGGGAAGCAGGTCTCCACGCGCTTATCGAGGTTGCGCTCCATCCAGTCGGCGCTGGAGAGGAACATCTGCTCTTCGCCCCCATTGAGGAAGTAGAACACCCGGGTGTGCTCCAGGAAGCGGCCGATGATCGAGCGCACATGGATGTTATGCGACACACCGACAATGCCCGGACGCAGGCAGCACATGCCACGCACCACCAGGTCGATGCGCACACCGGACTGGCTGGCCTTGTACAGCGCGCGGATGATCTTCGGATCGGTCAGCGAGTTGAACTTGGCGATGATGTGCGCCGGCTTGCCGTCGAGGGCGAACTGGGTCTCGCGGGCAATCATGTCGAGCATGCCCTTCTTGAGGGTGAACGGCGCGTGCAGCAGCTTCTTCATGCGCAAGGTCTTGCCCATGCCGATCAACTGGCTGAACAACTTGCCGACGTCTTCGCACAAGGCATCGTCGGAGGTCAGCAGGCTGTAGTCGGTGTAGAGCTTGGCGTTGCCGGCGTGGTAGTTGCCAGTACCGAGGTGGGCGTAGCGCACGATTTCACCGGCTTCGCGGCGCAGGATCAGCATCATCTTGGCGTGGGTCTTGAAGCCGACCACGCCGTAGATCACGACCGCACCGGCCGCTTGCAGACGGCTGGCCAGTTGCAGGTTCGACTCTTCGTCAAAGCGCGCCCGCAACTCAATCACCGCCGTGACTTCCTTGCCGTTACGCGCGGCGTCTACCAGGGCATCGACGATTTCCGAGTTGGCGCCGCTGCGGTACAGGGTCTGGCGTACGGCCAATACATGCGGGTCCTTGGCGGCCTGGCGCAGCAGGTCGACCACCGGAGTGAAGGACTCGAACGGGTGCAGCAGGAGGATGTCCTGCTTGCTCACCACGCTGAAGATGTTCTCGCTGTTTTGCAGCAGTTTCGGGATCTGCGGGGTGAACGGCGTGTATTGCAGTTCCGGATGACTGTCCAGGCCAGTGATGCTGAACAGGCGTGTGAGGTTCACCGGGCCGTTGACCTGGTACAGCTCGGATTCGGCCAGGTTGAACTGCTTGAGCAGGTAGTCCGACAGATGTTTCGGGCAGGTATCGGCCACTTCCAGGCGCACCGCATCGCCGTAGCGCCGCGAGAACAGCTCGCCGCGCAGGGCACGGGCCAAGTCTTCGACGTCTTCGGAGTCCAGCGCCAGGTCGGCGTTACGGGTCAGGCGGAACTGGTAGCAGCCCTTGACCTTCATGCCTTGGAACAGGTCATCGGCGTGAGCGTGGATCATTGACGACAGGAATACATAGTTGTCGCCAGCGCCCCCCACCTCTTCCGGTACCTTGATGATCCGTGGCAGCAGACGCGGTGCCGGGATGATCGCCAGGCCCGAATCGCGGCCGAAGGCATCGATGCCTTCCAGCTCGACGATAAAGTTGAGGCTCTTGTTCACCAGCAATGGGAACGGGTGCGTCGGGTCGAGGCCGATGGGGGTGATGATCGGTGAAATCTCGTCACGGAAGTACCGGCGCACCCAGGTTTTGATCTTGGTGGTCCAGTGGCGGCGACGAATGAAGCGGACCTGATGTTTTTCCAGTTCCGGCAGCAGGATGTCGTTGAGGATCGCGTATTGGCGGTCCACATGACCATGCACCAGCTCGCTGATGCGCGCCAGGGCCTGGTGCGGCTGCAGGCCGTCGGCGCCGGCTTGTTCACGGGCGAAGGTGATCTGTTTCTTGAGGCCGGCGACACGGATCTCGAAGAACTCGTCCAGGTTGCTGGAGAAAATCAGCAGGAATTTCAGGCGTTCCAGCAACGGGTAGGACTCATCCAGCGCCTGTTCAAGCACGCGGATGTTGAATTGCAGTTGTGACAGCTCACGGTGGATGTACAGGCTGCTGTCATCCAGGTTGGTCACCACCGCGGCCACCGGGGCCGGGGTTGGCGCTTCGGCTACCACGGCAGGCGGGGCCGGCTCATGTTCCGGGGGCGTCTCGGTGACTTGTTCCACCACCGGGTGAGCGTCTTTTACGGCAACTTCGGAGAGTCCTTCGGTATTCATCGAGTGTTCCTGTGAGGGCTATTGTTGCTCTCTAAGCAATTGGGCGGCGCGGGCGGCGAAATAGGTCAGGATGCCATCAGCCCCGGCACGTTTAAAGGCCGTCAAGGATTCAAGGATCACCCCTTCACTCAACCAGCCATTTTGTATTGCAGCCATGTGCATGGCGTATTCGCCACTGACCTGATACACAAAGGTCGGCACTTTGAATTCCTCTTTGACCCGGTAAAGGATGTCCAGGTACGGCATCCCGGGCTTGACCATCACCATGTCGGCGCCTTCGGCCAGGTCGGCGGCCACTTCGTGCAGCGCTTCATGGCTGTTGGCCGGGTCCATCTGGTACGAAGCCTTGTTGGCCTTGCCCAGGTTCAGCGCCGAGCCCACCGCATCGCGGAACGGCCCGTAGTAGGCGCTGGCGTACTTGGCCGAGTAGGCCATGATCCGCACATTGACGTGGCCTGCCAGCTCCAGGGCTTCGCGAATCGCCTGGATACGGCCATCCATCATGTCCGACGGCGCAACCACCTGGGCGCCTGCCGCCGCGTGGGACAAAGCCTGTTTGACCAACGCATCGACGGTAATGTCGTTCTGAACATAGCCGTCTTCGTCCAGAATGCCATCCTGACCGTGGGTGGTGAACGGGTCCAGCGCCACATCGGTGATCACCCCCAGCTCCGGGAAACGCTCGCGCAGGGCGCGGGTGGCGCGCTGGGCGATCCCATTCGGGTTCCAGGCTTCGGCAGCGTCAAGGGACTTGAGTTCAGACGGCGTGACCGGAAACAACGCCAACGCCGGAATCCCCAACTCGACCCAACCAGCGGCTTCTTCAAGCAGCAGATCAACGGTCAAGCGCTCTACACCTGGCATAGATGCCACCGCTTCCCGACGATTTTCGCCGTCGAGCACAAACACCGGCAGGATCAGATCATTCGTCGTCAGTACGTTTTCACGAACCAGGCGGCGAGAAAAATCATCACGGCGATTACGGCGCAGGCGAGTAGCAGGGAACAGGCGATTGGCAGGGGTAAAGCTCACGACAGACTCCTGAGCCCGGGTTTACGGGCGAGCGTTGCAGTTATAAGCGGGCATTATGACGAAGGTATGACAGTTGTGCTTATCGACGCGACCTGTAGCCGCATTCGTCGTTTATGTAGGAATTGTTCACTTCGTGACACATCTCGATACTTTCACGAATGTTCATGAAGGCGTAGGCTGCGCGTTCATTTCGCCAGCACCCAGACCATGCTTCAACAATTTCTGCATGACTTCGGCTACTTTGCCCTCTTCCTAGGCACGTTCTTCGAAGGCGAAACCATCCTGGTTCTCGCAGGCTTCCTGGCGTTCCGTGGATACATGGATATCAACCTGGTGGTGGTCGTTGCCTTCTTTGGCAGCTACGCCGGCGACCAGCTTTGGTACTACATGGGGCGCAAGCACGGCCGCAAACTGTTGGCGCGCAAGCCGCGCTGGCAATTGATGGGCGACAAGGCCCTGGAGCACATCCGCAAGCACCCGGATATCTGGGTGCTGAGCTTCCGCTTCGTCTACGGATTGCGCACGGTGATGCCGGTGGCCATTGGTCTTTCCGGTTACCCACCGATGCGCTACCTGATCCTCAACGGTATCGGCGCCGCGATCTGGGCTGCCGCGTTGGGGGCTGCGGCTTATCACTTTGGCGCGGTGCTGGAAGGCATGCTTGGCAGCGTCAAGAAATACGAGCTGTGGGTACTGGGCGCCTTGCTGTTGCTGGGCTTTGGCCTGTGGCTGCGCCGCCGCTTCAAGAACGCACGCATCGCCCGCCAGGCCTGTGCCGATGCCAAGGCACGGCTCGCAGCCGCCGAGCCGGCCCCGGCAGAACCCCCTAAGACACCAGTCGAGTAAGCCGGCCTCTGCAGCAGTAGAGGCCAATCCCGCTGAGCAGGCTGTAGCTCGCCAGCCCCAGCCAGGCCAGGTTGCTGGCCGGCCACAGCCCGACCAGCGGCGCCAGCCACACCAACGGCACATTCAGCGCCAGGCACATCAGCTCGGCCTTTAAGGCCCATGGGCGATTCTCCAGGGCCACGCCGAGGGTAAACAACCCAAGCGCCATCGCACTCCAGCCGACAATCAGCGCTGCACTGGGCAGCCCCTCGCCGAAATTCATCAAGTAGCTGCCAAACCCCACATACGCCGCGAACTGCAGGGCGATATAGACCTGTTGGCGCGTGTCCAGCGGCACTTCGAATTTGCGGAACTGGCTCAAGTCGGGCTTGGCCAATGGATACTTGGCCTTCACGTCCGCCGGGCGCCAACCGGTGCGCATAAACCAGATGCGCAGCTTGTCCCACCGACTCTCGGTACGCCGTGCATCACTCCAAAGCTGTGCATAAAACTGCAGGTTGGCCCACAGCGGGTTCCAGCTGGCCAAGGGTGTGGTCACGCCGAAAATCACCGGTTCGTTGTCGTCTTCTTCCTGGAAGGTACCGAACAGCCGGTCCCAAAGAATGAACACCCCGCCGTAGTTGCGATCCATGTAGAGAGCATTCTGTGCATGGTGGGCCCGATGATTGGATGGCGTGACGAAAAACCACTCGAACCAGCCAAGCTTGGGCACGTGCCGGGTATGCACCCAGAATTGATACAGCAGGTTGAGGGACGCCACGCTGATAAACACCACCAGCGGCACGCCAAGCACGGCCAGGGGCAGGTAGAAAATCCAGCTCAGCAGGAAGCCGGTGCTGGTCTGGCGCAGGGCGGTGCTGAGGTTGTAGTCCTCGCTCTGGTGATGCACCGAATGCGCGGCCCAGAGGATGTTGCGCTCGTGCCCCATCCGGTGGAGCCAGTAATAACAGAAGTCGTAGAACACAAATGCGAACACCCAGGTCCAGACACTCTGGGCAGGCAGCTCGATCAACGCCAGGTGCTTGAGGGCGAACGCATAGGTCAAAAGCCCCACGCCCTTGGTCAACAAGCCAGTGGTGGTGGACAGCACGCCGGTGCTGAGGCTGTTGATGGCATCTGCCACGCGGTAGTTGCGCTGACCACGCCAGCGGTCCGCGAGCAGCTCCACCACAATCAAGGCAATGAAAAACGGTACCGCGTAAGGCACGAAGTCCATGGTCTGGTCCGGTCTATTTTTGTTACATCAAGATTAGGTGCAGCGGCGTGAGATCCCATTGGCAACAGGTTACAAATTAGTAGACATTTAACGCCAAGACCCCAGGAGAAATGCCCATGAGCAAAAAAATTGCAGTGATCCTTTCCGGCTGTGGCGTGTACGACGGCGCAGAAGTCCACGAAAGCGTGATCACCCTGCTGCGCCTGGATCAGCGCGGCGCTCAGGTCCAATGCTTTGCACCGAACATTGCGCAGTTGCACGTGATCAACCACCTCACCGGCGAGGAAATGCCCGAGTCGCGCAATGTACTGGTGGAGTCGGCGCGGATTGCCCGAGGCGCCGTGCAGGACATTGCCGAGGCGAATGCAGAAGACTTCGATGCGTTGATCGTGCCCGGCGGGTTTGGTGCGGCGAAGAACCTATCGGACTTTGCGCTGGAGGGCGCTGCTTGCAGCGTCAATCCGCAGGTACTGGCGTTGGCTGAAGCCTTTGCCGAAGCTGGCAAGCCGGTGGGCCTGATCTGCATTTCGCCGGCTCTGGCCGCGAAGATCTACGGCCCGGGCGTGACCTGCACCATCGGCAACGACACCGATACCGCCGCCGCCCTCGACAAGATGGGCGCCACCCACCAGGAATGCACGGTTGAAGACATCGTAGAAGACAAGGCCCGCAAACTGGTAAGCACCCCGGCCTATATGCTCGGTAAAAGCATCAGCGAGGTGGCTTCCGGTATCAACAAGCTGGTGGATCGGGTGCTGGAACTGACTCACGAGAACGACTGAAGCCCGCGCCTACACGGGCTTCATCAAACGGGTGAGGATCCGGTCCAACGCATTGGCAAACGCCTGCTTGTCCTTTTCCCCATGGGGCGGTGGACCACCGCCCATCTGGCCTTGCTCACGCAGATCGGTGAAGAGGTTACGCACCGCCAATCGCTCGCTCATGTTCGCGGGGCTGAATTCCTTGCCACGCGGGTCGAGGGCAGTGACACCCTTCTTCACCAGCCGGTCGGCCAGGGGCACATCGCTGCAGATCACCAATTCACCGGGCACTGCATGTTCCACCAGGTAGTCATCCGCTGCGTCCGGGCCGCTGGGCACCACGATCAACTTCACACACGAGAAGCTCGGCTTGATCTGGCTCTGCCCGGCCACCAGCAAGACCTCAAACTGGCGCTTGAGGGCAAACTTCACCACCTGATCCTTGGCGGCCCGAGGGCAGGCGTCGGCGTCGATCCATACCCGCATGGTCAGGCCGCCACACGGCGTTTTTCGGCCAGACGACTGCGGCCATACAGCACCACAATCGCCAGGATCGCCACGGCCTGTGCACTCAACGAATACGCATCGGCATGGATGCCCAGCCAGTCGAAGTCAAAGAACGCCACCGGCCGCGTGCCGAAGATACCGGCTTCCTGCAACGCCTTGACGCCATGACCAGCAAACACCACCGACAGCGCACACAGCAGCGCCGCATTGATGCCGAAAAACAGCGCCAGCGGCAGTTTCGCCGAACCGCGCAGGATCACCCAGGCCAGGCCCACCAGCAGCACCAACGCCGTGGCACCACCCGCCAGCACCGCGTTGTGCCCGGCCGGGCCGGCTTGCAGCCACAGGGTTTCGTAGAACAGGATCACTTCGAACAGCTCGCGGTAGACCGAGAAGAACGCCAATATCGCAAAACCGAAACGCCCACCGCCGCCCACCAGGCTGCTCTTGATGTAATCCTGCCACGCCGCGGCATGGCGACGGTCGTGCATCCACACACCCAGCCACAGCACCATTACGCTGGCGAACAGCGCCGTGCAGCCTTCGAGCAGTTCGCGCTGGGCGCCGCTGACGTCAATCACATACGCCGCCAACGCCCAGGTGGCCAAGCCGGCCAATAGCGCCAGGCCCCAGCCGACGTTGACGCTGCGCACCGCCGATTGCTGGCCGGTGTTGCGCAGGAACGCGAGGATCGCTGCCAGCACCAGGATCGCTTCCAGGCCTTCGCGCAGCAGGATCAGCAGGCCGGAGATGTAGCTCAACGACCAGCTCAGGCCATCGCTGCCCAGCAAGCCTGCGGATTCGGTGAGCTTGCCCTTGGCCACGTCCAAGCGTTGCTGCACCTGCTCGATCGGCAGGCCGTCCTGCAATGACTGCCGATAAGCCATCAACGCCTTCTCGGTGTCCTTGCGCACGTTGGCGTCGACGTTATCCAGTGAGCTTTCCACCAGCTCGAAGCCTTCCAGGTAGGCCGCTACCGACAAGTCATAGGCTTGTTCGTGGTCTCCGTTACGGAACGCCGCGAGGCTTTTGTCCAGGGTGGTCGCGGTGTAATCGAGCAGCTGCGCCGGGCCACGCTTGACCTGCGGCGGTTGCGCACGCTGGGCGCGGAAGGTTGCGGCAGCTGCCGGGCCGTTTGCGGCCAGTACTTCATTGGGCGTCTGGCGGGCCAGGTCGGCGAGGTTGAAAGGCTGTTCACTCTTGGCCGCAGCCGGGTCGGCGGTGAAGCCGGCGATGTAGGTGGCCAGGTCCCAGCGCTGGCGGTCATCCAGTTGGTCGGCAAAGGACGGCATATCGGTGCCTTCGACGCCCAGGCCCAGGGTGTTGTAGATCGCGTAGAGGCTCAGGCGATCCAGGCGCGCAGCATCCGTCAAGTTGGCCGGCGGCGGGGTCATCCCCACGCCGGCCGGGCCATCGCCGGCACCGACAGTGCCGTGGCACACCGAGCAATGCTGGGCGTACAGCGGTGCGCCGCGCGTTGGGTCGGGCGTGATGGCCGGGGCTTGGCTGACTTCATACGCGACCGCCAGCTTGGCACCCAGTTGCCGGGCCTGGCGAGCAACGCCGGCGCCGTCTGCGTGAGCGGTAACCGCCGCCAGCAGCTCGTCGACGCCCTTCACCAGCTCCGCACGCTCGGGCTTTTGCGGTAAATCAGCCACCAACCCCTGCAACACCCCGAGAAACTCCACCTGCTCGCGGTATTCCCCATCATCCACAACCTTGCCCGCCGCCACCGTCGGTGGGTAGTCAGCGCCAATGTAGTCCAGCAAATGCAGGGCTTGTGGGGCGCCCTCGGCAGTCGCGGCCAACAGATTGACGCTGCACGACATCAATGCCGGCAACAGCAGCCAGGCGAGAAAACGGAAAGGGGCAATCATGAATGAATCTCAAGTGGAAATACGAAGTAACACATTGTTAAGCCTTAAAGGGTTTGACTCAAGGCGTTAGTGATTTGTCGTTTGCGAGGGCGGGAAATTTCAGCGGCGCAGTAGTGGCATCCACGTCAACTCAATCAAAGCAAAAAGCCATTGTTTTGCCAGTAACGGTGCTTATAATGCCGCGCCCTGTTAGTGCGAAAGGGAATTTAGTTTCTCGTTTTTATGAGGAATTACCACGTCGATCGACCACTTTCAGGGAAGAAGTTACATGGCTTTTCGCGCCTTAACTCCGCTTGCGCTCACGGCGGTCACCTTACTGTCCGGCTGCTCGATGTTCCGCAGCTACGACACCGAGCTGCAAGCCACCAACCAGCAGCTGGCCAGCGGCAATGTCGACGCCGCCTTGACCCTGCTGGAAAAGAACAACACCGGCGAAGACAAAGACCTGCTGTATTTCTTCGAAAAGGGTGAGTTGTTGCGGGCCAAGGGCGACCTGACCGGCAGCCAGACCGCCTGGCGCAGCGCCGACCTGCAAGTCTACAAGTGGGAAGAGTCGGTCAAGTTCGACAGCGCAAAGTACCTGTCCCAATTCGGCAGCTTCCTGGCCAACGACAAGGTGCGTCGCTACGAAGGGTATGACTACGAAAAAGTCATGCTGACCACACAGATGGCCCTGAACCTGCTGGCCCTGAATGACTTCGACGGCGCCCGTACCGAAATCAAGAAGACCCACGAACGCGAAGCGGTGATCGCCGACCTGCGCGACAAGGAATACCTCAAGCGCGAAGACGAAGCCGAGCGCCAAGGCGTGACCACCCAGATCAAGGACCTGCAAGGCTACCCGGTGCAAGCCCTCGACGCGCCGGAAGTGGTCGGCCTGAAAAACAGCTACCAGAGTGCGTTCAGCCATTACCTGGCGGGCTTCGTCTACGAAGCCCTGGGCGAAAAAGACCTGGCCGCCCCCGGTTATCGCAAGGCCATTGAGCTGCGTCCTAACACGCCATTGCTGGAAAAAGCGCTGCTCGACCTGGAAAAATCCAAGGTCGGCGCCGATGAAACCGACGTGCTGATCGTGGTGCAGAGTGGCCTTGCGCCCGCCCGCGACTCGATCCGCCTGCCACTGCCGATCCCGATCAATGGCAACCTGGTGATCACCCCGCTGTCGTTCCCGGTGATCAAGGCCGACACCTCCACGGCGACCTTCGCCCAGATCGGTGTCGACGGCCAGCAACAGAACCTCACTGCGCTCAACAGCACCACGGCCATGTCCCGCCGCGCCCTGCGTGACGACATGCCAGGAATCATCCTGCGCACCACCGTGCGCGCGGTAAGCCGTGGTGTGGCGCAGAACAACCTGAACAAGACCAACCCCATGGCAGGCCTGGTACTGGGGATCGCCTCGGCCGTGACTGAAGGCGCCGACACCCGCACCTGGCGCACCCTGCCGGACATGACCCAGGTCACGCGCCTGCGCCTCAAGCACGGCGACCACCAGGTCAGCCTGCCCAACGCCTTGGGCGGCACGCTGGTGACGGTCAAGGCCGATCAACGCTACCAGGTGATCACCCTGCGCGTGGTCGGCAACCAGGTGTTCGCCGGCGGTCTGGCCGCCCATGTGGTGCAGAGCTATCCGCCCCAGGCCATTGCCACCCTCAAACAACCTTAAGGAGCACGCTATGCGTCACTTCATCCTCGGCGCCCTGGCGCTGGTCCTGCTCGCCGGCTGCGCCACCCCACCGCCGCCGGAGCCTGGCAGCGCCGCGAGCAAGATCGTGGTGATGGGCAAGTTCAAGGGCATCGCCGTGGGTGCCATTCGTGTGGCCCGCGAGAACGGCTTCCTCACCGCCAAGGTGCAACTGAGCAACATCACCAGCAGTAACCAGATGATGTATTACCGCTTCGCCTGGCTGGGCGCCGACGGATTCCCGGTGGGCGATGAAGAGACCTGGAAAGTGCTGAACCTGTACGCCAACCAGGCGACTTTCCTGCCGGCGATTGCCAACTTGCCCCAGGCTGCGGACTTCCGCCTTGAAGTCAAAACCCCTTGAGCCGTTCATCCTTTTTGCTGCTGAGAGATTTCCCCATGCTTGCACGCTTCTCGATTCTCGCCGTGGTGGCCGTCCTGGCCAGCGGTTGCGCGAACACCTCCCCGGTACTGGGCGGTAAAAACATCAGCTACGGCGACACCAAGGCCGTGGAGTTGGTGACCAACGAGTTCGGCTCCACCGACCTGCAGATGATCGCCGAAAGCATGACCCGCTCCCTGGCCCAGTCCGGCATCCTGCAAGGCCGCCCGGTGGTGCAGGTGTATGACGTGAAGAACAAGACCAGCGAGTACATCGACACCCGCGAGATCACCACGTCGATCAAGACCCAGCTGATGAAGACTGGCACCGCCCGCTTCGCCAGCGACAACACCGACATGCAGAGCCAGGTCGACCAGCTCAAGCTGCAAAACCAGAGCGGCTTGTACAAGAAGTCCACCGTCAGCAAGACCGGCAACATGGTCGCGGCCAAGTACCGCCTGGAAGGCTCCATCAGCTCCATCGTCAAGCGCAGCTCGGACTACAAGGACGTGTTCTACAAGTTCAGCCTGCAGCTGATCGACGTCGAGAGCGGCCTGGCTGAATGGATGGACGAAAAAGAAATCCGCAAGACCACGGAGCGCTAAGCAATGCGTGCATGGATTGGTTTGATCGGCCTGCTGTGCGCCTTTGGCGCCTCGGCCGCGCCGAAGATCGCGGTGACCGACCTTGCCTACCAGGCGCGGGTCGAGGAGTACATCCACCTGGTTTCGGCCAGCAACAACTTCCAGGCCAGCGCTTATAACGCCAGCGGTGCATCGAACTACAGCGAGTACGAGAGCCGTAGCAGCTACATCGAGCAGATCGAGCTGCGCAAATTCAGCGGTGATATCAAGGGGGAGATTCTCAAGTCCCGCCAGTTCCAACTGGTGCAGGGCACGCCCTACACCGCCGATGCCAAG
Source organism: Pseudomonas sp. SH10-3B (assembly GCF_019891415.1). Lineage (NCBI taxonomy): Bacteria > Pseudomonadati > Pseudomonadota > Gammaproteobacteria > Pseudomonadales > Pseudomonadaceae > Pseudomonas > Pseudomonas sp. SH10-3B. Next base: position 100,918 of record NZ_JAFLXD010000005.1, on the reverse strand, counting down.
GGTGACGTCTATGACGTGATCAAGCGCATCAAGGCCGGTGACTTCAAGGGTGCGGACTACGTGCTGTTCGGCACGCTGTCAGACATCGACTTCACCCAGGACATCAACGCCCTGGACCACACCAACAGCTACTCGGCAGTGCTGGGCCTGACGCTGGTGGCGGATTTCAGCCTGATCAATACGCGCACCTACGAAATCACCTCGGCGTTCACCGCCATGGGCGAAGGCCAGGACACCAAGCTGGTGAACAGCCGCGACATGCGCGTGAGCCTGAACCGGCCGCGCGTGGTGAAGGAAGTGTCGAAGGCACTGGGTGAGGACGTGGCACGGCAACTGGCAGAACAGTTGGGCGGCGGCTATCAAGAGCCTGGCCAGCCGGTGTTGCGCAATAACCTGCCAAGGGATGAAGCGCCGAAGATCCTGCGCTGAAGGGTAATCCTTTGGAAACACACAACCTATGTGGGAGGGGGCTTGCTCCCGATAGCAGGGTGTCAGTCAGCTTAGCTGTAACTGAGACACCGCCATCGGGAGCAAGCCCCCTCCCACACTTTTAACTCGGTTTCTTCAGAGGTACCGAGGTTTACGCCGTTGCGCGATGCAAGCTGGCCAGGAAACCCGCAGCCCCCACGAACAAGCCGGCAAACGTGCGGTTCACACGCTTCTGCTGCTTAGGCGTGCGCAACAGGCGCAAGACTTTCGACGCCAACCCCGTGTACCCCGCCATCACGATCATATCGACGCTGATCATCGTCGCACCGATGATCAGGTACTGGACCAGCAACGGCGCCTGCGGATTCACGAACTGCGGCAGCACCGCGAGCATGAACACCAGGGCCTTGGGGTTGCTGGCGTTGACCAGGAAACCCCGGAACATCATCGCCAGCGGCTTGCCGATCGGGCGTATCGCCGCGTCATCGGCCAGGTCCATGGGCAAGGCGCGCCATTGCTTGATGGCCAGGTACACCAGGTACGCCACGCCAAACCATTTGATCGCATAGAACGCGGTCGACGATGCCGCCAGAATGGCGCCCAAGCCGCCCGCGACCACGGCAATCTGCATCGCCAGGCCCAGTTGCAGGCCGATAGCGTTCCAGTAGCCACGTACAAAACCATATTGCAGGCCGCTGGACATCGACGCGATGGCGCCGGCACCAGGGGAAAGGGAGATGATCCAACTGGCCAGGAAAAAGGCCAGCCAAGTGTCGAGTGCCATTGCACACCTCGGTAAAGAGTCAGCGGTTGTTGTGCCTTAAGCTAACTCCGCTGGCCAGAGGCTGGCTATAGGTTTTTACAGGATGTAATCGCTAGCGGTCGCCAGGGAACACATGGGTGCCGGGCCAACGCCGTACCGAGCGCTGGAAGAACAGGCTGTTAGGCACCTGCACGATGGCGCTGTCGGTGCCTGCTGCTTCCACTTCGATCAGCGTGGTGTAGAGCAAGTTGATCGCCACCACCCTGCCCTTCACGCCTGGCTTGTCGACGGTATCGACCAACTCGACGATGTCACCGAGGCGAAACGGCCCCACCGTGAAGATCAGGATCGCGCACAGCAGGTTGGACAACACCGACCACATGGCGAAGAACGCCACTGCCGCCACCGCGACAAACCCCGACAGTGCCGTCCACAGCACCGTAGCGGACACGCCCAGGCGTTCCAGCACAAAGATCAGCGCACTGCCCATGATCAACCAGCGCAGACCACCGCGCAGCGGCATCAGCAGTTGCGGCGGGAACGGGTAGCGCTCACCCAGGCGGGTCAGGCCTTTGGCGACGAATCGCTGGGCAACGTAACCGGCCAACAGGATCAGCAGGATTTGCACGCCGATCCACACAGGCTCGATCCATTGCGCCGGCAGCGGCAATTGCAACGCTTCCATCAGGACAGCGCCTCCAGCTCCGCTTGCAGGGTTTCCAGCAGTTCGAGGGCCTCCATCCAGGTTTCCTCCAATTGCCCTTCGCGCACCTTGAGCTTGGCCTGTTCAGCCAGCAGGTCGCGCAACTCATCCTTGCGTGCGGCCTCGTACACGGCACTGTCGCCCAGGCTGGCTTCGATCTTGGCCAGACGCTCGTGCACCTTGCCCAACTCCGCCTCAAGCTTGTCGGCTTCGCGCTTGTGCGGCGCCAACTGCTGGCGCAGTGCGGCAGCGGCCTGGCGCTGGGCTTTCTTGTCGGTCTTGTCCGGGTTGACCGGGGTGTTGCTGACCGGTGCGTTGCGCAGACGATAATCCGTCAGCCAGCGGGCGTAGTCGTCCAGGTCACCGTCGAACTCTTCGACTTTGCCATCCGCCACCAACAGGAAGTTGTCGGTGGTGCTCTTGAGCAAGTGGCGATCGTGAGACACCACCAATACTGCACCGCTGAACTCCTGCAAGGCCATGGTCAGCGCCAGGCGCATTTCCAGGTCGAGGTGGTTGGTCGGTTCGTCGAGCAGCAGCAGGTTCGGGCGGTCCCAGGCGATCAACGCCAGGGCCAGGCGGGCTTTTTCGCCGCCGGAGAAATTCAGCACCGGCTCATCGATGCGCGCGCCACGGAAGTCAAAGCCACCGAGGAAGTCGCGCAGGGTCTGCTCGCGCTCGGTCGGCGCCAGGCGTTGCAGGTGCAGCAACGGACTGGCCTTGGAGTCGAGGGAGTCCAACTGATGCTGGGCAAAGTAGCCCACCACCAGGTTCTCACCACGGGTCAGGCGACCGGCCAGGGGTTGCAGCTCGCCCGACAGGTTCTTGATCAGCGTCGACTTACCCGCACCGTTAGGGCCGAGCAAACCGATGCGTGCACCCGGAGTGAGTTGCAGCTTGACCTTCTCCAGGATGGTTTTCTCGCCATAACCCAGGCGGGCATCCGAAAGATCCAGCAACGGGCTGGAGATCTTCACCGACTCGCGGAACACAAAGTCGAACGGTGAATCGACGTGGGCCGCCGACAGTTCTTCCATGCGCTCCAGGGCCTTGATCCGGCTCTGGGCCTGGCGGGCCTTGGTGGCCTGGGCCTTGAACCGGGCGATGTAGCTTTCCATGTGCGCACGCTGCGCCTGCTGCTTCTCGAACGCCTGCTGCTGCTGGGCCAGGCGCTCGGCACGCGCACGTTCGAACGCGGTGTAGCCGCCACGGTAGAGGGTGATTTTCTTCTGTTCGACGTGGGCGATGTTGTCGACCACGGCGTCGAGGAAGTCCCGGTCGTGGGAAATCAGCAGCAAAGTGCCCTGATAGCTCTTGAGGAAGTCTTCCAGCCACAGGATCGCATCGAGGTCCAAGTGGTTGGTGGGTTCGTCGAGCAGCAGCAGGTCCGAGGGGCACATCAGCGCCTGGGCCAAATTCAGGCGCATGCGCCAGCCACCGGAAAAGTCCGCGACCGGACGGTCCATCTGTTCGTTGGTGAAGCCAAGGCCGGCTAGCATCTTGCGGGCGCGGGCGTCGGCGGTGTAGCCGTCGGCGCTGTCGAGTTCCGCGTGCAGACGGGCCTGGGCGGCGCCGTCCTGGGCTTTCTCGGCCTCGGCCAGGTCGTGTTGCACCTGGCGCAGACGCAGGTCGCCATCGAGCACGTAGTCGATCGCGATGCGGTCCAGGGTGTCGATCTCCTGGCGCATATGGGCGATACGCCAGTCGGCCGGCAGCAAGCAGTCCCCGGAATCCGGGGTCAGCTCACCCAGCAACAGGGCGAACAACGTGGATTTGCCGGCGCCGTTGGCACCGATCAGGCCGGCTTTGTGACCGGCGTGCAGGGTCAGCTCGGCGTCTTCGAGAAGACGTTGCGGGCCACGCTGTAATGTTAGGCTTTGAAGTCGGATCATAATGGCGGCGGAGTCTACCAGCTTCGTTGGCCGCTGGCTTGGGTGTGAATATGTGCGCTGACCTGTGGAGCTTTGCCCTCTCGACTTACGCCCGCCCGGGCGTCGAGGCCGCCTGCCTGCGCTTGCAGGAGCAAGGGGCGGATGTGTGCCTGCTGCTCTGCGGCGCGTGGCTGGAACAGCGGGGCGTGGCGTGTGTGCCCGAGCGCGTGCATGCATTGCAACAATTGGCGCGCCCTTGGCAGGCGCAGGTGATCGAACCATTGCGGCAAGTGCGTGTGCAGTGGCGTGCAATGGCACAGCAGGATGAGCAATTGAAGGCGTTACGCGAACGGGTCAAAACCCTGGAACTGGATGCCGAACGGCAATTGCTGGCGCGCCTGGAAGCATTAACGCGGGCATGGCCGACAGGGGAACTGACTCAACAGCCGTGGCTGGAAGGTCTGGCGGCTGAGGATGCCGCCAACCTTGACCATGACGCGCTGCAGCAGCTGCGCGTCATGGTCACCGGCACTTAGGAAGCGCTGGTTGGGGTGGTGCTTGGCGCTACCGGTGCAGGGGTGCTGCTGGCCGATGCGGTTGGAGCGGTGGACGCTGCCGGAGTAGCAGCAGGTGCTGCTGGCTTGGCCGGTGCTGGTTTTGCAGCAGCAGGCTTGACGACTGGCTTTGCAGCGGCAGGCTTTACGGCTGGTTTTGCGGCAGCAGTTTTAGCGGCTTGCTTCGCGGCTGGTTTTGCAGCAGCAGGTTTAGCAACTGGCTTCGCGGCTGGTTTTGCAGCAGCAGTTTTAGCAGCTGGCTTGGCGGCTGGTTTTGCAGCAGCGGTTTTAGCAACTGGCTTCGCGGCTGGTTTTGCAGCAGCAGTTTTGGCAGCTGGCTTGGCGGCTGGTTTTGCAGCAGCGGTTTTAGCAACTGGCTTCGCGGCTGGTTTTGCAGCAGCAGTTTTGGCAACTGGCTTGGCGGCCGGTTTTGCAGCAGCGGTTTTAGCAGCTGGCTTGGCGGCTGGTTTTGCAGCAGCAGTTTTGGCAGCTGGCTTGGCGGCTGGTTTTGCAGCAGCAGTTTTAGCAACTGGCTTGGCGGCTGGTTTTGCAGCAGCAGTTTTGGCAGCTGGCTTGGCGGCTGGTTTTGCAGCAGCAGTTTTGGCAGCTGGCTTGGCGGCTGGTTTTGCAGCAGCGGTTTTAGCAACTGGCTTGGCGGCTGGTTTTACAGCAGCGGTTTTGGCAGCTGGCTTGGCCGGTGCTTTAGCAGGTGCACGAGCACCCAGCACTTTCGCTACAGCTTCCTTAACACGACCAACACCCTGGGCCAATTTCAGGCTTTCTTGGGCGTCTTTTTTCAGTTGGGAAATGTAGGTGCGGGTTTCAGCTTGGCGATCCTTGAGGGCGTCCAGCAGGTCCTCAAGTTCTTTGACAGCGTCTTTGGCTTTGGCTTGAGCCTTGGCCTTGCCAGCAGTGGCGGCATCTTGCAGTTTGGTGCGGGATTTGTGCAGTTTTTCTTGCGCTTTACCGCGTTGTTTTTCCAGCTTGGCGAGCAGTTTTTCTGCATCGGCCAACGCTTGGGAACATGCGCTTTCCAGATGTTCGAGCAAGCTGCCCGAAAGTTGTTGGAGTAAATGCAACGGGGTATTTACAGGCTTCTGTTTGGCCGACATGGTTTACCTCCTGGCTGACGTGGGTGCGGCTCATACTAGCCCTCTGCTCTTACCGCCGCTAGGGCATGTTGACAGTATCGTTTGCGTTGCGTTGCACCGTGCGAAAATTCTTATCGATATAACGAAAATACGCGGCACTTTTTGCACTCACGCACTGGCATAATCCGTCGCACTTTCGGCAGGAGAATGCCCATGTCGCGTTACCTTTTTCTTGTGCTGGGCCTGGCGATTTCCGCGGCCAATGCGAGCGAGCAATCACCGTCAAAAACCACGCCCCAAGACCAGCACGACCTCGCGTACAGCCTGGGCGCCAGCCTTGGTGAGCGTCTGCGCCAGGAAGTCCCGGACCTGCAGATCCAGGCCTTGATCGACGGCCTCAAGCAGGCTTATCAAGGCAAGCCGCTGGCGTTGGATAACGCACGCATCGAACAGATTCTCGCCCAGCATGAAGCGCAGGCCGAGGCCGACATCCAAGCCCCAAAAAGTGAAAAGGCGCTCGCCGTCGAACAGCAGTTTTTAGCCAAAGAAAAAGCCGCGAAAGGGGTCCGCGAGTTACCCGATGGAATCCTGCTCACGGAACTGGCACCCGGCAGCGATACCAAGCCAGGTGCGAATGATCAGGTTCAAGTGAAATACGTTGGACGATTGCCCGATGGCACGGTCTTCGATCAGAGCACACAGCCCCAGTGGTTTCGCCTGGACAGTGTAATCAGCGGCTGGAGCAGCGCGTTGCAGCAGATGCCGGTGGGGGCCAAATGGCGTCTGGTGATCCCTTCGGCCCAGGCCTATGGTGCCGACGGTGCGGGAGAGTTGATCCCGCCCTATACGCCACTGGTATTCGAGATCGAATTGCTCGACACCCGTCATTGACCCAATAAAAAACGGCGCGCCATGCGCACCGTTTTTATCTCGCCAGCAAAGGTCAGGCCTGAGTGGCGGCTTCTTCCTTATGGGCGTTGTGGAGCACTTCGATCAGGCAATCTTCCAGTTCGAAACGCTCATGGAGCAGGCCACCCAGCTCCTTGAATTTCTCAGCAACGCATTGGCCGGCATCACACAGATCGGTGAACGCGAGCAGTTTCTCAGTGATGACATCGATACGTGGATAGAGGGTCTCGGCCAGTTCCAGCCCCCGCTTATCATCGAAAGCTTCCGCTTCTTTGGTCAGTTGCTCATAGACACCAAAATGGCCAGCCGACACGTAGTCCACCAACACTTCGCAGAATTCCTGCAACGGCTTGCGATTCTCAGCCAGGGCCTCGGGCTTGGCGCCGAGAGCATCAAAGGCCCGAACCAGTTCGTGACGTGCCTTCAACCAGCTGTCGATCAGCTTGTGCACCCCACCCCAGCGTTCCTGAGCATTCTGACAACTTTCCAGCATGATGATCTCTCTTCCCTATAGGGGCGCTGCCGCCTGATGCCCGCGCAACACTTCAAGGATAAACAGCAGCGGGACAAGGCCGCGTCTGAACAAACGGTTTCAATAACGCGTGCGGGCCAGATTATGCCCCCATGACTATGCCTTCAAGGTACGCAGGAGAGAAAGTTCATACAAGTGTTTAATCCATTCCTACAAACTGCGACCTTCGTTCAGCGCCTCCCGGAGCACATGGCCGGCTCAAAAACAGCCGTGAAAACTGCATGGCACCGAGGATCAACATGCCCAGGAAGAACAACAGGCTCCATTCGGGAAGGCTTAAGTCAAACAGCGTCCAGCGTATGTCCACGCAGTCGACAGTGCCTTTCACCGTCAATTGCAGTGCCTGCCACAGCGACAGGTTTTCGAGCATGTGGCTCAGGCTGGGCCAACAATCGGTGGCCAGATCCGCTGCGGCATTTTGCAGCAGCACCTGGCGCACCGCTGTGATGGCCCCCAGCAACGCACAGACCATGCTCGCAACCCCATACAGGTAAAACGTGGAACGCCGAGGGTTGTGGAGAGCGGCGGCCAGGTTGATCAGTGTAAATGCAGCCAGGAAGGCCCGTTGCATCTGGCACAGGAAACACGGCCGTAACGATGCACCGAACTCAAGATAGAAGGATGCACCCAACGTCAGAGCACCCGCCATGAACGCAAGGAAAAACAAGGAGCGTGAAGGGGCCAAAGACATGCTTTATCCGCATCGCGAGAGATAGGTCGTTACGGTAGAGGAAAGGCCTGACCCCTTTCAATACGCACCGGAGCAGACGATTCCGTGAGAACGTAGGGACATCCCGTCAGAACATGGAGGACTTGAAACGCACGAGCGTAGGAGTTTGCGTCAAAGCGCCTCAGGGCCGTCATATGCGTAGCATTGAAGGGTTGGCTGTCAGACCGATCTGAGCCAACCCTCACCCTTGTTCCTACATCAAGCTCGGGCAGGAACTGGCAGCGGAGACGCCAGCAAGCGGTTATCCAAGAGTCCCAGGCCTTCCTGGAACAGCTGGTTGCTGCGCTCGGTGTCGCCCAACTGGGCCAACAGCCGCGCCAGTTCGGCACAGGCCTCGGGATTACGCTGCACCTGCAGGCTGCTTTCGAGGTAATCCCGCGCCTTGCCCCACAAGCTGTTTTGCAGGCACAGACGACCCAACGTCAGCAACAGGCTGGCATCACCTGGATGGTCCTTGAGCCAACCTTCGGCAAACTTCAATTGCTTGCCCGGATCGCTACCGCGCAGCAGGCCATAGAGACGAATCAGGTGGCTGTCGTAGCCGCGCTTGATAGCACCGCGCAACGCCTCCTCTGCCTTGGCATCGGCACCCAACTGGCGCAGTTGTTCGGCATAGGCCAAGACCAGTTGCGGCTCCTGGCGCTGGGCGGAAGTGAGTTGTTGCCAGGCCCGCTCAAGAGATTGCAGGCCGGCTTCGCCCTGCTCTTCGCGCTGGGCTGCCAGGCTCAAGTTTTCGCCCCAGGCGCGGCGCTCCAGCTCGGACAATTCGCTGGCGGGCAGCACCTTGTCCTTGCGCAACTCCGGCAGCAGACGGATCACTGACGACCAGTCACCTCGCTGCTGATGCAGGCGCTGCAATTGGCGCAGCACCTGGGCGTTATGGGGATGGCGCTCATGCATGGCCTGCAAGGTGGTAAGCGCGCCGTCAGTATCGCCACGGTCCAATTGCAACTGCGCATGGCTCAAGGCAACCGCCAGCTCGGCTTGGGGCTGACGCTCCAAGGCGCGCTCGAGCAGACCGTCCGACTCTTCATAACGACCCTGCTCATTCGCTGCCCGGGCCGCGCCCAGGTAGTACAGCAATGGCTGGCGCTCGGCCTCGGCGGCACGGTGCAAGTGACGTTCGGCACTGGCCCAGCGGCCTTCGGCGAGGTCCATCTGGCCCTGTTCGATGGCGATCTGCACGCGACGACTACGGTTACGCCGCGACCACGGGTTGACCACGCCGCCCGAGGTAGTGACCAGGCTCAGCAATACACGGATCAAGTAGATTGCCAGGCAGAAGACAAACACTGCCACCACGGTTGCCCACAGGCTTGATTCGTAATGCAGCACATGAGGGTAGGTAATCAGCACGTAGCCGGTGTGTTTCGAAATGCCCACGGCCAGTGCCAGGGCGATCGCAATCGCCAGCACCAGGATCACATAGAAACGCTTCATCGGCTCTACTCCTGCTTCGCTGGCGTGGACGCCGCCTTGGCTTCGTCGGCAGACAGGTGACGACGTTCAAGGTACGCCTGCACCGCAGCCAGGCTCGCCGCCAGGTCCGGTGTCACCACCGAGACAGCCTTGGGCTCAAGCTCGGCGATACGCGCCAGCATCGCCTTGCTCTGCGGGTTGTCCTGGTTGAAGTTATCCTGCAACACGCTGCGCGCTTCACCCAACGAACGGCTGTATACCGCCGACTCCCCATTGAGCGCCGCCCATTGAGCCTGCTCCAGGGCCAGGCTCAGGGCCAGGCGTACTTGGTTCAAGCCCTGCCCGGCAAGCAACGGCCGGATATTGTCATCAGGGTTGAAATCGATGCGGAAATAGCGGGAGATCTGTTCCCACCACTGGTTCCAGCGGCTATCCGTATCGGTGCTTGGGCGCCCCGCGGATGCGGGATCGGTGAGTTGATACTCGGGAGCAATCGCCGCCAACTGCACAACCTGGTCGCGCAAGGCTGCCAATTGCAGGTACAGCCCAGTCCGGTCCGGCTGCTCGGTACTGCGCAGCGCGGCCAGGCTCTTGGCCAATTGTTCACGGGCGGCGTAGGAACCTGGGTCGCTCTGCTCGCGAAGAATCTCATCGGCGCCCTGGACCAGGGCCTGGGCACTGTTGATATCCTGCAGGGCTGACAGCCGCAGGCTTGCGAGGCGGATCAAGTGCTCAGCCTCGGCCAGTCGCCAGTCCTGGCGGCTGGCACCCAGCACGGTTTCCAGACGCTGGCTCAAATGCTGCTGATCACCCTGCAACTGGGCTACCAGACGACGGCGCTCCTCCAGCTCATCCGCGCCCGGCAACTGCGCCAAGCGCGCCGCCAACTGCTGCTGACTCTGCTTGAGGGACTGGGATTGGTCATCGAGGGTCTGTACCTGGCCCAACTGCTGCTGACTGCTGGCTTGCAGGGCACGGACCTGCCAGATCCCCCACCCACCGGCGGCAACCCCGGCGGCACCAAGCAGCAGGGCGACAACTGCCAGGCCATTGCCACGGCGCGGCGCGGTGACCGGTGACTCAACCGGCGCATCAAGTGCGGGTTGGGTTTCATCTTTAGGCAAGGCTGTTTCGCTCACGTATTCGTCCTTTGCGTATCAGAGAGTGGCTACGGCGTGCCTCATAGGGCAGAGCTGCGTAACGCCACTAACAAAGCCGCAGCACTCGCGCCGCGACAATCCACAACTTTTTCTGCGCCAGCGGCTCGCGCCATCTCGGCGACTCGCGGGCTGGGCACGAACAACGGCAGCTGTGCCACCTGTGGCCAATCAGCTCCGGCCAAGGCTTGCAGGTGCAAAAAACCCTGCCCACTGCTGACCACCAGGCCGTTCAAGCGTTCCAACTGGATGCGTTGGCTCAGCACTCCGGGGTCATAAGCCGGAAGGAAACGGCGATACAACTCCAAGTAGTCGACACTAGCACCTTGCTCGCGCAAACGCTCAGCCAGCAGCTCGCGACCACCTTCGCCGCGCAGGATCAACACCCGCGCGCCGGGCCGTGCAATAGCCTCGCGCAACGCAGGCAATTGAAGCAAGGCCTCGCTGTCGTCGCCAGTCTGGGGGAAGTGAACCTGGAGACCGTGATCAGCCAGCACCTGCGCGGTGGCCGCGCCGACGCTGAACCACGGCAGTTGCAACCAGGTTTGATTCAATCGATGCAGGGCAAGCCGTGCGGCGGGCTTACTCACCACGATCACCGCGCAATAGCGGCCAAGATCGCCAAGGATGACCTGTTGTTCGGCAGTCACCGGTAACGGCTCGATGTCCAGCAAAGGCAAGCTGCTGCTGAAGATACCGGCGTCGGACAACGCCGCCGCCAGGGCCGCCGATTCCTCGGCAGGCCGTGTCAGCAGCACTCGCCAGTCGGTCACTGCGGGCCGGCCTCGCCGTAGACTTTCTGCAGGATGGCGCCGGCGCCCTTGTCCAGCAGCGCTTCCGCCACCTGGATACCCAGGGCCGTAGCGTCACGCTGCGGGCCACGGATTTCGGCAGTCAGCAGAGTGCCCCCTTCCGGGTCCCCGACAAGGCCGCGCAGCCATAGGTTTTCACCTTCGAGCACGGCGTAGCAGGCGATCGGTACCTGGCAGCCACCGTTGAGGTGCTTGTTGAGGGCCCGTTCGGCCGTGACACGCACTTCGGTGTCGTGGTGATCGAGGGGTTTGAGCAGCGCGTGGATTTCACTGTCAGCGGTGCGGCATTCAATGCCCACGGCGCCCTGCCCCCCGGCAGGCAAGCTGTCTTCAACGCTGATCGCGGAGGTGATGCGGTCTTCAAAGCCCAGGCGGATCAAGCCAGCGGCGGCAAGGATGATCGCGTCATACTCACCGGCATCCAGCTTGGCCAGGCGGGTGTTGACGTTACCGCGCAGGAAGCGAATCTGCAGGTCCGGACGACGGGTCAACAACTGTGCCTGGCGACGCAAACTGGAGGTGCCGACAATGCTGCCCAGGGGCAGGTCGTCCAAGGACGCATACGTGTTGGAAACGAAGGCGTCGCGCGGGTCTTCACGCTCGCAGATGCAAAACAGGCCCAGGCCTTCGGGGAAGTCCATGGGCACATCTTTCATCGAATGCACGGCGATATCGGCTTCGTTTTCCAGCAGCGCGGTTTCCAGTTCCTTGACGAACAAACCCTTGCCGCCGATTTTCGACAACGGCGAGTCGAGCAGCTTGTCGCCGCGACTGACCATGGGCACCAGGGTCACCTTGAGGCCGGGGTGGGCCTGTTCAAGGCGTGCTTTGACGTATTCGGCCTGCCACAAGGCCAGGGCGCTTTTACGGGTAGCGATGCGGATTTCGCGAGAGGACATGGATCAATCCGTACTGAATAGATACGGCAGATAATAACAGCTCAGGTAAATACGCTTTGATTTGAATCAGCAAGTGCGGGGCCTCCCTGGCCACGTCGCACCGGGATAATGAATGCAGGCTCGCGAAAAACCTCGGTCTAAAGCTGCTGCATCATCTTGCGCACGCCAGCGACGTGGCGCCGGCTGACGATCAACGCATCACCGTTGAGCCCTTTAAGAAATAACTGAAAGTGTCCAAGAGGCGTGCGCTGCAAGCGCTCGATTCGCTCGCGGGCCACCAGCGCGTTACGGTGGATACGCACGAAGCGGTCACCGAATTCATCCTCAAGGGCCTTGAGCGGCTCATCGAGCAACACTTCACCAGCCTCATGCCGCAGGGTCACGTATTTATGATCAGCAATGAAGTAGACCACCTGGTTCAAAGGAATCAGCTCGATCCCTTTGCGTGTGCGGGCGCTGATATGGCTGCGCGGCCCGTTACCACTTTGGGCGGCCGGCTGGGTCAAGGCTGCCAGCTGGGTGCGATTGGGGCGTTCAGCTTTCTTCAGGGCCCTGAGCAAGGCCTCGGCAGTCACTGGCTTGATCACGAAGCTGACACCACTGGCTTCGAGTGTCTGCGCGGCAAACTCTTCCTGCGCAGCAAATAACACCACGGCGGGTGGCGATTCACGCTCACTCAGGCGGGCGGCAACTTGCAGGCCATCAAGGCCCGGCATGCGGATATCGAGCAACACCACGTCCGGCTTGAGGCTGTCGATCAACGTCAACGCCTCCTCTCCGCTGGTGGCGCTCGGCTCAAGGACTGTATAACCCTCGAGTTCACTGACCAAACGGCTCAGTCGCTCGCGGGCTTGGGGTTCGTCATCAACGATCAGGACATTCATATTGCGCTGGATTCCTGCGTGAGTCTCGCACAAGGATAGCGTAGACAGGTGCGGTGACTTGCGTCACAGCGATCCACGCTAAGACTAGCGCGAGCGGCAAAAAGTGCCCCGGCAGCGGCACCCAAATTTACCCGGACCTGTTCAATAGCGCCCAAGACCTGCTGCCTTCGGGCATCGTCGTAGGGTTTGCTGATACACAATCCGAATATCCCCCTTTTAAATGGATAGTCAGGTTCTGACCGCGTTACCCGACTTTGGTGCATTCACACACTCTCAGTCCAACTGTAGACGCTCGCCGAGACGATATTGCTCAATCGTCAAATATCGTATCAATAAGCACCTGTCTCCAGTCTCTTCCCGGACGCGAGCGGGAGCAAGGCACTTAGCCATCCTTTGCACAAATAAAAATGCCGACGACCCGCAGCACCGCCTCCACGGGCAACCCTGTTATTATCGCCGGCACACTTTCATGCCTCTTAATAAGCAGACCACGAGCGAATCCATGAGCACCGACAAGACCAACCAGTCCTGGGGCGGCCGCTTCAGTGAACCCGTCGACGCCTTCGTCGCCCGCTTCACCGCCTCCGTCACCTTCGACCAGCGCCTGTACCGCCACGACATCATGGGCTCGATTGCCCACGCCACGATGCTGGCCAAAGTCGGCGTGCTGACCGACGCCGAGCGCGACAGCATCATCGAAGGCCTGACCACCATTCGCGGTGAAATCGAAGCCGGTACGTTCGACTGGCGTGTCGACCTGGAAGACGTGCACATGAATATCGAGGCCCGTCTCACCGACCGTATCGGTGTGACCGGCAAGAAGCTGCACACCGGTCGTAGCCGTAACGACCAGGTAGCTACCGATATCCGCCTGTGGCTGCGTGACGAAATCGACCTGATCCTGGCCGAAATCACCCGCTTGCAGAAAGGTTTGCTGGAGCAGGCCGAGCGCGAATCGGGCACCATCATGCCCGGCTTCACACACCTGCAAACCGCACAGCCGGTCACCTTCGGCCACCACCTGCTGGCCTGGTTCGAGATGCTCAGCCGCGACTACGAGCGCCTGGTGGATTGCCGCAAGCGCGCCAACCGCATGCCGCTCGGCAGCGCTGCCCTGGCCGGCACCACCTACCCGATCGACCGCGAGTACACCGCACAACTGCTGGGTTTCGACGCCGTCGGCGGCAACTCCCTGGACGGCGTGTCGGACCGCGACTTCGCCATCGAATTCTGCGCCGCCGCCAGCATCGCGATGATGCACCTGTCGCGCTTCTCCGAAGAGCTGGTGCTGTGGACCAGCGCGCAATTCCAGTTCATCGACCTGCCTGATCGCTTCTGCACCGGCAGCTCGATCATGCCGCAAAAGAAAAACCCCGACGTGCCAGAGTTGGTGCGCGGCAAGAGCGGTCGCGTATTCGGCGCGCTGATGGGCCTGCTGACCCTGATGAAAGGCCAGCCTCTGGCCTACAACAAGGACAACCAGGAAGACAAGGAACCGCTGTTCGACGCCGCCGACACCCTGCGTGACTCGCTGCGCGCGTTTGCCGACATGATCCCGGCGATCAAACCCAAGCACGCGATCATGCGGGAAGCGGCTTTGCGCGGTTTCTCCACGGCGACAGACCTGGCGGACTACCTGGTGCGCCGTGGCCTGCCGTTCCGCGATTGCCACGAGATCGTCGGGCATGCGGTGAAATACGGCGTCGACACCGGCAAGGACCTGGCAGAAATGAGCCTGGAAGAACTGCGTCAGTTCAGTGACCAGATCGAACAGGACGTGTTTGCCGTGCTGACGCTGGAAGGCTCGGTGAATGCCCGCAACCACGTCGGCGGTACCGCGCCGGCACAGGTGAAGGCTGCGGTCGTGCGCGGCCAGGCCCTGCTCGCCAGTCGCTGATCCGAGTTATCTCAGACAACTCGGTCAAAAATGTGGGAGGGGCTTGCCCCCTCTCACACTTGATCACTTTTTGGCCGCAATCATCGCCATGAACGCCGGCATCGCGGCCTCCCTGTCCGCCGCCACCTTCTGCGCATTAGGCATGGCATGCAGTCGCTCCAGCAACGCTTTGGCCGCCGGCAGTTCAGCCAACAGGTCCAGCCCAAACAGCTTCTCGCCCACCGCACAGGCGAGGTTCACGCTGTACATGAAATACAGATCCGCAATCGTGAAGCTCTCCCCCGCCACATACGGCGCGAACCGCCCGTGCCGCCCTAAAGACGCGATCCCAAGCGACAACTCGGCCCTGGTTTTCTCCTTGATCGCCTCCGGTACCGGCATGCCGAAAAAAGCCTCGGCAAAGCACGCACGGGCGGGCAATTCGATGTACAGCTCGATCTCCCTGCACAGCGCCAGCACCTGAGCCCGCTGGAAAGGATCGGCCGGCAGCAGCGAACGGCCTTCCTGGGTCTGTTCTATGTATTCGAGGATCACGCTGGTTTCATTGATAAATCCCTGCTTCACGCGCAGAACGGGGACCTTGCCGCGCGGACTGATCGCCAAGGCCTCGGGGGTTTGCCCGGCATAAAAAGGCACCTCCTCAAAGGGCAGACCCTTCTCCAACAATGCCAGTTTCACCATGTTGTAGTAGTTGCTGACCGAAAATCCGTAAAGCTTGAGCATCGCAAAGCCTCCAGGCCGTGTGCGGGGTTGGCTGCAAGAGTTATAGATCCCTGGGCCCGGCCTGACCAGCAGCATCACCTGCCTGAATGGGGGTAGACTGGCGCCCTTTCCTTGAGGAGCCTGCCATGAGCGAGCCGACCGATATCGACAACGACGAAGAAGAGTTCACCGAGAACACCTTGATCGAAGCGATCGAAAACCAGATCGAAAGTGACAACCCGCCTGCTGCAAAGGCCACTTTCAACAAGCTGACGCTGGTGGGCTATGAGCGTGACGAAATCCTGAATCTCATGGCTCACGTGCTCGCTTTCGAAATCGACGCGATGCTGGACGAAGACCGCGCATTCAATACCGAGTGGTATGAAACCGCGTTGCGGGCACTGCCTGAGCTGCCGCCCGAAAAGGAATAATCCCGGCACACCGCAACACGCTGGACAGTTCGGCAAAGTGCGTTCACCTTATGGCCTGCTAGCCTCTAATAAATTTTAGAAAGTCTGGAGTCCTTATGTCGTATACCCCTGAGTTGGTTGCCGAACTGGAAATCCTTGTACTCTTCCCCTTGGACAGCACCAAGGAAGGTCTGAAAGTCCATCAGACCGCCGCTCCCACTGCCATCGCCGCTGCCAAGCGCCTCCATGCGAAAGGACTTATCGACCAAGCGGACGGGGGCTACCTGACCAGCCTTGGCCGGGACGCTGCAGAGCAGGCACAAACCCTGCTGACCATCTTGACCACCGCCAACACCAAAGAAGCAGCCTGAAACCGTACAACGCCCATGGAGTCCGCCTCTTGCGGACTCCGAGGGCATTGCTGCGCAACGGCTCAATTTTTGACGTCAACAATCATTTCCCTCTAAACCTCCTACGCGACTGGCTGTAAACTCCTACACGGCCGCCCACGTCGGGCCCTGCGAGCCACCGAGTTCGACATGACCCGCACCCATGAAATCCGCCCTGACCTGGACGAAGGCATCGACCGCAAGGTGCTGGCCCAATTGCGTGCGCGCTTCATGGCCCTCAATGAAGGTCGCATGGCTCGTGCCATCGAAGGGCTGACGCCGCGCCAGCAAAGCGTGCTGACCTTGCTGCCACTGTTTTTTCACGTTAATCATCCGCTGTTGCCAGGCTACGTATCGGGCAGCACGCCGGCCGGGCTATCGAACTTCGAGCCCGACGCCCAGGCCCTGACCGAAGCCCAGCGCTTGACCCGCTCGTTCTCTTACAAGCCGCGTCCAGTCAATCAACCCAAACCGATCCACGGCCTGTTCCTGATGGGCAGCCTCGGCACCCTGGCCCAGGCCGACCAGAGCGACATGGATGTGTGGGTATGCCACGCCCCCGACCTGGGTGACAACGAGCTCGTCGAACTGCGCAAAAAATGCCAACTGCTGGAAGCCTGGGCCCTGACCATGGGCGCCGAGGCGCACTTCTTCCTGATCGAGCCGACGCGCTTCGTGCTCGGTGAGCGCGACACGCAACTGAGCTCCGACGACTGCGGCACCACCCAGCATTACCTGCTGCTGGACGAGTTCTACCGCACCGCCATCTGGCTGGCCGGGCGCACGCCGATCTGGTGGCTGGTGCCGGTGTATGAAGAGACCCGCTATGCAGAATTCACCCACGCGCTGATTTCCAAGCGGTTTATCCGTGCCGATGAAACCCTCGATTTGGGTCACCTGGCGCACATCCCCCCGGGCGAATTTATCGGTGCCGGGCTGTGGCAACTGTTCAAAGGCATCGAGTCGCCCTACAAGTCGGTACTCAAGCTGCTGCTGACCGAGGTTTATGCCAGCGAGCACCCGAACGTGCATTGCCTGAGCCTGCGCTTCAAGCGTGCGGTGTTCGCCAACCAGATGGACTTGGATGAGCTGGACCCGTACATCGTGGTGTACCGCCGCATCGAGGAATACCTCCAGGCACGCAACGAGCCGGAGCGCCTGGAACTGGTGCGCCGTGCGCTGTACCTGAAGGTCAACCGCAAGCTCAGTGCCGGCCAGCGCAGCAGCAGTTGGCAACGCTTATTGCTGGAGCGCCTGGCCCACGAGTGGGGCTGGGACCAACGCCAACTGGCGCTGCTGGACAGCCGCAGCCAGTGGAAAGTCCGCCAGGTGGCCTCCGAGCGCCGCGCCCTGGTCAGCGAGCTGAACTACAGCTATCGCTTCCTGACCCAGTTCGCCCGGACCGAACAGACCGTCAGCCTGATCAACAAGCGCGACCTCAATGTGCTGGGACGGCGCCTGTATGCCGCCTTTGAACGCAAGGCCGGCAAAGTCGAATTCATCAACCCCGGGATCGCCCCCGACCTGGCCGAAGACACCCTGACACTGGTGCAATCGCCTAACCGCAAGGAGCCCGGCCAGCACCACTGGGGCCTGTACAACGGCAACCTCACGGCCCTGGAATGGGAGCATTTCGCGCCGATCAAGCGCAGCCGCGACCTGCTGGAAATGCTCACCTGGTGCCATCGCAACGGCGTGATCGACAGCAGCACGCGCCTGGCTCTGCACCCTGGCACCAGCGACATGACCGAATTCGAGCTGTTCAACCTGCTGGGCAGCCTGCAACAGACTGTCGCGCTGCCCTTGGCCAGCGTCGATGAGACGCGCCTGTTGCGCTCGGCGGTACCCGAGGAGGTGTTGCTGCTGATCAACGTCGGCGTCGACCCGCTCAAGCATCACCGCGACCTGAACATCCTGATGACCACCGAGCGCACCGACTCCCTGAGCTATGCAGGGGTCCGCGACAATCTGGTACTGACCCTGGACCAGGTCACGCTCAACAGCTGGAACGAGGTGATGGTCAGCCGCTACGACGGCCCGCACGCCCTGCTCGATTGCCTGCGCGACTACCTCAATCAACTGCCCTCGGATCACTTGCCGCGCCTGCGGGTGCGCTGCTTTTGCCATAACCGTGCGCAGTTCATTGCCCAACGCGTAGAAGAAATCTTCGACACCGCGCAGAACCTGCTACTGAGTCAAGGCAATCACCGCTACCTGCTCCAGGTGCAGCAGCACTACCACGTGATGGAGTTGATGCCGGGCCAGGCCACCCACGTATCACTGGCAACCCAGGATGCGCTGATCGCCTACCTCAGCGAAGAACTGGCCAGCTACAGCCCGCTGCACCTGGACGCGATGGCCCTGGAAGACCACGACCTGGCGCTGCTTTTGCCCATGGGTATGGCCGATTGCGTGCAAGTGTTCTACCGGGTCAATGAAGGCTTCGCCGAGCTGTATGTGCTGGATGAGTTCAACGCGCTCTGGCAGCAGAGCTTGCCGTTTCACGATGAGCAGAGCCTGTTGGCACCGCTGCAGCGCTTCCTGCAATCGATCATTTATCGCCGGGATGCGTTATCGCCGCTGGATCCGCAGGAACCGTTGGGCGCAGTGCAGACCTTGTATTACCAGCTATTGCCGACAGGCAACGGCCGCGCGCGCGGTATCGAACCTCGGCCGGCCCCGCAGAACCCCGCGAACAAACCGTTTTACGACGTGCAGGCGATTATCGGCAAGGCAGCGCCAGGCCAGGTGGGCATTACCCTGTACTGCAATCAGCGGGAGTTTTCCGAACTGGAGTTTGGCGACCAACTGTTTGCGGTGGTCGCCCAGGAAATCGTCGGGCAACGCCGGGAAACCGAGCGCTACCGCTGCTACATCACCGACCTCGACCTGTCGGGGCTGCTCGGTGATGTGCAAAGCCCGAGCAACCTGTACCTGCGCTACAAAGCCGAGCTGGAACAGTCACTCAATGCAGCGTTGAATCAGGTTTAGAGTGGGAAGGCACCGCCGTCCTTGGGCTGACCGTCAACACTGAGCAGCTCAAGCTTGAGGGTCTTGCCACCCGGTGCCGGCCAATCGATGTGCTGCCCTACCTGCAAGCCAAGCAAGGCACTGCCCACCGGGGCCAGGACCGAGATCTTGCCTTCATCGGCATTAGCATCCTTCGGATAGACCAGGGTCAGGTGGTAGTCCTTACCGCTGCCTTGCTCACGGCAATGCACGCTGGAATTCATGGTCACGACCGTTGCAGGCACTTCATCGTGGCCAACCACTTCTTCGGCGCGGTCGAGTTCGGCTTGCAATGCAATAACGCCCGGCTGCGTCTCGTCCATACGGTCGATCAATTGCTCAAGACGCTGCACATCAAGACGGGTGAGGATGATGGAAGGTGCGGTCATGATTCAGGCAGACTCCTTTTTTCTGCACAAAAAAGCAAAACCCCGCCAGGAAAAGGCGGGGTTCTCACGGGCCTCGATGAGTTGAGGCGTATCCGGACACTACCACAGCACCGCAAATAAACAAGATGGGCTCAAGGCGTGGCTTTGCGTTGCTCGGCCTGGGCCACGATCACTCGCCGCCGCTGATCATCGGCGGAGCGCCATTCACGGATGTCTTCCACATGGCGGAAGCAGCCGAGGCAGACTTTTTGCTCGTCCAGGCGACACAAACTGATACAAGGTGACGGCACCGCCGGGCTGACATTACTGAACAGCGGCTTGGGTGGGCGTGCGGGTGCAGGTTGCGTCACGATCAAATCTCGTCGAAGTCCAGGTCAGCGCCGGACTGTTCCTTCGTGAGACGAGCCAGCATTTCGCTCAGCAGTTCCTCAGTGGTGTCGTGTGCCCAACGATTTTCTTCTTCGTCGTAGTCGAAGTGAAAACCACCGGAACGTGCAGCCAGCCACAGCTGACGCAATGGCTCCTGGCGACTGAAGATCAACTGGGTGCCGTTCTCGAACTTGACGGTCAGCACGCCGGCCGAGTTTTCCAGGTCCACGTCCAGGCCGCTGTCGTCGAAAATATCTTCCAGTGCCTGCTGGGTCGCATCCACCAGGTCGTGAAAACGGGCTTCGGTCAAACTCATTGTGGCAACCTCAAAAGTGTCTGGTTTTGCTCAAGCGCCGCACGATACGGGCGAGCCTCGCCGATTGCAAAGGATACCGATTTCAACGCGATTGACGGCGGGAAATATCCTCAACCAGCGTAGTCCGCCTCCAGAGCATCTCGGCAAACCCCCGCCGGACGGGTATTTCAGCGCATAGGCAAGCTGGCGGGTGGTCGGTATACTCGGGCGCAATTAATGCATATTCAAGGATTTCGCCATGAAGCGCCTGATCTCTTCCCTTGCTGCGCTCGTCGCGGTCGCTTGCCTCGTTAGTGCCTGTGGTCAAAAAGGCCCGCTGTACCTGCCCGATGACAGCAAAGACCCGAACGAACAGGCACAATCGTCGCAAAAGCCATCCAAAGCGCATAAGCACGACACCTACGAATAAGGGAGCTCCATGGACGCTTTTAACTACCGGGACGGCGAGCTGTTCGCGGAGGGCGTGGCGTTGTCCGCGATTGCCCAGCGCTTTGGTACCCCGACCTACGTGTACTCCCGTGCGCATATCGAGGCTCAGTACCGCTCGTTCACCGACCCGCTCGATGGCGTACCGCACCTGGTGTGCTACGCGGTCAAGGCCAACTCCAACCTGGGCGTATTGAATGTCCTGGCGCGTCTGGGCGCCGGTTTCGACATCGTCTCCCGTGGCGAGCTAGAACGGGTACTGGCCGCTGGCGGCCAGGCTGACAAGATCGTTTTCTCCGGCGTCGGCAAGAGCCGCGAAGACATGCGCCGCGCCCTGGAAGTCGGCGTGCATTGCTTCAACGTCGAATCCACCGACGAGCTGGAACGCCTGCAAGTCGTTGCCGCCGAAATGGGCGTTCGTGCGCCGATCTCCCTGCGCGTCAACCCGGACGTCGATGCCGGCACCCACCCGTACATTTCCACCGGTCTCAAAGAGAACAAGTTCGGCATCGCCATTGCCGACGCCGAAGACGTGTACATCCGCGCCGCCCAACTGCCGAACCTGGAAGTGCTGGGTGTCGACTGTCATATCGGCTCGCAACTGACCACACTGCCGCCGTTCCTGGACGCCCTCGACCGCCTGCTGGCTTTGATCGACCGCTTGGGCGAATGCGGCATCTACCTGCACCACATCGACCTCGGTGGTGGCGTGGGCGTGCGTTATCGCGATGAAGAGCCACCGGCGATCGCCGACTATATCCAGGCGGTGCGCGAGCGCATCGAAGGCCGCGACCTGACGCTGATGTTCGAGCCGGGCCGCTATATCGTCGCCAACGCTGGCGTGTTGCTGACCCAGGTCGAGTACCTCAAGCACACCGAGCACAAGGATTTCGCCATCGTCGATGCGGCGATGAACGACCTGATCCGCCCGGCGCTGTACCAGGCCTGGATGAACGTCACCGCCGTGACGCCTCGTGACACCCAAGCCCGCGCGTACGACATTGTCGGCCCGATCTGTGAGACCGGTGACTTCCTGGCCAAGGATCGTCAACTGGCCCTGGAAGAAGGCGACCTGCTGGCCGTGCATTCGGCCGGTGCCTACGGGTTTGTCATGAGTTCCAACTACAACACCCGCGGGCGTACCGCCGAGGTGCTGGTGGACGGTGATCAAGCGTTTGAAGTGCGTCGCCGCGAGACGGTAGCCGAGTTGTATGCTGGCGAAAGCCTGCTGCCGGAGTAAGCCATGCTGCTGCGTTTTACCAAGATGCACGGGCTGGGCAATGATTTCATGGTCCTCGACCTGGTCAGCCAGCACGCACACATCCTGCCCAAGCACGCTAAACAGTGGGGCGACCGTCATACCGGGATTGGTTTCGACCAGTTACTGATCGTCGAGGCGCCAAGCAACCCGGAGGTGGATTTCCGTTATCGGATCTTCAACTCCGATGGCTCCGAAGTGGAACAGTGCGGCAATGGCGCGCGCTGCTTTGCACGCTTTGTGCTGGACAAGCGCCTGACCGCCAAGCGGCAGATCCGCGTCGAGACCAAGAGCGGCGTGATCGAGCTGGATATCCGCAGCGACGGCCAGATCAGCGTCAACATGGGTGCGCCACGCCTGGTCCCGGCGGATATTCCGTTCCTGGCGACCGAGCAGGCCGCCAGCTACGCGCTGGACGTTGACGGCCAGACCGTCGACATCGCTGCCGTGTCCATGGGCAACCCCCATGCGGTGCTACGGGTCAACGACATCAACAATGCCCCCGTGCATGAACTGGGGCCGAAAATCGAACACCACCCGCGCTTTCCGGCGCGGGTCAATGTGGGTTTCCTGCAGGTGATCGACCGTTCCCGCGCGCAATTGCGTGTGTGGGAACGCGGCGCCGGCGAAACCCAGGCCTGCGGTACCGGTGCTTGCGCCGCTGCCGTGGCCGCGATCAGCCAGGGGTGGATGGATTCGCCACTGCTGATCGACCTGCCCGGTGGACGCTTGTCCATCGAATGGGCAGGCCCTGGCCACCCGGTGATGATGACCGGGCCGGCCTCGCGCGTATACGAAGGACAGGTCCGTCTATGAGTGAGCCAAGCGAATGACCGATAAGCCTCAAGTACCCGCACACGCAACCCCGAGCGATAGTCTGGAGGCCGCTGCTGTCGCGGCGTACCTTGAGGCTAATCCGGACTTCTTCGTCGAACACGAAGAACTGCTGCCGGCCCTGCGCATCCCCCACCAGCGCGGCGATACCGTGTCGCTGGTGGAGCGACAGATGAAGATCCTGCGCGAGCGCAATATCGAAATGCGCCATCGACTCTCGCAGTTGATGGACGTCGCGCGCGACAACGATCGCCTGTTCGACAAGACCCGCCGCCTGATTCTGACGCTGATGGACGCCACCAGTCTGGAAGAAACCGTGATCGCCGTGGAAGACAGCCTGCGCCAGGACTTCCAGGTGCCGTTTGTCAGCCTGATCCTGTTCAGCGACAACCCGATGCCGGTGGGTCGCTGGGTCAGCGGCAGCGAAGCACAGACGGCCATTGGCGGCCTGCTTTCCGAAGGCAAGACCATCAGCGGCACGCTACGCGAGCATGAACTGGACTTCCTGTTCGGCGCCGAACAGCGCAAGCAGATCGGCTCTACGGCCGTAGTCGCCCTCAGCCATCAAGGCCTGCATGGCGTGCTGGCCATTGCCAGCCGTGATCCCGCGCACTACAAGAGCTCGGTGGGCACGCTGTTCCTGACCTATATCGCCGAAGTGCTGGGCCGCGTCCTGCCACGCTTCACCACCGCCCTGCGCGCGGTGCGCTAACCATGGAACGACAACTGGACGCTTATTGCGCTCACCTGCGCAATGAGCGCCAGGTGTCACCCCATACGCTGGAAGCCTATCGGCGGGACTTGAACAAGGTCCTGGCCTACTGCGAAAAACAGCAGATCAGCAGCTGGAAGACCCTGGATATCCAGAACCTGCGCAGCCTGATCGCGCGGCTGCACCAGGCGGGCCAGTCTTCGCGCAGCCTGTCGCGGCTGCTGTCGGCGGTGCGCGGTCTCTATCACTACCTCAATCGCGAAGGCCTCTGCGACCACGACCCGGCCAATGGCCTGTCCCCGCCGAAAGGCGAGCGACGCCTGCCCAAGACCCTGGATACCGACCGTGCCCTGCAATTGCTCGATGGTGCAGTGGAGGACGATTTCCTCGCCCACCGCGACCAGGCGATCCTCGAACTGTTTTACTCATCAGGCCTGCGCCTGTCGGAGCTGACCGGCCTGAACCTCGATCAACTGGACCTGGCGGACGGCCTGGTGCAAGTGCTCGGCAAAGGCAGCAAGACCCGAGTGCTGCCGGTCGGCAGGAAAGCCCGCGAAGCCCTGCAAACCTGGCTGCCGCTGCGCGCCCTGGCCAACCCGGTGGACGACGCGGTGTTTATCAGCCAGCAAGGCCGGCGCCTGGGCCCACGGGCCATCCAGATACGGGTCAAGGCCGCCGGCGAGCGCGAGCTGGGGCAGAACCTGCACCCGCATATGCTGCGCCACTCCTTTGCCAGCCATATGCTGGAATCGTCCCAGGACCTGCGCGCGGTGCAGGAACTGCTCGGCCACTCCGACATCAAGACCACACAGATCTATACCCATCTGGACTTCCAACACCTGGCAACGGTGTACGACAGTGCCCATCCACGGGCCAAACGCATCAAGGGCGGCGACTCATGAGTATCAAGCTGATCACCTTCGACCTGGACGACACGCTCTGGGACAACGTACCCGTCATCATCAGCGCCGAAGCGTCGATGCGCGAATGGCTGGCCACCCACGCTGCCAAAGTCGGCGACCTGCCCCTGGAGCATTTCGCCAATCTTCGCCAGCAGGTGCTGCAACGCCATCCCGAACTCAAGCACCGCATCAGTATCCTGCGCCACCGGGTGTTGATGCACGCGTTTGAAGAGGCCGGTTATCCACAGCCTGAGGCCTCCGAAATGGCCGATGTGTGTTTCGAAGCGTTCATTCACGCCCGCCATCAGCTCACGCCATTCCCTGAGGCCGAGCCGATGTTGCGAGCGCTGCGCCAGCACTTCCTGCTGGGTGTGATCACCAATGGCAATGCCGATGTGCAGCGTGTGGGCCTGGCGGACTACTTTCACTTTGCCTTGCGCGCTGAAGATATCGGCATCGCCAAGCCGGACGCACGACTGTTCCAGGAAGCGCTGCAACGCGGCGGAGTGGATGCCAGCGCGGCGGTGCATGTTGGCGACCATCCTGGGGATGACATTGCTGGGGCGCAGCAGGCGGGGCTGAGGGCGGTGTGGTTCAACCCCACCGCCAAGGTGTGGGAAGCCGATAAGCACCCCGACGCGGAGATTCGTAGCCTGACTGAGCTACCGGAGTTGCTACGCAGTTGGCAGTAGCACCAGAGATCCAAGCCCTCCTCCCACATTTGGATCACCACAAGGCTCAAACAAATCATCAGGCATGAAAAAACCCGCAGCGACGGCGGGTTTTTTCTTACAAGCAGGTGGCTGACCTTAGATAGGTCGGCTGCCGTACTTGTTATCCGGCTTCTTGGGCGGGTCTGCAACCACATTGGGCTCGACTTCGACCACTTTGCCGCCTTTGGCAAGAAACTCTTCCATCGCACGGGCCAGCGCATCGCGCTCTTTGTTCTTGGCTTCAACGCTCGGCAATTCGTCTACCGAAACCGCAGCCTTGGCTTTGCCCTTGGCTTTGGGAGCCGCGTCATCGCCACCAGCGTCATCGGCCTCGTCAGCAACGTCGTCAACTGCTGCCGCGTCAAGATTATCTTCGGCCTCGTCGTCGTCACCTACTTCAAGGTCGTCGTTTTCCAGATCATCGTCGCTCATGTTCTACCTCATGACTTGCGAAAAGCAGATTAGTTATAGCCCAGCTTCATCCTCTGTCGAGGCCGCCGGGAAAAAATCAACATCCACCGGATAACCAGTGGCTTATGCCTCATCACCGTGCAAGGTGGCGAGGACTTTACGAGCACCGCCATGATCACGGTGCTCGCCCAGATAAACACCTTGCCAGGTTCCCATCGCCAAGCGGCCGGCCTTGACCGGCAAACTCAGCTGGCAGCCCAGGAGACTGGCCTTGAAGTGCGCCGGCAGATCATCCGGACCTTCGTCGTTATGTTCAAACCCGGCACGGCCTTGCGGCACCAGCGAGTTGAAAAACCGTTCGAAGTCACGGCGAACCGCCGGATCGGCATTCTCGTTGACGGTCAACGAGGCCGAGGTGTGCTGCAACCACAGATGCAACAGGCCCACGCGACAGGCCTTCAACTCAGGCAAGCCGGCAAGCAACTCGTCGGTCACCAGGTGAAAGCCTCGAGGCTTGGCCCGCAGGGTAATCAGGGTCTGTTGCCACATACAGTTCTCCGCCCATCGGCGCGCATTCTAGCGCGCTCTGGGAAAAAACAAAGTGCCGAATACGCCTACATGCCTGTAAGACATTTGCACGCAGGAAAGTGCCGCATGCGTACCATCACAAACTCGACGCAAAAACCGACACAGCTTGTTAAGACTGACAAACACCAGACAAAAAAATGCCCGGCAAGCCGGGCATCTTTTTTTTGCGTACTTACAGGTTGTAGCCGCGTTCGTTGTGTTGCGCCAGATCAAGGCCGACAGCCTCTTCCTCCTCGGTGACGCGCAGGCCCATGACCATGTCCAGCACCTTGAGGATGACGTAGGTAACGATGGCCGTGTAGATCACGGTGAAACCGACACCTTTGCACTGGATCCAGACTTGAGCCGCGATATCTGTCACGGTGCCGAAGCCGCCCAATGCAGGGGCTGCAAACACACCCGTGAGAATCGCGCCGACGATACCGCCGATACCGTGCACGCCGAATGCGTCCAGGGAGTCGTCATAGCCCAGCTTGCGCTTGAGGCTGGTCGCGCAGAAGAAGCAGATCACACCCGCTACCAGGCCGATCACCAGGGCGCCCATCGGGCCAACGGTGCCGGCGGCCGGCGTAACGGCTACCAGGCCGGCCACTACACCCGAGGCGATGCCCAGTGCGCTTGGCTTACCGTGAGTGATCCACTCGGCGAACATCCAGCCCAGCGCTGCAGCAGCGGTAGCAATCTGAGTCACCAGCATCGCCATGCCGGCAGTGCCGTTGGCCGCAGCAGCGGAACCGGCGTTGAAACCGAACCAGCCGATCCACAGCATCGCCGCACCTACCAAGGTGTAACCCAGGTTATGCGGTGCCATTGGGGTAGTCGGGAAGCCTTTGCGCTTGCCGAGCACGATGCACGCCACCAGGCCAGCCACACCGGCGTTGATATGCACCACGGTGCCGCCAGCGAAGTCCAGCACGCCCCAGTCCCACAGCAGGCCACCGTTGCCGCTCCACACCATGTGGGCGATGGGTGCATAGACCAGGGTGAACCAGATAGCCATGAAGATCAGCATCGCGGAAAACTTCATGCGCTCGGCGAAAGCACCGACGATCAGCGCCGGGGTGATGATCGCGAAAGTCATCTGGAAGGTGATGAACACTGCTTCAGGGAACAGCGCCGCAGGCCCGGTGATGCTGGCCGGGGTCACACCCGCCAGGAACGCCTTGCCCATGCCGCCGAAGAAGGAGTTGAAGTTGACCACACCCTGTTCCATACCTGTGGTATCGAACGCGATGCTATAGCCGTAGACGACCCACAGGATGCTGATAAGGCCAGTGATGGCGAAGCACTGCATCATCACCGACAGAATATTTTTGGAGCGGACCATGCCGCCGTAGAACAGCGCCAGGCCGGGGATGGTCATGAACAGCACCAGTGCGGTGGCGGTCAGCATCCAGGCGGTGTCGCCGGAGTTGAGGACTGGAGCAGCCACTTCGTCTGCCGCCATGGCCAGGCTTGGCATTACGATGGACAACAGGGCTCCGAGCCCTGCGAATTTACGCAGAGTCATATTGTTTTCTCCTGGGGCGTTGGGGTTTGGCGGCTTAGATTGCGTCGGTATCGGTTTCGCCGGTACGGATGCGAATAGCCTGTTCCAGATTGACCACGAAGATCTTGCCGTCACCGATCTTGCCGGTGTTGGCGGCCTTGGTTATCGCTTCGATAACCCGGTCAAGATCCTTGTCGTCAATGGCGACATCAATCTTCACCTTCGGCAGGAAATCGACTACGTATTCCGCGCCGCGATACAGCTCGGTGTGACCCTTCTGCCGACCGAAGCCCTTGACCTCAGTAACGGTAATGCCCTGCACGCCGATCTCGGACAACGACTCGCGTACATCGTCCAACTTGAACGGCTTGATGATGGCAGTGACTAGCTTCATGAAAACTCTCTCCCGAATTGGTGGACTTGCCCCAGGAAAACAAACCCGTCTCAAGTCTAAGCGCAGTGCCTGGCTTTGTAACGCATCGTCGCAAGGGCAGTTGCCATTGCGACGCCAGCGAACCACTGGTGACGAAACCTGTACCCCTGATCCGTCGGCGCACTGCATTCGTCACAGCGACTGCATCAGTGCATGGGTCATGATCGTCTAAGCAGAAACCTTGCTAGCTCCGTAAAAATCACTGAAATCAGTCCTTTGGCCACGTACGCCCAATTGCCGGGCTTTGCGTCGAGGGCAATGCGCACAAAAACAGTGCGCCTCCGCCCGTCCCTCTGCGCGAAAACCGTGCGCCCGAGGTCGTGAAAAAGACTATAGACGCTGCGTGATACACTGCCCGCCAACAGTTTTCCGGAATATTCCCCATGCTCGCGCCCAAAGACCTCCTCGATGCCCTGAGCGGCCACGCCTCTCGCCTGTTCAGCGGCGACACCCCGCTGCCCCGCAATGAAATCGAAAGCCAGTTCAAGGCCTTGCTGCAAAGCGGCTTCAGCAAGCTCGACCTGGTGAGCCGGGAAGAGTTTGATAGTCAGATGGTGGTTTTGGCCCGCACCCGTGCGCGATTGGAGAGCCTGGAGGCGAAAGTTGCAGAGCTGGAAGCGCGGTTGACCCCTCCTGCTGAATAAATGCGATCAGTGTGGGAGGGAACAAGTCCCCTCCTACATTTGCTCAACCTTTTGCTCTGGATACGTTCTGTAAAACCTCCCCGCCTCGCTCTTCCCTACCTCGTCTACCCTTGAAAAACCGCAGAAAGCGGCCTCCCCCTTTCAAGGAACGAGCATGTCCCTCGCCATCGTCCACAGCCGCGCCCAGATCGGCGTCGAAGCCCCTGCCGTCACCGTCGAAGTGCATATGGCCAATGGTCTGCCGTCCCTGACACTGGTGGGTTTGCCCGAAACGGCGGTCAAGGAAAGCAAGGACCGCGTACGCAGCGCCATCCTCAACTCCGCGCTGCAATATCCCGCCCGCCGCATCACCCTCAACCTCGCGCCCGCCGACCTGCCCAAGGACGGCGGGCGTTTTGATCTGGCGATTGCCCTGGGGATCCTGGCAGCCAGTGTGCAGGTGCCGGCGTTGATGCTCGATGACGTGGAATGCCTGGGGGAGTTGGCGCTGTCTGGCGAGGTGCGTGCGGTAAAAGGCGTGTTGCCGGCGGCCCTGGCGGCACGCAAAGCCGGGCGCACCGTGATAGTGCCACGGGCGAATGCCGAGGAAGCGTGCCTGGCTTCCGGGTTGAAGGTGATAGCAGTGGACCACCTGCTGCAAGTGGTGGCGCACCTGAATGGGCACGTGCCGATCGAGCCTTACAAGTCCGATGGCTTGATGTACTTGAACAAGCCTTACCCCGACTTGAGTGAAGTGCAGGGCCAATTGGCGGCCAAGCGGGCGCTGCTGATTGCGGCGGCCGGCGCGCATAACCTGCTGTTCAGCGGACCGCCCGGCACCGGCAAGACCTTGCTCGCCAGCCGCCTGCCAGGTTTATTGCCCCCGTTGAGCGAACAGGAGGCGCTGGAAGTTGCCGCGATTCAATCGGTTGTAAGTCTGGCACCGCTGAGCCATTGGCCCCATCGACCGTTCCGCCAACCGCATCATTCGGCATCAGGCCCGGCACTGGTGGGCGGCGGCTCGAAACCACAGCCGGGAGAAATCACCCTGGCTCACCATGGGGTGCTGTTTCTCGATGAGCTGCCGGAGTTTGATCGCAAGGTGCTTGAGGTGCTGCGCGAGCCGCTGGAATCGGGGCATATCGTGATTTCCCGCGCCCGCGACCGGGTAAGCTTCCCCGCGCGCTTTCAGCTGGTGGCCGCGATGAATCCCTGCCCCTGCGGCTACATGGGAGAACCCAGCGGGCGCTGTCGCTGTACGCCGGAACAGATTCAGCGGTATCGCAACAAGCTCTCCGGGCCGCTGCTGGACCGAATCGACCTGCACCTGACAGTGGCAAGGGAAACGACTGCGCTGAACCCGATCCAACAGGCTGGCGAGGATACCGCCCATGCATCAGCACGGGTCGCCCAGGCCCGCGAGCATCAACAAAAGCGCCAGGGTTGTGCGAATGCCTTTCTTGATCTGCCAGGGCTGCGCGAGCACTGCAAGCTCGCGAAGGTGGATGAAGGCTGGCTGGAAACGGCCTGTGAACGACTGACGCTATCGCTGCGCGCAGCCCATCGACTGCTCAAAGTGGCACGTACCCTGGCGGACCTGGATCAGGTGGATGCCATCACCCGTGATCATCTGAAAGAGGCCCTGCAATACCGCCCGGCGGCGATCACTTAAGCGTGGCGCAGATCCAAATGTGGGAGAGGGCTGGGTCCCTCCCACATTTTGTACAGCGGTGGCTCAGCGAAAGCGATCCACCTCATGGCGCAAACTCGCCGCCAGCGTCTCCAGCTCCTTGGCGGTAATTGCCAGGTTGGACACCACTTCACGCTGCTCGCTGTTGGCCAGCGCGATGCTCTGCAGGTTGCTGCTGAGCAAGGTCGCGGTGCTGCTCTGCTCCTGGGTGGCGGTGGTGATCGCGGCGAACTGCTGACCGGCCGAGCGGCTTTGCTCGTCGATGCGCGCCAGGGCCGAGGCCACGTCGGCGTTGCGCGACAGGCCTTCCTGCATCAGCGCATTACCGTGCTCCATGGTGCTGATGGCGTTGCCGGTTTCCTTCTGGATGCTCTGGATCATCCCGGAAATTTCATCGGTGGCTTCGCGTGTACGCGACGCCAGGTTACGTACCTCATCGGCGACCACGGCAAACCCACGGCCCTGCTCACCGGCGCGGGCGGCTTCGATGGCAGCGTTGAGCGCCAGCAGGTTGGTCTGTTCGGCGATCGAGGTGATCACGCCGACGATCCCGCCGATTTCCTGGGAGCGCTGGCCCAAGGTGTTGATCACGGTGGCAGTGCTGTTCAGCGCCGTGGCGATATGTTCCAGAGACGACGAGGCTTCCTGCATCGAGTTGCGGCCAATGCGGGTTTGCTGGGCGTTTTCCTGGGCGAGGCGCTCGGTGGCGCCCATGTTGTCGGCGATGTTCAGCGAAGTGGCGCTGAATTCTTCGACCGCGCCAGCCATGCTGGTGATCTCACCGGACTGTTGCTCCATGCCGTCATAGGCACCGCCGGACAGGCCGGACAACGCCTGGGCGCGGCTGTTGACGTCTTCGGCCGCCTTGCGGATATGCGAAACCATGGTCGACAGCGCTTCGCCCATCTGGTTGAAACTACGCGCCAACTGGCCGATTTCGTCATGGCTGGACACGTTGAGGCGTGCACTCAAGTCACCCGCGCCCAAGGCTTCGGCCTGACGCACAAGGTCACTCAGGGGTTGCAGCTTGCTGCGCAGCAGCCAGACCGTGGCGCCCACCGCCAGCAACATCGCTAGCACGCTGCCGATCACCAGGCGAGTACCCACCGCCCAGGTGACTGCGCGGATTTCAGCTTTCGGCATGCTCGCGACCACGGCCCAAGGACCACCCTCGAAGGGCACCGAAACGCTGTAGAAGTCTTCGTTCTTGTCGCTCCAGAAGCGGCCTTTGCCTGGGCTCTTGGCCAGGTCCAGCATCACAGGAACCGACTGATCCAACGCCTGCACGCCCGCCGGCGGCACCAGCCAACGCTTCTGCTCATCCAGCAACGCCAGGGAACCCGTTTGGCCAATGCGGAAGCGCTTGAGGTTTTCGAACTGCGCGGCTTGCGCATCGGTGTAGTCAAAACCGATGAACAGCACGGCAATTACCTTGCCGCTGGAGTCCCGTACGGGGCTGTACTGGGTCATGTAGGACCGATCGAACAATACCGCGCGCCCGATATAGGCCTGGCCACCCAGTACACGCTGGTAAGCCGGGCCCTGGCGATCAAGCACGGTGCCGATCGCACGGCTGCCGTCCTGTTTGGTCAGGGAGGTGCTGACGCGGATGAAGTCGTCACCGCTGCGCACGAATACCGTAGCCACGCCGCCGGACATCTGCTTGAACTCGTCAACTTCGCTGAAGTTGTTGTTGAGCACTTCGCTGCCCAACAGCAGACTCGGTGTCTGAACCCCGGCGACAGTGATCATCTGATCCGACTGCACCGTCAACCCGGCGCTGAAGCGCTTCTCGAACAACCCCGTCAGGCGCTGAGTGCTCTCGCGCAAGGTGCTGTGGAAAGTGTTGAGCTGGTCGGCGAGCAGGCGCGCCTCGCTGGCCAGGTGTTCCTCGCGGGTATCGAGGTTGGCAGAGTCGAGGGAGCGCAAGGCAAACACCGTACTGCCGCCAATAGCGACAGCCAGTATCACGGCTAATGCGAGGCCTAACTGTGAGGCAATCCGGGCGCGAGGTTGAGACATGACAGCTCCTGGCCGAGGCCAGGATCATCCTGATCTCATAGCGCTGCTCGGCAAATTATCTGGTGGGAAACGTTGGTGCACGATGGTTCCAACACACCTACTTCGGCGGCAGGCGACAATACTTGAGCGAATCGCAGGGGTACCAGGCAAACGGTTGCGCGTTGAGGCCTGAACCACTCAATAGAGGCGTTCGACGCCGGGCAGAACCATGGCCTGCACTTCGCTCTGGAGGAAGTCCGCCAGGCGCCGCAAACGCTCACCGCCGGGGCGGGTTTTCGGCCACACCAGATAGTAATTCTCCCCACTGGCGACTGCGGTTGGCCACGGCAGGCTCAGCCGTCCCTGCGCCACGTCCTCGGCCACCATCAACAAGTCGCCCATGGACACGCCATACCCCCGCGCTGCGGCGATCATGCCCAGCTCCAGGGTATCGAACACCTGCCCGCCCTTGAGTGATACCTGGGATGACAGCCCCATGCGCTCCAGCCATTTGCGCCAGTCCCTGCGGTCGGGGGTGGGATGCAGCAGCTCGGTGGTGGCCAGGCGCGAGGCATCCCAGGGCCCATCCTCCAACAGGTTCGGCGCACCGACGGGGATCAACAGTTCGGGGAACAGGTAGCTGGCCTCCCAGTCCACTGGAAAATGCCCGTAGCTCAACAGCACCGCACAGTCGAAAGGCTCCTGATTGAAGTCCACCTCATCCACGTTCATCCAGGCGCTGGTCAGTTGCACCTCATTGCCGGGCTGCAGTGCCCGGAAGCGGCTGAGCCGCGCGAGCAGCCAGCGCATGGTCAATGTGGAGGGGGCCTTCATGCGCAGGATGTCATCTTCAGCATTCAAGGTGTGACAGGCCCGCTCCAGCGCCGCAAACCCTTCGCGCACGCCGGGCAACAACAGGCGCGCCGATTCAGTGAGCTGCAGGGTACGGCCACTGCGCTGGAACAGGCGGCAGGCGAAGTGCTCTTCAAGTGTGCGGATATGCCGGCTCACCGCACTTTGGGTGATCGACAACTCCTCGGCTGCCCGGGTGAAGGAGCTGTGCCGGGAGGCCGCTTCAAATGCGCGCAAGGCATAAAGGGGAGGAAGACGACGATGCATGAGGAAAGCTCCGACAGCGCAATACCGAAACCCTACCAGAATCAATCAGGCATGAGTTTTAATCATGCAAGCGATCGCATTTATCCCTTTGTGCAATCGGCTGAGAGCGCCGAGAATCAACCCCTCCCCAACCCTCTGACTTTTTGAGCGTGATGATCATGCAGCATCCGGCACGTACCGAGCTCTGGGCCATTCTGCGGCTGTCAGGGCCGTTGATTGCCTCGCAGTTGGCGCACATGCTGATGGTGTTGACCGACACCCTGATGATGGCGCGCCTGAGCCCCGAAGCCCTGGCCGGTGGCGGCCTGGGCGCGGCGAGTTATTCGTTCGTCGCGATTTTCTGCATCGGCGTGATTGCCGCCGTGGGCACCCTGGTTGCCATCCGCCATGGCGCGGGCGATATCGAAGGCGCCACCCGCCTGACCCAGGCAGGGCTGTGGCTGGCCTGGCTGATGGCCTTGGCGGCGGCCCTGCTGCTGTGGAACCTCAAGCCGGTGTTGCTGATGTTCGGCCAGACCGACACCAACGTGCACTCGGCAGGGCAATTTCTGACGCTGCTGCCGTTCGCCCTGCCCGGCTACCTGAGCTTCATGGCGCTGCGCGGTTTTACCAGCGCCATCGGCAAAGCCACTCCGGTGATGGTGATCAGCGTCGGTGGCACGGTGGTCAACTATCTGCTCAACCACGCGCTGATCGAAGGCATGTTCGGCCTGCCCAAACTCGGCTTGATGGGCATTGGTTTAGTCACGGCGATTGTCGCCAACAGCATGGCGCTGGCGTTGATGTGGTACATCCGCAGCAACCGGGCCTATGCAGCCTACCCGCTGAGCGCCGGGCTGCTGCGCCTCAACACCCACTATCTGCGTGAGTTGTGGCGCCTGGGCCTGCCGATTGGTGGCACCTACGCGGTGGAGGTCGGGCTGTTTGCCTTTGCGGCACTGTGCATGGGCACCATGGGCAGCACGCAATTGGCGGCACATCAGGTCGCCCTGCAAATCGTGTCGGTAGCCTTTATGGTGCCGGCGGGGATGTCCTACGCGGTGACCATGCGCATCGGCCAGCATTACGGCGCCGGACAATTGCTGCAGGCACGCATGGCCGGGCGCGTTGGCATAGGCTTTGGCGCGGCAATCATGTTGGGATTTGCCGCGGTGTTGTGGCTGTTTTCCGATCCGCTCATAGGACTGCTTATCGACCACAACAACCCGGCGTTCCACGACGTGATCGTCCTGGCCGTGAGCCTGCTCGCCGTCGCCGCCTGGTTCGAGCTGTTCGACGGCGTGCAAACCATCGCCATGGGTTGCATTCGCGGGCTCAAAGACGCCAAGACCACCTTCTTGATCGGTGCGGGCTGCTACTGGTTGATTGGCGCTCCGTCGGCCTGGTTGATGGCTTTCACCCTGGGCTGGGGGCCGACCGGCGTGTGGTGGGGCCTGGCACTCGGCCTGGCCTGCGCGGCGATAAGCCTGACCTGGGCGTTTGAAGCAAAGATGAAGCGGATGATTCGGCGGGAAGGCTCAGAGCCCGAAGCCGACACCGGGTTTCAGGCGGCACAGACCGACTAGAGCCCCTCCCCCACGCGGGTGTGCTGGCCGTTGCCGAAGGTCAGGTACTCCACCAGCTCCGGCAAGGGCAGCGGCTTGCTGATCAGGTAACCCTGGGCCTGGTCGCAGCCGAACAGCCGCAACAGTGCCAGTTGCTCGGGGGTTTCAACACCTTCGGCCACCACTTCCAGATTGAGGTTGTGCGCCAGGTTGATCATGGCGTGCACCAGCTTGCGGTTTTCCTCGCGCTCTTCCATGCCGCCGACAAAGCTCTTGTCGATCTTCAGCAACGCAATCGGCAGGCTGTTGAGGTGCACGAAGGACGAGAAACCGGTGCCGAAGTCATCCAGGGAAAACCGCACACCCAGGCGGCCAAGGGCGTCCATGGTCTGCTTGACCAAGTCACTGCGGCGCATCACGGCGGTTTCGGTCAGTTCGAATTCCAACCATTGGGCTTCTACCCCACGCTCGGCAATCAGCCGACTGAGGGTGGACAGCAATTGGCTGTCCTGGAACTGACGGAACGACAGGTTGACCGCCATATGCAGCGGCGGCAGGCCGCGTTCGCGCAGGTCTTGCATGTCACGCAGGGCCCGGGAAATCACCCAGTAACCCAGGGGCACAATCAGGCCACTCTGTTCGGCCAGGGGCACGAATTCGCTCGGCGGCAACAGGCCGCGCTCGCCGTGACGCCAGCGAACGAGGGCTTCCAGGCCGACGATATGCCCGTCGTCCAGGTCCAGGCGCGGCTGGTAATGCAGTTCCAGTTCATCGCGGCGCAAGGCACGGCGCAGCTCGCTTTCCAGGTCGGCCAGGCTGCGCGCGTTGCGGTTGATGCGTTCGTTGAAGATATGAAAGGTGCAGCCCTGGGTGCTCTTGGCTTGCTGCATGGCGATATGGGCGTGCCACATCAGTGGGTCGGCGCCGGCACGGGCGCGGGCATGGGCCACGCCCAGGCTGCAACCGATCAGCAGGCTTTCGCCATCCACCCAGTAAGGCTCGGCCATCGCTTCGGTGATGCGCTCGGCCATCCACTCTGCACGCTGCGGCGCGCGGCGGGTATCGATCAGCAGGGCAAATTCGTCGCTGCCCAGCCGCGCCAGTTGATCGCCGGCTTCGAGTTGGCTCTTGAGGCGCGACACCACCTGCAGGATCAGGCGGTCGCCGGCCTGGTGACCGAGGGCATCGTTGGCATGGCGAAAGTTATCGAGGTCCAGGTGACCGAGGGCCAGGCCGCGACCTTCATTCTCGGCCAGCCGCGCGGCCAGCAGGGTCTGGAAGCCCTGGCGGTTGGCGATGCCGGTGAGCGGGTCTTGCTCGGCCAGGCGTTGCAGGGTGGTTTCCAACACACCACGCTCGCGCACATGGCGCAGGCAGCGACGCAATGTGTCGGCGTCCAGAACATCGCGGATCAGCCAGTCACTGACGCCCAGCGGCGAAACCAGCGGCTCCTGCTCCAGCAACAACACGCACGGCAAACTGCAACGGCCAGGGCCGGGTTGCAGGCTGGGCGTGGTCAGCAGCACGGCGCTGTCGTCGTCATCGAACAGACGACTCACCGAGTCCCAGTTGGGGGCGCTGATCAGCACAGCCCCATCGCCCATCGGCGCCAGGCACTCGCGCAACAACGCTGCCCACTCAGGCGCATCGGCCAGTAGCAGCAAACGCAAGGGTTCGACAGGCGTAGACAAGCTAGCTCCCTAGACTCTGCAAAGTTTCGTTGGCGGAGGGCATTATGACGTGCGGCCTGATAATCACCAATGATAGGGGTTATCAAATACGCAGGTGTAAGCAATTGTCGCTGCTTTAACCACAAGAAGCCCCGACATCCTGCGGCAAAGTAACAAAACCGGCAAATTTAGATCGAGTGGTACGTCACACCGTCGATCCAGCGCAGCAGAATCTTGCCAGCCTGTTAAAATGCCCGCCCTTTTGAACAACGACTCCCTGAATTCCGTATGTCCCGACTCAATCCCCGGCAGCAAGAAGCCGTGAACTACGTCGGCGGCCCTCTATTGGTGCTCGCCGGTGCTGGCTCCGGCAAGACCAGCGTGATCACCCGCAAGATCGCGCACCTGATCCAGAACTGTGGCATCCGCGCCCAGTACATCGTCGCCATGACCTTTACCAACAAGGCCGCGCGCGAGATGAAAGAGCGTGTCGGCACCCTGCTCAAGGGTGGCGAAGGCCGTGGCCTCACGGTGTGTACCTTCCACAACCTGGGGCTGAACATCATCCGCAAGGAGCATGTGCGGCTGGGCTACAAGCCGGGCTTCTCGATCTTCGACGAGACCGACGTCAAGGCCCTGATGACCGACATCATGCAGAAGGAATACGCGGGCGATGACGGCGTCGACGAGATCAAGAACATGATCGGCGCCTGGAAAAACGACCTGATCCTGCCGCCCGAAGCCCTGGAAAACGCGCGCAACCCCAAGGAACAGACCGCCGCCATCGTCTACACCCACTACCAGCGCACGCTCAAGGCGTTCAATGCGGTGGACTTCGACGACCTGATCCTGCTACCGGTGAAGCTGTTCCAGGAACACGCCGACATCCTCGAAAAGTGGCAGAACAAGGTGCGCTACCTGCTGGTGGACGAATACCAGGACACCAACGCCAGCCAATACCTGCTGGTAAAGTTGCTGATCGGTACGCGCAACCAGTTCACCGTGGTGGGCGACGACGACCAGTCGATCTACGCCTGGCGCGGCGCCCGCCCGGAAAACCTGATGCTGCTCAAGGACGACTACCCGTCCCTGAAAGTGGTGATGCTGGAGCAGAACTACCGCTCCACCAGCCGCATCCTGCGTTGCGCCAACGTGCTGATCTCGAACAACCCCCACGAGTTTGAAAAACAACTGTGGAGCGAGATGGGCCACGGCGATGAGATCCGCGTGATCCGCTGCCGTAACGAAGACGCCGAGGCTGAGCGTGTTGCCGTCGAAATCCTCAGCCTGCACCTGCGCACCGACCGCCCTTACAGCGACTTCGCAATCCTCTATCGCGGCAACTACCAGGCCAAGCTGATCGAACTGAAGTTGCAGCACCACCAGGTGCCGTATCGCCTGTCGGGCGGCAACAGCTTTTTCGGACGCCAGGAAGTGAAGGACCTGATGGCCTACTTCCGCCTGATCGTGAACCCGGACGACGACAACGCCTTCCTGCGCGTGATCAACGTGCCGCGCCGCGAGATCGGTTCCACCACCCTGGAAAAGCTCGGCAACTACGCCACCGAACGCAAGATCTCGATGTATGCCGCCACCGACGAAATCGGCTTGGGCGAACACTTGGACACGCGCTTCACCGATCGCCTGTCACGTTTCAAGCGCTTTATGGACAAGGTACGTGAGCAGTGCGCCGGCGAAGACCCGATCAGCGCCCTGCGCAGCATGGTCATGGACATCGACTATGAAAACTGGCTGCGCACCAACAGTTCCAGCGACAAGGCCGCGGATTACCGCATGGGCAACGTCTGGTTCCTGATCGAAGCGCTGAAGAACACCCTGGAAAAAGACGAAGACGGCGAAATGACCGTCGAAGACGCCATCGGCAAGCTGGTGCTGCGCGACATGCTCGAGCGCCAGCAGGAAGAGGAAGATGGCGCCGAAGGTGTACAGATGATGACCTTGCATGCGTCCAAGGGCCTGGAATTTCCCTACGTGTTCATCATGGGCATGGAAGAGGAAATCCTCCCGCACCGCTCCAGCATCGAAGCCGACACCATTGAGGAAGAACGGCGCCTGGCCTACGTGGGTATTACCCGCGCGCGTCAGACACTGGCCTTCACCTTTGCCGCCAAGCGCAAGCAATACGGCGAAATCATCGATTGCGCCCCCAGCCGGTTCCTGGACGAATTGCCGCCGGATGACCTGGCCTGGGAAGGCAATGACGACACACCGACCGAAGTGAAGGCCGTTCGCGGCAACACCGCCCTGGCGGATATACGCGCGATGTTAAAGCGCTAGAATCGACTACTTTTTAATCTACTTTCGGCGCACAACGCGCCATTAGAGGAAGCTTTCCGTGGAAGCACTGCACAAGAAAATTCGCGAAGAAGGCATCGTGCTTTCCGATCAGGTACTCAAGGTCGACGCCTTTCTGAACCACCAGATCGACCCGGCGCTGATGAAACTGATCGGCGACGAATTCGCCGCGCTGTTCAAGGATTCGGGCATCACCAAGATCGTCACCATCGAAGCCTCGGGCATCGCGCCGGCGATCATGACCGGCCTGAACCTCGGCGTGCCGGTGATCTTCGCTCGCAAGCAACAATCCCTGACCCTGACCGAAAACCTGCTGTCGGCAACGGTGTATTCCTTCACCAAGAAAACCGAAAGCACCGTAGCGATCTCGCCGCGTCACCTGACCAGCAGCGACCGCGTACTGGTGATCGATGACTTCCTGGCCAACGGCAAGGCGTCCCAGGCGCTGATTTCGATCATCAAGCAGGCCGGTGCGACCGTTGCCGGTTTGGGGATTGTGATCGAGAAGTCGTTCCAGGGTGGCCGTGCGGAGTTGGACGCGCAGGGTTATCGGGTTGAGTCGCTGGCGCGGGTGAAGTCTCTGGCCGGTGGCGTCGTCACCTTCATCGAGTAATCGTTGCCTGCACGCGGTTAAACATGTGGGAGAGGCAAGCCCCCTCCCACATTTGGCTTTGTGTTGGTTTTTAGTGTGCGGTTGCTTGTAAGCCAGCGAGCAATAGGCGCTGATAAAGATCCTCTTTCAGCCCCTCCGGTTTATCCAACCGCATCCGCCTCAAATGCGCTGGAAACGCCTGCGGCTCCGGTGCATCCAACGCCGCCTTGCCCAACTCCAGAATCTCCGTGAGCTTGAATTTGCTCTTGAGCCAGTTCAATGCACGCAACAGGTCCCGCTCTTCATCCGTGAAGTCGCTGCCCAGCGGATATTCCGGGAACAGCCGCCGATGCCGCGCCTGGATACCTTGGAGCCGCTCCGGCGTGTTGTCGCCAAAGCGCGGATCCAGCTGGAAATCCTTGGATAACTTGCCGGCTTTTTGCGCCTGCTCGATCAAGTCGGCCTGGAAGCGTGAGTCGGTAATGTTGAGCAACGCCTCGATCACCTTGGCATCCGTCTGACCACGCAAGTCGGCAATTCCATACTCGGTGATGACAATATCCCGCAGGTGCCGGGGGAT
This sequence comes from Pseudomonas sp. SH10-3B, assembly GCF_019891415.1. NCBI lineage: Bacteria > Pseudomonadati > Pseudomonadota > Gammaproteobacteria > Pseudomonadales > Pseudomonadaceae > Pseudomonas > Pseudomonas sp. SH10-3B. The sequence goes on along the minus strand of NZ_JAFLXD010000005.1, from coordinate 60,783 downwards.
GGTGCAATGCCCATACTCCCAGACGATATTGGAACTGACCTCACCCGCCGACTCGCGCCAGCTGCGCAGGATCAGGATCGAACGCGCACCCTCCAGCGCATGCCCCTGGGCCACAAAGTTGTATTGCCCGCCCACACCGCTGAGCACGCGGCCGTCCTCCAACTGGTCGGCCACGCCTGCGCCCAGCAACGTCACCGTGATCGCGCTGTTGATAAACCGTGCATCCTGGCGCTGCAGGCGCTTGAGCTCTTCCTGGCCGTACAGCTCGTTGATGTAGCTGATACGGGTCATGTTGAATTCCAGACGCTTGGCGTGGGTCATCTCCTGCAAGCGCTGGTAAAAACTGCGCGGCCCCAGGAAGAAACCGCCGTGGATCGAAACGCCATCGGGCTGCGCCGCATCGTCCAGCAAACCGGCGTTGGCTTGTTCCTGAGTGGCCACATCCGGGTAGACCTTGCGCCGGATAATCCCCGCATCCGCCAGCGCCAGCAGGCCGTTGACGAACATTTCACTGCAACCGTAGAGGCCACGGGCGAAGGGATCGACACCGCCTTCACGGCTGATCAGCGGGGCCCATTGGTACACATCCAGGTCAGTCAGTAGCAGGCGATAAGCTTCGTTATCGGCCTGGCGCGCCAGCAAAGCGGCGGTCAGTGCGTCGCCCATGGAACCGATACCTATCTGCAAGGTGCCCCCATCGCGCACCAGGGTGCTGGCGTGCAAGCCGATGAAATGGTCCTGGAACCCCACCGGCATGTTCGGCGTGGAGAACAACGTGCTGCTGTCCTTTGCATCGATCAGGTAGTCGAACGCGTCCATGCCCAACTCGGAGTCGCCCGGCATGTAGGGCAAGTCAGTGTGAACCTGGCCAACGATCAAAACGGTTTCGCCCGCTTCACGTCGCTTGGCGATCATGGGCAGCAAGTCGAGGGTGATGTCGGGGTTGCAGCTCAGGCTCAGGCGATCCGGGTGTTCGGCGCTGCTCGCGACCAACTGCGCCACCAGGTTCAGGCCGGCGGCGTTGATGTCGCGGGCGGCATGGCTGTAGTTGCTGCTCACGTAGTCCTGCTGGGCCGACGTGCTGTGGAGCAGACTGCCGGGCTGCATGAAGAACTGCTGCACATGGATATTCTTCGGCAGGCTGTCCTTGTGCAGGTCAGCGAGGAAATCCAGCTCGGGATAGTCGCCAAACACCCGCTCGATAAAGGGTTCGAGAAAGCGCTTCTGCAAGCCATCGCCCAAGGTCGGGCGACCCAGGCTCAACGCGGTGTAAATCGTCAGCGCGCGATCCGGCAACTTGGCGATACGCCGGTACAGTGCATTGGCGAACAGGTTCGGCTTACCCAGGCCCAGGGGCATGCCCATGTGGATATGCGCCGGTAACCGCGCCAGTACGTCGTCAACTGCTTGCTCGATTGAACACAACTGCACCATCCGACCCTCCTGAACATTCCGTGATTAGGGGTTGGACAGAGAGTGGCGGGTCTTTGCTGCAAAGAACAGCTTCGAAACACAAATTGCGGGCACAAAAAAGCCGCTCGTAAGCGGCGTTTTTGGCGAAGATCGACGGTTACAGGCCGGACATCTTCTTGATCGCACCTTTAAGCTCATCATCCGAGCAATCAGCACAGGTGCCTTTTGGCGGCATGGCGTTGATACCGGTGATCGCCTTGGCCAGGATGCCGTCGAGACCGCCTTGGTGATCAGCGCGTTCTTTCCAGGCAGCGGTGTCGCCGATTTTCGGCGCGCCCAGCAAACCGGTGCCGTGGCACGCGTTGCAGTGTTTGGCAATCACGTCATCTGGTGTTTTCGCTCCACCGCCGCCGCCCGCTGCCACAGCCACTTCCATCCCCTTGCACTCTTGCCCCTGGACGCACACCTGGCCCACAGGCTCCAGGCGCTTGGCAATGTCATCATTGGTCGCAGCTTGAGCGCTGACAGCCCATAGGGCCAGTACGGTTGCTGGTGCAGCCAGCATTTTCATAATTAGGTTCACGCGTTCACCCTCAATGGTGGCTATTCACGCCTGCGGCCACGGTTTCGCAGGCGGCGAAAGTATAACGGTTAGCCCGTCCGGCCGAAACAACCCTATTAAACAAAGGGAGATTCAGTCTCGCGGAATGCTGCTCGGGTGTCTCTGCAACGCTGGCAGGACGCCTCTTTTGTTAAAAGTTCGCGGGTGTGGCTGCGCTGATTAGTCGCGCCGGCACATCGAACGGATTACGGAAACGATGAGGCTTGGTGCTTTCAAAGTAGTAGCTATCGCCGGCTTCGAGCACAAAAGTTTCAAGACCGACCACCAATTCCAAACGGCCTTCCACCAGAATCCCGGTTTCTTCGCCCTCGTGGGTGAGCATTTCTTCGCCGGTGTCGGCGCCAGGCGGGTAGATCTCGTTGAGAAATGCAATTGCCCGGCTCGGGTGCGCCCGGCCCACCAGTTTCATGGTGACGGCGCCGTCAGAGATGTCGATCAGCTCATTGGCTTTATAGACGATCTGCGTCGGTATTTCCTGGAGGATCTCTTCGGAAAAGAACTCGACCATCGACATGGGAATGCCGCCCAGCACCTTGCGCAAGGAACTGATGGAAGGGCTGACACTGTTTTTTTCGATCATCGAAATGGTGCTGTTGGTGACACCCGCGCGCTTGGCGAGCTCACGCTGGGAAAGACCCTTCAGTTTACGGATGGATTGCAGTCGTTCGCCGACGTCCAATGCAGGTGCCTCCTAGGATTCAGGCTTTGTTGTAATTGAGCGTTATCATGGCGACAGCGTTCAGTATTTACAACACTTGGGCCTAAATCCCAGGGAGCGGTGTTCGTACCTGACGGTCAAGCGCCGGAATAGAGCCTTGGCACACGACGCAGGTTGCAAAAGATCTGGTACGGAATGGTCTCGGCGGCGACGGCGACGTCACTGGCGAGGATGTTTTTGCCCCACAGCTCTACCGTGGAGCCAAGACCCGCCTCTGGCACGTCCGTCAGATCGATGCACAGCATGTCCATGGACACGCGCCCCAGCAATTGGCTGCGCTGCCCCGCCACCAGCACCGGCGTGCCGGTGGGCGCATGGCGCGGGTAGCCGTCGGCATAACCCATGGCAACCACGCCGATACGCATCGGTTTAGGTGTGATGAACCGGGCGCCGTAGCCCACCGGCTCGCCGGCTGGCAGTTCACGCACGCAGATCACTTTCGATTCCAGGGTCATCACCGGCTGCAAGCGCGCAGCCAAGGCCTGGTCCTCACCAAACGGTGTGGCACCGTAAAGCATGATGCCCGGACGCACCCAGTCGCTGGACACGCTCGGCCAGCCCAGCACCGACGGCGAATTGCGCAGGCTGACTTCAGCCACCAGACCTTGGCGCGCGGCCTCAAATACCGCCACTTGCTCGGTGCTGCTGACGCAATCGAGTTCATCGGCGCGGGCAAAATGGCTCATCAACACAATCTTCGCGACTTTACCGCTGGCCAGCAGGCGCTGGTAAGCCTCGTGGTAATCCTTGGGGTGCAGGCCAACGCGGTGCATGCCCGAATCGAGCTTGAGCCAGATAGTCAGCGGCTTGAGCAGGCTGGCCTGTTCGATGGCCTCCAGTTGCCACAGCGAATGCACCACGCACCAGAAGTCATGCTCGACGATCAACGGCAGCTCATCGGCCTCGAAAAAGCCTTCCAGCAGCAGCACTGGCGCGCGAATACCGGCGGCGCGCAGCTCCAACGCTTCTTCGATGCACGCCACGGCAAACCCGTCGGCCTCGGCTTCGAGCGCCTGGGCGACGCGCACGGCACCATGGCCGTAGGCGTCGGCCTTGACCACCGCGAGGGCCTTGGCGCCCGTGACTTCACGGGCCAATTGGTAGTTGTGGCGCAGGGCTTGGAGGTCGATCAGGGCACGGGCAGGACGCATGGCGGCAGGCTTCTAGGCGGCAAAATGATGAAAAAACCGGCACCGCCTAACAGCTTCGGCACCGGGAGAGGGATCGTTGTTTAAGGCAATGCAGCCACGACGGACAGCTCTACCAGGATTTGCGGTTCGCACAGCTTGGCTTCAACCGTGGCACGGGCCGGGGCGACGCCTTTGGGCAGCCACTTGTCCCACACCGCGTTCATGCCGGCGAAGTCGGCGTCGATGTCTTTCAGGTAGATCGTCACCGACAGCAGCTTGGTTTTGTCGGTGCCGGCCAAGTCCAGCAAACGCTCGATATTGACCAGGGTTTCACGGGTCTGCTGTTCGATCCCGGCGTTCATGTCGTCACCGACTTGCCCGGCCAGATACACGGTACCGCTGTGAACAACGATCTGGCTCATGCGCTCATTGGTGAGCTGGCGCTGGATTGACATGTTTTGCAGACTCCTGGTGGTTGCCATAACGGGAAATATCGAGGCCTTCGGCGCTGATCTGCGGCGTTTTCTTCGCCATCAGATCAGCCAGCAAGCGCCCGGAGCCGCACGCCATGGTCCAACCGAGGGTGCCATGGCCGGTGTTCAGGAACAGGTTCTTGAATGGCGTGGCACCGACAATCGGCGTGCCGTCGGGTGTGGTCGGACGCAGGCCGGTCCAGAACGTGGCTTCGGCCAGATCGCCGCCCTGAGGATAAAGGTCGTTGACGATCATCTCCAGGGTTTCACGCCGACGCGGGTTAAGCGACAGGTCAAAACCGGCTATTTCAGCCATGCCGCCGACGCGGATGCGGTTGTCAAAGCGGGTGATGGCGACCTTGTAGGTCTCATCGAGAATGGTCGACGTTGGCGCCATCGCCGGGTTGGTGATCGGCACCGTCAGCGAGTAACCCTTGAGCGGGTACACCGGCGCCTTGATCCCCAGCGGCTTTAGCAGCTTCGGCGAGTAGCTGCCGAGGGCCAGCACGTAGCGGTCGGCGGTTTCCAGCTTGCCGTCGATCCACACGCCGTTAACGCGCTCGCCGGCGTAGTCGAGGCGCTGGATGTCCTGTTCGAAGCGGAACTCCACGCCCAACTGCTTGCACATCTCGGCCAAGCGGGAGGTGAACATCTGGCAGTCGCCGGTCTGGTCGTTGGGCAGGCGCAGGGCACCGGCGAGAATATCGGTGACACTGGCCAGGGCCGGCTCAACACGGGCGATACCGGCGCGGTCGAGCAGTTCGAACGGCACGCCGGACTCTTTCAACACGGCGATGTCTTTGGCGGCGCCATCCAACTGGGCCTGGGTGCGGAACAACTGGGTAGTCCCGAGGCTGCGGCCTTCGTAGGCGATGCCGGTTTCGGCACGTAATTCGTCGAGGCAGTCACGGCTGTACTCGGACAGGCGCACCATGCGCTCCTTGTTCACCGCATAACGACTGGCGGTGCAGTTGCGCAGCATCTGCGCCATCCACAGGTATTGGTCGATATCGGCAGTGGCCTTGATCGCCAGCGGCGCGTGGCGTTGCAGCAGCCACTTGATGGCCTTGAGCGGCACGCCCGGCGCGGCCCATGGCGATGCATAGCCTGGGGACACCTGGCCGGCGTTGGCGAAACTGGTTTCCATGGCAGCCGCAGGCTGACGGTCGACTACAACGACTTCAAAGCCGGCCCGCGCCAAATAGTAGGCACTGGTCACACCAATGACGCCGCTACCTAAGACCAGAACGCGCATTTTTATATCCTCATCACGGGCTTAGCCGCTGACGTGTGTTATTCGAGCAATGATGGGCGCAGTATAAAAAGCAATCACCAGTGCATTTCACTATATAAATGCCTATATTTGGCGACAATTCTCGGCAAAAACCCTTTTCACAGAGGCGTATCCCCTATGCGTACCAACACCCAGACCAAGCGGGAGCTGGACAAGATCGACCGCAACATCCTGCGCATCCTGCAAACCGACGGGCGAATTTCGTTCACCGAGCTGGGGGAAAAGGTTGGGCTCTCCACCACGCCGTGTACCGAGCGGGTACGGCGACTGGAGCGCGAGGGGATCATCATGGGCTACAACGCGCGTCTAAACCCACAGCATTTGAAGGGAAGTTTGCTGGTATTTGTCGAGATCAGCCTCGATTACAAATCCGGCGACACCTTTGAAGAGTTCCGCCGCGCCGTGCTGAAACTGCCCCATGTCTTGGAGTGCCACCTGGTCTCGGGAGACTTCGACTACCTGGTGAAAGCGCGAATTTCCGAGATGGCCTCGTACCGCAAATTGCTCGGCGATATCCTGCTCAAGCTGCCCCATGTGCGGGAATCGAAGAGCTATATCGTGATGGAAGAGGTGAAAGAGAGCCTGAACCTGCCGATCCCTGACTGATCGGCACATACGCCTGTCAGACCAGCACCTGCCGGGTGCTCGCCATGTACTCATGGATCTGCTTCTCCACCCGAGGGTGAATCAGCTCCACCGGCCCGCGCCCATTGGGGCAAGGCAAGGTCTTGGTGGTGCCGAACAGCCGACAGATCAGCGGCCGCTCGTCATACACGGTGCAGCCGTTGGGGCCCAGGTGCACGCAGTTCAGCTCGTCCATCGCCGCGTCCTGCTCGGCAGCGGTCTTGCGTGGCAGGCGCGACATTTCCTCGGGCGAAGTGGTGACCGGCCCACAGCAGTCGTGGCAGCCAGGGACGCACTCGAACGAAGGAATCTGACGGCGCAGCGCGCTGATTTTCTGACTGTTGCAACTCATCGAAACACGTACCGAACGGCAAATAGAGGTGGATTCTGAAGCAAAACGCCCTGCGCAGACAGCTTCGTCCGACCGCTGTATCCTGCGTCAAATTTTCCAAACAGGGATGCTCCCCATGACTGCCAGCACCCGGCACACCGCTTCCTACTACGCCGCCAGCAGCGTGCCGCAACCCGATTACCCAGCGTTGACGGGCGAAGTGAGCGCCGATGTGTGCGTGATCGGCGGCGGTTTCTCCGGGCTCAACACGGCCCTGGAGCTGGCTGAGCGCGGCTTCAGTGTGGTGCTGCTGGAGGCGCGCAAGATCGCCTGGGGCGCCAGCGGGCGCAATGGCGGCCAGTTGATTCGCGGCGTCGGTCATGGCCTGGAGCAGTTCACCAACGTGATCGGCACCGATGGCGTGCGCCAGATGAAGCTGATGGGCCTGGAAGCCGTGGAGATCGTGCGTGAACGTGTCGAACGCTACCAGATCCCCTGCGACCTGACCTGGGGCTACTGCGACCTGGCCAACAAGCCTCGCGACCTGCACGGCCTGGCCGAAGACGCCGAAGAACTGCGCAGCCTGGGCTATCGCCACGAAGTACGCTTGCTGCAAGCGAGCGAAATGGGCAGCGTCATCGGCTCCGACCGCTATGTGGGCGGCATGATCGACATGGGCTCGGGCCATCTTCACCCGCTGAACCTGGCGCTGGGTGAAGCAGCCGCGGCGCAGCAGTTAGGCGTGCGTTTGTTCGAACAGTCCGAAGTCACGCGTATCGACTACGGCCCCGAGGTCAAGGTGCACACCGCCCAGGGCCATGTGCGCGCCAAGACCCTGGTGCTGGCCTGCAATGCCTACCTGAATGGACTGAACCCGCAATTGAGCGGCAAGGTGCTGCCCGCCGGCAGCTACATCATCGCCACCGAACCGTTGAGCGAAGCACAAGCCGCCAACCTGCTGCCGCAGAACATGGCGGTGTGTGACCAGCGCGTGACGGTGGATTACTTCCGCCTGTCCGCCGACCGCCGCCTGTTATTCGGCGGCGCCTGCCACTACTCCGGACGCGACCCCAAGGACATCGGCGCCTACATGCGGCCAAAGATGCTGCAGGTATTCCCGCAGTTGGCAGAGGTGAAGATCGATTACCAATGGGGCGGCATGATCGGCATCGGCGCCAACCGCCTGCCGCAGATCGGCCGCTTGGCGGATCAGCCCAACGTGTATTACGCCCAGGCCTATGCAGGCCATGGCCTCAACGCCACGCACCTGGCGGGCAAGTTGCTGGCCGAAGCCATCAGTGGCCAGCAGCAGGGGCGTTTCGACCTGTTCGCCCAGGTGCCACACATCACCTTCCCCGGCGGCAAATACCTGCGCTCGCCGCTGCTGGCCTTGGGAATGCTCTGGCACCGCCTCAAAGAGCTGGCCTGATCAATCGCGCCAGAAGGGTTTCAGGCCTTCCTGGCGCGCTTGCTCAGGAGTCAATCCAACGTCGCGCAATTGCTCGCAGGTCAAGTGCAGCAGGGCCTTGCGCGTATGACGGCGGTGCCAGAACAGACTCCAGCGGCTGATCTCACGCGGCGACGTCGCCCGCTCTTGCCCAGCCTGCAATTCCTGACTGTGTAACATCAGCCGCACATCGCTCATGCCGTTCATTTTGCTGCCCCTCATTTGCCTATTGCCATGAGTGACTAGAATGGGTGAGCGAGCAAAACCATTACAGATTCAACCAATCTTTATTAAATCCATACAGATACTGCCTTTACGTGGCTGAATCCTGTATTTTCCCACAATCTGTACTGGTCCCCTGGGAGCGACCGCCATGACGCTTTACGTCAACCTCGCCGAATTACTGGGCACGCGCATCGAGCAGGGTTTCTATCGCCCCGGTGATCGACTGCCGTCCGTACGCGCCTTGAGCGTGGAGCACGGGGTCAGCCTGAGCACCGTGCAGCAGGCTTATCGGTTGCTGGAAGACAATGGCCTGGCGATGCCCAAGCCCAAGTCCGGCTACTTTGTACCGGTGGGCCGTGAGTTACCGGCGCTGCCTGAGGTCAGCCGCCCGGCCCAGCGCCCGGTGGAGATTTCGCAATGGGACCTGGTGTTGGAACTGATTCGCGCGGTTCCGCGCAAAGACGTCATACAGCTGGGTCGCGGCATGCCGGATGTATTGTCGCCCACCATCAAGCCTTTGCTGCGCAGCCTGGCCCGTGTCAGCCGGCGCCAGGACTTGCCGGGGCTGTATTACGACAACATCCTCGGCTGTATGGAGTTGCGCGAGCAGATTGCCCGACTGTCACTGGACTCCGGCTGCCAACTGACGGCCGAGGACATTGTGATTACCACTGGTTGCCACGAGGCGCTGTCCGCCAGCATCCACGCCATCTGTGAGCCCGGCGACATCGTTGCGGTGGACTCGCCCAGCTTCCACGGCGCCATGCAGACCCTCAAGGGCCTGGGCATGAAAGCCCTGGAAATCCCCACCGACCCGATCACCGGCATCAGCCTCGAAGCCCTGGAACTGGCATTGGAGCAGTGGCCGATCAAGGTCATCCAACTGACCCCAAACTGCAACAACCCTCTGGGCTACATCATGCCGGAGGCACGCAAGCGAGCGCTGCTGAACCTGGCCCAGCGCTTTGACGTGGCGATTATCGAAGACGACGTGTATGGCGAGCTTGCCTACAGCTACCCGCGCCCGCGCACCATTAAATCCTTCGACGAAGACGGCCGCGTGCTGCTGTGCAGCTCGTTCTCCAAGACCCTGGCGCCGGGCCTGCGTATTGGCTGGGTGGCGCCGGGCCGGTACCTGGAGCGGGTGCTGCACATGAAGTACATCAGCACCGGCTCCACCGCCACACAGCCACAGATCGCCATTGCCGAGTTTCTCAAGGGCGGGCATTTCGAGCCGCATCTACGGCGAATGCGCACGCAATATCAACGTAATCGCGACTTGATGCTCGACTGGGTCAGCCGCTATTTCCCAGCGGGTACCCGTGCCAGCCGCCCGCAGGGCAGTTTTATGCTGTGGATCGAACTGCCGGAAGGTTTTGATACGTTGAAGCTCAACCGTGTGCTGGTGGAACAAGGTGTTCAGGTGGCGGTGGGCAGCATCTTTTCCGCCTCGGGCAAGTACAGGAATTGCCTGCGCATGAACTACGCTGCCAAGCCAACCGCACAGATCGAAGAGGCCGTGCGCAAGGTCGGCGCCGCCGCGAGCAAACTGCTGGCGAGGCCGCCGACTGACCTTTCACGAGAATTCGCCGTCATATGTCGACAACCGCCCTGACCTGGAAGCGACTCCCTTGATGATTCGACGGCTTTTACCGCTTTTCCTGTTGGGAGCCCTGGCCTTGGGCGGCTGTGCCACGGTGAGTACCCCGCGCATCCCCAGCGATGCCCTACCGGCTGCCCAGTCGTCATTCGGCCGCTCGATCCAGACCCAGGCCGCGCCGTATCAAGGGCGCTCCGGTTTCCGCCTGCTGCCCAACAGCAGCGAAGCCTTCATGGCCCGCGCCGAGCTGATCCGCAACGCCCAGACCAGCCTCGACCTGCAGTACTACATCGTCCACGACGGCATCAGCACCCGCATGCTGGTGGATGAACTGCTCAAGGCTGCCGACCGTGGGGTGCGCGTGCGCATCCTGCTGGACGACACCACCAGCGACGGCCTCGACCAGATCATCGCCACCCTCGCCGCCCACCCCAAGATCGAGATTCGCCTGTTCAACCCCTTGCACCTGGGGCGCAGCACCGGCGTGACGCGCGCCATGGGTCGCCTGTTCAACCTGTCGCTGCAGCACCGGCGCATGCACAACAAGCTGTGGCTGGCGGACAACAGCGTGGCCATCGTCGGTGGGCGCAACCTGGGGGACGAGTATTTCGACGCCGAGCCCAACCTGAACTTCACCGATATCGACATGCTCAGCGTCGGACCGGTGGCCGAGCAACTCGGGCACAGTTTCGATCAGTACTGGAACAGCGCCCTGAGCAAACCCATTGATGACTTTGTCTCCAATACGCCCTCCAAAGGTGACCTGGCCGCCGCGCGCCTGAGCCTGGAAGCATCGCTGGCCGAGTCGCGCCAGCAAAAGCATGCGTTGTATGCGCGTTTGCGGACCTATCAAACCCAGCCGCGCATGGACATCTGGCGCCGCGAACTGATCTGGGCCTGGAACCAGGCATTGTGGGACGCGCCGAGCAAGGTCCTGTCCAAGGCCGACCCGGACCCGCACCTGCTGCTGACCACCCAACTGGCCCCGGAACTGGAAGGCGTCAACCATGAGCTGATCATGATCTCGGCGTACTTCGTCCCGGGGCAGCCAGGGCTGGTGTACCTGACGGGCCGCGCCGACGCGGGCGTATCGGTGAGCTTGTTGACCAATTCCCTTGAAGCCACCGACGTGCCTGCCGTACATGGCGGCTATGCGCCGTATCGCAAGGCACTGCTGGAGCACGGGGTAAAACTCTACGAACTGCGCCGCCAACCGGGTGACGGTGGCGGCAGCGGCCCGCACCTGTTTCGGCGAGGCACGTTCCGCGGCTCGGACTCGAGCCTGCACAGCAAGGCGATGATCTTTGATCGGCAAAAATCGTTTGTCGGCTCTTTCAATTTCGACCCTCGCTCCGTGCTGTGGAACACCGAAGTCGGTGTGCTGGTGGACAGCCCCGAGCTGGCGGAACACGTGCGCAACCTGGCTCTGCAAGGCATGGCGCCGGCCTTGAGCTACGAGGCGAAATTGCAGGACGGCAACCTGGTGTGGGTGACCGAGGACAACGGCCAACTGCACACCCTGACCCGTGAGCCTGGCAGTTGGTGGCGACGCTTCAATGCCTGGTTCGCCACCTCGGTCGGCCTGGAGCGCATGCTCTAGGAACAGCGAGGATCAAGCAGGCTGTGCGGCACCAAATGCGCCTTGGCGCAACAACAGCACCACCAACCCCAGCGCTCCGGCGGCCATCAGCCACGGCAACGCATGCCCGCTGATCCACTGGCTACCCGCGCCAGCCACCAGCGGGCCGATCAGGCAACCGATTCCCCACAACTGCGCAATGTGAGCATTGGCGCGCACCAGCGCATCGTCACGATAACGCTCGCCGATCAGAATCAGCGACAACGTGAACAACCCACCAGCACTGGCGCCGAACAGCACCCACACCGGCCAGATCAACGGCGTGTGCATCAACAATGGGATTGCCAGGCTCGACGCCAGCAACAGCACCGCGCAACTCAGGAATAAGGTGCGCCGCGACAGGTAATCCGCCAGCGCGCCAATGGGCAGTTGCAGCAACGCGTCGCCGACCACCACCGTGCTGACCATCGCCAAGGCGACTTCGGCGGTGAAGCCCTGCTGCAGGCAGTACACCGGCAGCAGCGTCAGGATCATCGCCTCGAACGCCGCGAACAGCGCCACCGCCCAGGCAATCGCTGGCAGGCTCAGGCAGAAGCGCCACAGGTCCGCGAAGGTCACGCTGAACGACTCGGCACTGGGCGCACCGGAGCGACCCAGCAAGGCCAGCGGTGCCACCAGCAACAGGCCAACGCCGACCCAGAAACCATAGTCATGGTCGGTGCCGATCACGCCCAGCAGCAACGGCCCCGAGAGCTGACTCAAGGCGTAACTGCAGCCATACAGCGCCACCAGCCGGCCACGCCACTGTTCCACCACCAACTGGTTGATCCAGCTTTCACCGAGGATAAACACGATGGTCAGGATCACCCCGATCATCAGCCGCAGCACCAGCCACACCGGGTAGCTGGGCAAAATTGCCAGCAGGCCGATGGACACGGCTCCGGCCCATAGGCACAGGCGCATCAGATTGGCGGTGCCCAGCCATGAAGCAAGACGGCTGGAGACCTTGGCGCCGAGCAGCACGCCGAACGCCGGCATGGCGGCCATCACGCCAATGGCAAAACTGCCGTAGCCCCAGCCTTCAAGGCGCAGCGACACCAGCGGCATGCTGACGCCCAGGGCCAGACCGACACTGAGTACCGAGGTCAGGACGGCGAAATAGGTCGCCCAACGCATGTCCACGCTCCTGTGGATAATTATTTATCTCGTTTCAAAACGAACTGTAGGAGCGAACTTGTTCGCGAAAAACGTTAACGATGACGCGCTCATCCTGGATAAACGCGGCGCCTTCAAGTTCTTCGCGAGCAAGCTCGCTCCTACAGGGGTCAGCGGTGTTGCTTAGAGCTTGATCCAGGTCGCCTTCAGCTCGGTGTATTTGTCGAACGCATGCAGCGATTTGTCGCGACCATTACCCGACTGCTTGAAGCCACCAAACGGCGCGGTCATGTCGCCGCCATCATATTGGTTAACCCACACGCTACCGGCGCGCAGGGCCTTGGCGGTGAGGTGCGCCTTGGAAATGTCCGAAGTCCACACCGCAGCGGCGAGGCCGTATTGGGTGTCGTTGGCGATTTTGATCGCTTCTTCGGCGCCGTCAAAGGTGATCACCGACAGCACAGGGCCGAAGATCTCTTCCTGGGCGATTCTCATGGCGTTGGTCACACCGTCGAAAATCGTCGGCTCGACGTAGGTGCCACCCGTCTCTTCCAGAATGCGCTTGCCGCCCGCTACCAACTTGGCGCCATCGGCGTGACCCGCTTCGATATACGAGAGCACGGTGTTCATCTGCTGGGTGTCCACCAGCGCACCCACGGTGGTCGCCGGATCCAGCGGGTTGCCGGGTTTCCAGCCTTTGAGGGCCTCAATCACCAGCGGCAGGAAGGTGTCCTTGATCGAACGCTCCACCAGCAGGCGCGAGCCGGCCGTGCAGACTTCGCCCTGGTTGAAGGCGATGGCGCTGGCAGCGGATTTGGCGGCAGCCTGCAGGTCCGGAGCATCGGCGAACACGATGTTTGGGCTCTTGCCGCCAGCTTCCAGCCAGACGCGCTTCATGTTCGATTCGCCGGAGCGGATCAACAGTTGCTTGGCGATCTTGGTCGAACCGGTGAACACCAGGGTGTCGACGTCCATGTGCAGCGCCAGCGCGTTACCCACGGTGTGGCCGTAGCCCGGCAACACGTTGAACACGCCTTTCGGAATACCAGCTTCAACGGCCAGGGCCGCGATGCGGATGGCGGTAAGTGGGGATTTTTCAGACGGTTTGAGGATTACCGAGTTACCGGTCGATAGCGCCGGGCCGAGCTTCCAGCAGGCCATCATCAGCGGGAAGTTCCACGGCACGATGGCCCCCACAACGCCGACCGGCTCGCGGGTCACCAGGCCCAGTTGATCGTGCGGGGTGGCCGCGACTTCGTCATAGATCTTGTCGATTGCCTCGCCGCTCCAGCTCAGGGCATTTGCCGCGCCGGGTACGTCAATGTTCAGGGAATCGCTGATCGGCTTGCCCATGTCCAGGGTTTCGAGCAGCGCCAGCTCTTCGGCATTGGCCTTGAGCAGCGCGGCGAAACGGATCATGGTGGCTTTGCGTTTGGCCGGCGCCAGGCGCGACCAGACACCGGAATTGAAGGTGGCGCGGGCGTTTTCCACCGCGCGCTGGGCGTCGGCGGCGTCACAACTGGCTACGCGGGTGAGCAGGCGGCCATCGACCGGGCTGATGCATTCGAAGGTGTCACCGGAAACAGCGGCGGTGTATTCGCCATTGATGTAGGCGCGGCCTTCGATCTTCAGGTCCTTGGCGCGTTGTTCCCAGTCGGCACGGGTCAGGGTGGTCATGCGAGTGTCCTCCTCTTATTGAATACAAGGGCCAGGCGATGTCCCCCGGCAGCCTCAAAGAATGCTTGCCCGCCAGCCAGCTGTTCGGCTCAAAGGCAGCTGCCACCCTAAACCAGCGGCTGGGGATGTTTCAATATATTTGACATAACGCCGGGAAATGCCCTTGCGATGTTCATTTTAATAAACATAGACTTTGGGCTCTCCAACCCCAGGCCAGACGGGACACGCACATGAGCATCCAGGACATCGTCGACTTCAGCCAAGCCAACACCGCCCCCGACCGCTACCGCCCTGCCGCCGAAAAAATCCTCAAGGGCGATCCTGAACAAACGGTGTACAACCATTACAACAGCCCGTGCGGCCAGATGAACGCCGGGGTCTGGGAAGGTGAGGTCGGGCAGTGGAAGGTCAACTACACCGAGCATGAATACTGCGAGATCGTGCAGGGGGTTTCCGTATTGCGCGACGCCGAGGGCAATGCCAAGACATTGCGTGCCGGCGACCGCTTCGTGATCCCGGCCGGCTTCAGTGGCACCTGGGAAGTGCTGGAGCCGTGCCGCAAGATCTATGTGGTGTTCGAACAGAAGGCCTGATCAACAAACGCCAGGCAAAAAAAAGCCCGTATCGTGAGATACGGGCGTTTTTTCACAAGGAAGAAAATCAATTACTTGATTTTGCCTTCTTTGTAGATCACGTGCTTGCGAACGCGCGGGTCGAACATTTTCTTTTCGAGCTTGTCCGGGGTAGTACGCTTGTTCTTGTCGGTAGTGTAGAAGTGACCAGTACCGGCGCTAGAGATCATTCGAATCAATTCACGCATGATAGAGCTCCTTAGATCTTGCCAGCGGCGCGGATTTCGGCCAGCACGACAGTGATGCCACGCTTGTCGATAATACGCATGCCTTTGGCAGATACACGCAGGCGAACAAAACGTTTCTCTTCTTCAACCCAGAAGCGGTGATGCTGCAGGTTCGGCAGGAAACGACGACGGGTTTTGTTATTTGCGTGGGAAATGTTATTCCCAGTCACCGGACCCTTACCGGTAACTTGACAGACTCTCGACATGCCTCAGCCCTCTAAAACCACATGCCCAACCCGGCATGGGTTGGCCGCTTAATCTCTCAGTCATTTGGCGCCAGGCGCCGCGTTTCTTTAGGGTCTTACCGGCTACACCTACAAGCGAAGGAACCGGGCCCCTAGAAAAGAGCGCTGCTTTATACCAGAAAGACCCCGGTGCAACAACAGGCCGTATATTTTTATCGACGCAAATCTCGGCTGTTGATACCTGAACCGTTGCCAGGAGGGGCCGCTACAACAGCCGACCGCTCGTCGCACAGAATGATTTTCAGCGCCCGCCAGCACCGCAAAGCGCATGACGAAACGATCTGAGGCGCCATCAAAACAGCATTTTGCCCAAAAGCACAGGCAAAAATGGGCTAGTCATTTATCAATCAGAGCACTACGGTAGGACTTTTCCAGACTGCACTCGCAGATGGGCCTTCGATCTGCAAAGGAAACCGAACATGCGCCTCGCTGCCCTACCGCTATTGCTAGCCCCTCTATTTATCGCGCCGCTGGCCTCCGCCGCCAGCAATTTGAGCGTCTGCACCGAGGCCAGCCCCGAAGGGTTCGATGTGGTGCAATACAACTCACTGACCACCACCAACGCCTCGGCCGACGTGCTGATGAACCGCCTGGTGGACTACGACGCGGCCAGCGGCAAACTGGTGCCAAGCCTGGCGGACAGCTGGGACGTCTCGCCGGATGGCCTGACCTATACCTTCAAGCTGCACCCGGACGTGAAATTCCATCGCACCGAGTATTTCACCCCAAGCCGCACCCTGACCGCCGAAGACGTACGCTTCAGCTTCGAGCGCATGCTCGACCCGGCCAACCCGTGGCACAAGATCGCCCAGAGCGGCTTTCCCCACGCCCAGTCCCTGCAATTGCCGGCCCTGGTCAAGAAGATCGATGCGCTCGACCCGCTGACCGTGCGCTTTACCCTCGATCACGCCGACTCCACCTTCCTCGCGGCCCTGAGCATGGGCTTTGCCTCGATCTACCCGGCGGAATACGCCGATAAACTGCTCAAGGCTGGCACGCCAGAGAAGCTGAACAGCCAACCAATCGGCACCGGGCCGTTCATCTTCAGCCGTTTCCAGAAAGACGCCGTGGTGCGCTACAAGGCCAACGCGGACTACTTCGCCGGCAAACCGGCTGTGGATAACTTGATCTTTGCCATTACCCCGGACGCCAACGTGCGCCTGCAGAAACTGCACCGCGATGAATGCCAGATTGCCCTGTCGCCCAAGCCCCTGGACGTGGGCGAGGCGGAGAAGGACCCCGCACTCAAGGTGGAAAAAACCGCAGCGTTCATGACCGCATTCGTGGCCATCAACAGCCAGCATCCGCCGCTGGACAAACCCGAGGTACGCCAGGCAATCAACCTGGCCTTCGACAAAGACAGCTACCTCAAGGCCGTGTTCGAAGGCACCGCCGAAGCCGCGAATGGCCCTTACCCGCCCAATACCTGGAGCTACGCCAAGGACTTGCCGGGTTATCCACAGGACCTCGCCAAGGCCAAGGCCTTGCTGGACTGTGCCGGCCTCAAGGACGGTTTCAAGACCACCATCTGGACGCGCCCCACCGGCAGCCTGCTGAATCCCAACCCGAACCTCGGCGCACAACTGCTGCAGGCGGACCTGGCCAAGGTCGGCATCCAGGCCGAGATCCGCGTGATCGAGTGGGGCGAGCTGATTCGCCGCGCCAAAGCGGGTGAACACGACCTGCTGTTCATGGGCTGGGCCGGTGATAACGGCGACCCGGATAACTTCCTCACCCCGCAGTTTTCCTGCGCGGCGGTTAAGTCCGGCACCAACTTCGCGCGCTACTGTGATCCGGCACTGGACAAGCTGATCAGCGCCGGCAAGACCACCAGCGAGCAAGGCGTGCGCAGCAAGCTGTATCAGCAGGCCCAGGCGCAGATCCAGCAGCAGGCGCTGTGGTTGCCGCTGGCGCACCCGACGGCCTTCGCCCTGGCGCGCAAGAGCGTCGAGGGCTACCAGGTGAGCCCGTTCGGGCGCCAGGACTTCTCGAAGGTCAGCGTCAAGCCCTGAGAACCACGCCCGCCCTCACTGGGCGGGCTTACATCCAGCCATATTCCGCCATCGACAACGGATCACCATCCCCCACGATGATGTGATCCAGTACTCGCACATCCACCACTTCCAAGGCCTTTTGCAGCACCTTGGTCAATTTTCGATCAGCTGCGCTGGGCTCCACACTCCCGGATGGATGGTTGTGACACAGAATCAACGCCGCCGCGTTATAGGCAAGGGCGCGCTTGACCACTTGCCGGGGGTAAACCACGGCCGCGTCGATGGTCCCTTCGGACAACGCCTCGAACCCTAACACCCGATGCTTTGAGTCCAGGAACAGGCAGCCGAAGATCTCGTGAGGCTCATGACGCAACAACGCCTTGAGGTAGTCGCGCACCGCTACCGGGCTTTCCAGCACCGAATCGCTGCGCAGGCGCTCAGCCATATGGCGCCGGGACATTTCCAGCACTGCCTGCAACTGGGCAAACTTCGCCGGGCCCAAGCCCAATTGCTGGCTGAACAATGTCTGGCTGGCTTCCATGAGCGGGCGCAAACCGCCAAATTGCGCCAGCAGATGCCGCGCCAGGTCCACCGCGCTCCTACCGGTTACCCCGGTGCGCAGGAAGATCGCCAGCAATTCAGCGTCGGACAGACTCGCCGCGCCCCACTCCAAAAGCTTCTCTCGCGGCCGCTCTGCTGCCGGCCAATCACGAATACTCATCCCACCTCCCTGTGCATGTGCGCCGC
Organism: Pseudomonas sp. SH10-3B; assembly: GCF_019891415.1. Taxonomy (NCBI): domain Bacteria; kingdom Pseudomonadati; phylum Pseudomonadota; class Gammaproteobacteria; order Pseudomonadales; family Pseudomonadaceae; genus Pseudomonas; species Pseudomonas sp. SH10-3B. The sequence goes on along the minus strand of NZ_JAFLXD010000005.1, from coordinate 42,650 downwards.
TGTTGCCTGGCAGGCGCTGTGTTATCGTAGGCCCTCTTTTTTGCATGCGATTTCACCTGGGGAGGGGACATCGCAGGCGTCACTGAACTGGCTTCACTGAACTGGAAAGGCAAACCAATGCAGCGTCTGTATCGGAAACGCATCGTTCTCGGCGTCGGCGGCGGCATTGCCGCCTACAAGAGCGCAGAGCTGGTCCGCAGGCTTCTCGACCAGGGCGCCGAAGTGCGCGTGGTCATGACCCGCGGCGGCAGTGAGTTCATCACCCCGCTGACCATGCAGGCCTTGTCCGGACACCCGGTCCACCTGGACCTGCTGGACCCAGCAGCCGAAGCTGCCATGGGCCATATCGAGCTGGCCAAGTGGGCCGACCTGGTGTTGATCGCCCCTGCCACCGCCGACCTGATCGCCCGCTTGGCGCAAGGCATCGCCGATGACCTGCTGACCACCCTGGTACTGGCCACCGACGCCACCGTCGCCATCGCCCCGGCCATGAACCAGGCCATGTGGCGTGACCCGGCAACCCAGGCGAACACCCAACTCCTGCAAAGCCGTGGCCTCAAGGTGTTCGGACCGGCCTCCGGCAGCCAGGCCTGCGGCGATGTCGGCATGGGCCGCATGCTCGAAGCCACCGACCTGGCACTGTGCGCCGCGGAGTGCTTCCAGCACCTGGCCCTGACCGGTAAGCACGTGCTGATTACGGCAGGCCCGACCCAGGAAAACATCGACCCGGTGCGCTACATCACCAACCATAGCTCAGGAAAAATGGGTTTTGCCTTGGCGGAAGCGGCGGTCGAGGCAGGCGCACGCGTAACCCTGATCACCGGCCCGGTGCACTTGCCGACCCCCGATCGCGTCACGCGAATCGACGTAGTCAGCGCCCGGGACATGCTGGCCGCCTGTGAGGCCGCCATCCCCTGTGACCTGTTTATCGCTTCGGCAGCGGTTGCAGACTACCGCCCGGAAGTCGTCGCCCCGCAAAAGCTCAAGAAAGACCCTACGAGCGGCGACGGCCTGCTCCTGCAAATGGTGCGCAACCCGGACATTCTGGCCACTATCGCCACGCGTGCGGACCGCCCGTTCAGTGTCGGCTTCGCCGCCGAGACCGAGCACCTGCTGGACTACGCCGCACGCAAACTGAAAGACAAAAATCTCGACCTGATCGTTGCCAATGATGTCGCCAACCCGAGCATCGGCTTCAACAGCGAGGAAAACGCCTGCAGCGTGATCGACCGCGACCTGCACGCCACCCTTTTCGCCCAGACCAGCAAAGGCAAGATTGCCCGCCAACTGATCTCTTTTATCGCCCAACGGCTGAACCAGGTTTAATTTCCATGCACGCTTTGCAAGCCAAGATCCTCGACCCCCGCATCGGCACCGAATTTCCACTGCCGGCCTACGCCACCCCAGGCTCCGCCGGCCTGGACCTGCGTGCCATGCTCAAGCAAGACACCGTGCTTGAACCGGGCCAGACCCTCCTGATCCCCACTGGCCTGTCGATCTACGTCGGCGACCCAGGCCTGGCGGCGCTGATCCTGCCGCGCTCCGGCCTGGGACACAAACACGGCATCGTGCTGGGCAACCTGGTCGGCCTGATCGATTCGGACTACCAGGGCGAGCTGATGGTGTCGTGCTGGAACCGTGGCCAGACGGCGTTCAACATCGTCGTCGGCGAGCGCATTGCCCAGCTTGTACTGGTACCGGTGGTGCAGGCGCATTTCGAGCTGGTACAGGATTTCGACGAAACCCAACGCGGCGCAGGCGGTTTTGGGCATTCCGGCAGTCACTGACTACGCTGAACCTGGCCGGGCGCTTTTGCCCGGCTCGACGCCCCCGCAAGGCTTTTCAGGATGAAGAATGCGCGGACTTTATCAGCGAGATTTCACCTTTGAAATCAATGCATTACGCAGACAAAAAGACAGGAGCCAAGCTCCGATGGCACTTTTGCACCACGAACTCTCTGCCGAAAACACCGTCATACCCTTCAGTTTGAGCCTGCCGGTCAGCCACATTAAGGCCAGCCTTGCCCCCTTGAGATGGAGTTTCCCCCCGCGATGAGTACCGCAGCCCGAGTAGCCCCGACATTCCCTGACAGCATCTTTCGCGCCTATGACATTCGTGGCGTGGTGCCCAAGACCCTGACCGCCGAAACCGCCTACTGGATTGGCCGTGCCATTGGCGCCCAGAGCCTGGCCCAGGGCGAGCCGAACGTTTCCGTCGGCCGTGACGGTCGCCTGTCCGGTCCGGAACTGGTGGAGCAACTGATCCAGGGCCTGGCCGACAGCGGCTGCCATGTCAGCGACGTCGGCCTGGTGCCCACCCCGGCGCTGTACTACGCCGCCAACGTACTGGCCGGCAAATCCGGGGTGATGCTGACCGGTAGCCATAACCCGTCGGACTACAACGGCTTCAAGATTGTCATCGCCGGCGACACCCTGGCCAACGAACAGATCCAGGCCCTGCACACCCGCCTGAAGACCAATGACCTGACCAGCGGCCAAGGCAGCATCACTAAAGTTGACATCCTGCCGCGCTACTCTGACGAAATCACCCGCGACGTCAAACTCGCGCGCCGCCTCAAAGTGGTGGTGGATTGCGGCAACGGCGCGGCTGGCGTGATCGCTCCGCAACTGCTCGAAGCCCTGAACTGCGAAGTGATCCCACTGTTCTGCGAGGTCGACGGCAACTTCCCCAATCACCACCCGGATCCAGGCAAGCCAGAAAACCTGGTAGACCTGATCGCCAAGGTGAAGGAAACCGGTGCTGACGTCGGCCTGGCCTTCGACGGTGACGGCGACCGCGTGGGCGTGGTGACCGAAACCGGCGAGATCGTATTCCCGGACCGTTTGCTGATGCTGTTTGCCCGTGACGTGGTGGCGCGCAACCCCAACGCCGAAATCATTTTCGACGTGAAGTGCACCCGCCGCCTCACCCCGTTGATCAAGGAATATGGCGGCCGTCCGCTAATGTGGAAGACCGGTCACTCGTTGATCAAAAAGAAAATGAAAGAAACCGGCGCACTGTTGGCCGGCGAAATGAGCGGCCACGTGTTCTTCAAGGAGCGCTGGTTCGGCTTTGATGACGGCATTTACAGCGCCGCCCGTCTGCTGGAGATCCTCAGCAAGGAAAAATCCACCGCCGAAGAGCTGTTTCAGACCTTCCCGAATGATATTTCTACGCCAGAGATCAATATCCATGTGACCGAGGAGAGCAAATTCAGCATCATTGACGCACTGCACGATGCGCAATGGGGTGAAGGCGCCAACCTGACTACCATTGATGGTGTGCGAGTCGATTACGCCAAAGGCTGGGGCCTGGTTCGCGCGTCCAACACCACACCGGTGCTGGTGCTGCGTTTCGAGGCGGATACCGAGGCTGAGTTGCAGCGCATCAAGGACGTGTTCCACGCCCAGTTGAAACGTGTTGCCCCTGATCTCCAATTACCGTTCTGATTTTTACCGGAGCCCTGAATGACCCTCGAACGCGAAGCCGCTGCTAACACCGCCAAGGTCCTGTCCGAAGCGTTGCCTTACATTCGACGCTACGTCGGCAAGACGCTGGTGATCAAGTACGGTGGCAATGCCATGGAAAGCGACGAGCTGAAAACCGGCTTTGCCCGCGACATCGTGTTGATGAAAGCCGTGGGGATCAACCCTGTTGTTGTCCACGGTGGCGGCCCGCAAATCGGCGACCTGCTCAAGCGCTTGTCGATCGAGAGTCACTTCATCGATGGCATGCGCGTCACTGACGCGCAAACCATGGACGTGGTGGAGATGGTCCTCGGCGGCCAGGTGAACAAAGACATCGTCAACCTGATCAACCGTCACGGCGGCAGCGCCATTGGCCTGACCGGCAAGGACGCCGAGCTGATCCGTGCGAAAAAACTGACCGTTACCCGTCAGACGCCGGAAATGACCCAGCCGGAAATCATCGATATCGGCCAGGTAGGCGAAGTGATCGGCATCAACACCGACCTGCTGAACCTGCTGGTCAAGGGTGACTTCATCCCGGTGATCGCGCCGATCGGCGTGGGTGCCAACGGTGAGTCCTACAACATCAACGCCGACCTGGTCGCCGGCAAGGTAGCCGAGGCGCTGAAGGCTGAAAAGCTGATGCTGCTGACCAACATCGCCGGCCTGATGGACAAGGAAGGCAAGGTACTGACCGGCTTGACCACTCAACAAGTGGACGAACTGATCGCCGACGGCACCATCTACGGCGGCATGCTGCCGAAGATCCGTTGCGCGCTGGAAGCCGTGCAAGGCGGCGTCGGCAGCTCGCTGATCCTGGATGGCCGTGTGCCGAATGCGATCCTGCTGGAAATCTTCACCGATACCGGCGTGGGCACGCTGATCAGTAACCGCAAGCGTCCTTAAAGCACTAAAAAGCCCCACCCCTTGTAGGAGCGAGCTTGCTCGCTCCTACAAGGGGTGGGGCTTTTTGTTGGGCGGCGATTACTGAACGCCGAACTGCTCGCGATACGCCTTCACTGCCGGCAAGTGCTGCTTGAGCTGCGGATCATCTTCCAGGAACTGCAACACCTGGTTCAACGACACGATGCTTACCACTGGAATACCGAAATCACGCTCCACTTCCTGGATCGCCGACAACTCACCGTTGCCACGCTCCTGACGGTTCAGCGCGATCAGCACACCAGCGGCCTTGGCGCCGTCCTGGGAAGCGATGATCTGCATCACTTCACGGATAGCCGTACCTGCCGTGATCACGTCATCAATGATCAATACATCGCCGGTCAGCGGCGCACCCACCAGACTGCCGCCTTCGCCATGCGCCTTGGCTTCCTTGCGGTTGAAGCACCATGGCAGATCCCGCCCATGATGTTCCGCCAGGGCCACGGCCGTAGCAGCTGCCAGGGGAATACCCTTGTAGGCCGGGCCAAATAGCACGTCGAAGGAAATACCGCTTTCAACAATGGCTGCCGCGTAGAAACGACCCAGCTGAGCCAAGGCCGAACCCGAGTTGAACAAGCCCGCATTGAAGAAGTACGGGCTGGTGCGCCCGGACTTGAGGGTGAACTCACCGAAGCGCAAAACCCCGCGATCGATGGCAAAACGAATGAAATCGCGTTGATACGCCTGCATGAAAAAAGCCTCAGATACCACGGATTTAGCTAATTAGGTAGACGGCGTGTATCATACACGCACGCGATTTTTGGGGCCATTTATGCGGATCATCAGTGTGAACGTTAATGGTATTCAGGCTGCAGTCGAGCGTGGTTTGCTCAGTTGGCTGCAAGCTCAGAATGCCGACGTCATCTGCCTGCAGGACACCCGCGCCTCCGCCTTTGAACTGGACGACCCAGCCTTCCAACTGGATGGCTACTTCCTTTATGCCTGCGATGCCGAAGTGCCCACCCAAGGTGGCGTGGCTTTGTACTCGCGGTTGCAACCCAAGGCGGTCATCAGCGGCCTCGGCTTCGAGACAGCCGACCGCTACGGGCGCTACCTGCAAGCCGATTTCGACAAGGTCAGCATCGCGACCTTGCTGCTTCCTTCGGGGCAGAACGGCGATGAAGACTTGAACCAGAAGTTCAAGCTAATGGACGATTTCGCCCGTTACCTGGATAAACAGCGACGCAAACGTCGCGAGTACATTTATTGTGGCTCGCTGTACGTGGCGCAACAAAAGCTGGATATCAAGAACTGGCGCGACAGCCAGCAATCCCCGGGCTTCCTGGCGCCGGAACGGGCCTGGATGGACGAGATTGTCGGTAACATGGGCTATGTGGATGCCCTGCGCGAAGTCAGCCGCGAAGGCGACCAGTACAGCTGGTGGCCAGACAACGAACAGGCTGAGATGCTCAACCTGGGCTGGCGCTTCGACTACCAGTTGCTGACCCCAGGTCTGCGCCGGTTCGTGCGCAGTGCACGTTTGCCGCGCCAGCCGCGCTTCTCGCAGCACGCGCCACTGATCGTGGACTACGACTGGACACTGACCATCTAAGGTCTTTATCCAGGCACAAAAAAACCGACATCGCTGTCGGTTTTTTTGTGGGTGTTCATTATTTGACCAGGCGCCAGGTCCACGGGTAGCGATAGGCAGTGCCGTTGTTGGCCTTGATGCCAGCGATGATCGTCAGCACCAGCGCCGCCACCACCAGGATCAACATCAGCAGAAAGCCGATCACCACGAACCCCAGCACCATGCAGACCAGCCAGGCGATGGCCACGGTGATCTGGAAGTTCAGGGCTTCCTTGCCCTGATCATCGATAAGCGGGTCCATATCCTTCTTGATCTGCCACACGATCAGCGGCCCTAACAGGCTGCCAAAGGGGAATACCAACCCCAGGAACGCCGCGAAGTGACACAACATCGCCCACTGGCGAACTTCCTTGGTCGGTGCCGGAACCGGCAATTGACTGTCACTCATGGCGCTTCTCCTTGAAGCCGGCTTAGTCAGCCAGTGCGGCGTTTTGCAATTCGAAGATTTCGGTCATGCCTTTCTGCGCCAGGGCCAGCATGGCGTTCAGCTCGGCCGGTTGGAAAGGCGCGCCTTCGGCGGTGCCCTGCACTTCGATGAAACCACCGGTGCTGGTCATCACCACGTTCAGGTCGGTCTCGGCGGCCGAATCTTCCAGGTAGTCCAGGTCCAGCACTGGCTCGCCCTGGTACATGCCCACCGATACGGCGGCGATCATCTGCTTGAGCGGGTCACCGCCTTTCAGGCCGCCACGCTTCTTGATGACTTTCAGTGCATCAACCAGCGCCACCATGGCGCCGGTGATGGACGCAGTACGCGTACCACCGTCGGCCTGGATCACGTCGCAGTCGACGTACAGGGTCACGTCGCCCAGCTTGGACATGTCCAGCGCGGCGCGCAGGGAGCGCCCGATCAGACGCTGGATTTCCAGGGTGCGGCCGCCTTGCTTGCCACGGCTGGCTTCACGCTGGTTACGCTCGCCGGTGGCGCGCGGCAGCATGCCGTATTCGGCGGTCAACCAGCCCTGGCCCTGGCCCTTGAGGAAACGCGGCACGCCGTTTTCGACGCTGACGGTGCAGATCACCTTGGTATCGCCAAACTCGACCAGTACGGATCCCTCGGCGTGTTTGGTGTAGTTGCGGGTGATGCGGATCGAGCGGAGCTGATCGGCAGCGCGACCACTTGGACGTTTCATAGGGGATACCTGTACTGAGGACGAAAAACTGCCGAGCATTATAGAGCCGCGAGCCGATTCGGGGCACTGCTAAAAATCTGGTTACGAATGGCCAGCCTATCGCCCATTGTTTGGGCGCGCTCGCCCCACTGCGCTACAATCCTGCGCCTTCGCAGCCAGTCGGCTTCAATTTACCCATCAGCCCGTGTTTGCAGGCTGTAACGCGAGGTACCTCCATGGTGCACAGCATGACCGCCTTCGCCCGCGTCGAAAAAGCCGGTGTCCAAGGCACCCTGAGCTGGGAACTGCGCTCGGTCAACAGCCGCTACCTGGAACCGCACCTGCGCCTGCCGGAATCCTTCCGCGACCTCGAAGGCGCCGTGCGTGAGGCACTGCGCCAGGGGATTTCCCGCGGCAAGCTGGAATGCACCCTGCGGTTTACCGAGGAAACCACTGGCAAGCCGCTGCAGGTGGATCGCGAGCGCGCAGCGCAACTGGTCGCTGCCGCCGAAACCATCGCCGGCCTGATCAAGCAACCCGCCGCGCTGAACCCTCTGGAAGTGCTGGCCTGGCCCGGCGTGCTGGTGGCCGATGCCACCGACCCGCAAGCCCTCAATGCCGAAGCCCTCGCCCTGTTCACCCAGGGCTTGAAGGAGCTCAAGGCCGGACGCGAGCGCGAAGGCGCCGAACTGGCCCGGCTGATCAATGAGCGCCTGACATCGATCGAAGCAGACGTGGTCATCCTGCGCGAGCTGGTCCCGCAAATGCTCGCCACCCAACGCCAGAAGGTCCTCGATCGCTTCACCGACATGAAGGCCGACCTCGACCCCGTGCGCCTGGAGCAGGAAATGGTGCTACTGGCGCAGAAGAGCGACGTCGCCGAAGAACTGGACCGCCTGAGCACCCACATCCTCGAAGTGCGCCGCGTGCTCAAGTCCGGCGGCGCCGCTGGTCGGCGCCTGGACTTCCTGATGCAGGAACTCAACCGCGAAGCCAATACACTGGGCTCCAAGGCTTTCGATCCGCGCAGCACCACGGCGGCGGTCAACCTCAAGGTGTTGATCGAGCAGATGCGCGAACAAGTACAGAATATTGAGTAAGGCAACCTCCATGACCCATAGCACCGGCACCCTTTACATCATTTCCGCCCCTTCGGGCGCGGGCAAGAGCAGCCTGGTCAAGGCCCTGACCGACGCCGACGAGCAGATTCGCATCTCGGTCTCCCACACCACCCGTGCCATGCGCCCGGGCGAGGTGAACGGCGTGCACTATCACTTTGTCGAGCGCACCGAGTTCGTCAAGATGATCGAACACGGCGACTTCCTGGAGCGCGCCGAAGTATTCGGCAACCTCTATGGCACCTCGCAAAGCCACCTGCAGCAGACCCTGGACGAAGGCCATGACCTGATCCTGGAAATCGACTGGCAGGGCGCCGAGCAAGTACGCCAGCTGATGCCCAAGGCACGCTCGATCTTCATCCTGCCGCCGTCCCTCGAGGCGTTGCACCAGCGCCTGACCAACCGGGGACAGGACAGCGACGAAATCATCGAAGGCCGCATGCGTGAAGCCGTCAGCGAAATGAGCCACTACGTCGACTACGACTACCTGATCATCAATGACGATTTTTCCCATGCACTGGATGACTTGAAGGCGATTTTTCGTGCCAATCAGCTCCAGCAAAAGCGTCAACAGCAGCGTTTCGGCAAATTACTGGCCGAACTGCTCGGCTGATTGGCTCTTCCCAAAACCGCTGCAAGGGCTTTACATTGGCGCTTGTAGCGGTTTTGCGAGGGCCTGCGAAAAATCAGCGCTTCCCTAAACGCTGGTGATTTTTTAAACTGTTTAGTCCGCTCGCCCAACCGGGCAGCGCGCATCTTGCATTCGCTCCGAGGAATATCATGGCCCGCGTAACCGTTGAAGACTGCCTAGACCACGTGGCAAACCGCTTTGAGCTGGTCATGCTCTCTACCAAGCGTGCCCGTCAACTGGCCACTGGCGGCAAAGAGCCCCTGGTCCAGTGGGAAAACGACAAGCCTACCGTTGTAGCCCTGCGCGAAATCGCTGAAGGCCTGATGAGCTACGAGTTCATCGCCAACGCTGAGATCGTTGAAGACGAACCGCTGTTCGCAGCGTTCGAGGACGAGTCCAACGAGGCCGTCTAAGCCTATGCCTGGTCGACGTAGCACGGCGCGGGGTCACAGCCTTCGGCAGGAGTTCACACTTTGCCGAGCATAGACGCCCTCGCCGATCGCTTATCGACCTACCTCGGTCCCGACCAGGTCAACCTGGTCCGCCGAGCGTATTTCTACGCCGAACAAGCCCACGACGGCCAACGCCGCCGAAGCGGCGAGGCGTACGTCACCCACCCTCTTGCGGTGGCAAATATCCTGGCCGACATGCACATGGACCATCAGAGCCTGATGGCCGCGATGCTGCATGACGTGATCGAAGACACCGGCATTGCCAAGGAAGCGCTCAGTGCGCAATTTGGCGAAACCGTGGCCGAACTGGTCGACGGGGTCAGCAAACTGACCCAGATGAACTTCGAGACCAAGGCCGAAGCCCAGGCGGAAAACTTCCAGAAGATGGCCATGGCCATGGCCCGCGATATCCGCGTGATCCTGGTCAAGCTGGCCGACCGGCTGCACAACATGCGTACGCTGGAAGTGCTGTCCGGCGAAAAACGCCGGCGCATCGCCAAGGAAACCCTGGAAATCTACGCGCCCATCGCCAACCGGCTGGGCATGCACGCCATTCGTATCGAGTTCGAAGACCTCGGCTTCAAAGCCATGCACCCGATGCGTTCGGCGCGCATCTACCAGGCGGTCAAGCGTGCCCGGGGCAACCGCAAGGAAATCGTCAACAAGATCGAAGAATCCCTGAGCCATTGCCTGGCGATCGACGAGATCGAGGGCGAGGTCAGCGGCCGGCAGAAGCACATCTACGGCATCTACAAGAAGATGCGCGGCAAGCGCCGGGCCTTTAACGAGATCATGGACGTGTACGCGTTCCGCATCATCGTGGACAAGGTCGATACCTGCTACCGCGTACTCGGGGCTGTGCATAATTTGTACAAACCCCTGCCGGGGCGCTTCAAGGACTACATCGCCATTCCCAAGGCCAACGGCTATCAATCGCTGCATACCACGCTGTTCGGTATGCACGGGGTGCCCATCGAGATCCAGATCCGCACCCGCGAAATGGAAGAGATGGCCAACAATGGCATCGCTGCGCACTGGCTGTACAAATCCAGCGGCGACGAGCAGCCCAAAGGCACCCATGCCCGCGCCCGCCAGTGGGTCAAGGGTGTGCTGGAAATGCAGCAACGAGCCGGCAACTCCCTGGAATTCATCGAAAGCGTCAAGATCGACCTGTTCCCGGACGAGGTCTACGTGTTCACGCCCAAAGGCCGCATCATGGAGCTGCCCAAAGGCTCCACTGCGGTCGACTTTGCCTACGCGGTGCACACCGACGTCGGCAACAGCTGCATTGCCTGCCGGATCAACCGCCGTCTCGCGCCGCTGTCAGAACCGCTGCAAAGCGGCTCCACGGTCGAGATCGTCAGTGCACCCGGAGCCCGCCCGAATCCGGCGTGGCTCAACTTCGTGGTCACCGGCAAGGCCCGCACACACATCCGCCATGCCCTGAAACTGCAGCGCCGCTCCGAGTCCATCAGCCTGGGCGAACGCCTGCTGAACAAAGTGCTCAACGGCTTCGACAGCGCCCTGGACAAGATTCCGCAAGAGCGCGTGCAAGCGATGCTCCACGAGTACCGCCAGGAAACCATCGAAGACCTGCTGGAAGATATCGGCCTGGGCAACCGCATGGCCTACGTGGTCGCACGCCGCCTGCTGGGCGAAGGCGAACAGTTGCCAAGCCCCGAAGGCCCGCTGGCGATTCGCGGCACCGAAGGCCTGGTGCTCAGCTACGCCAAATGCTGCACGCCGATCCCTGGCGACCCGATTGTCGGCCACCTGTCGGCTGGCAAGGGCATGGTCGTTCACCTCGACAACTGCCGCAACATCACCGAGATCCGTCACAACCCGGAAAAATGCATCCAGCTCTCGTGGGCCAAGGATGTCACCGGCGAATTCAACGTCGAGCTGCGCGTGGAGCTGGAACACCAGCGCGGCCTGATCGCCCTGCTGGCCAGCAGCGTCAACGCTGCCGACGGCAATATCGAGAAAATCAGCATGGACGAGCGCGATGGTCGCATCAGCGTGGTCCAGCTGGTGGTCAGTGTGCATGACCGCGTGCACCTGGCCCGCGTGATCAAGAAACTGCGCGCCTTGACCGGTGTGATCCGCATCACCCGCATGCGTGCGTAGCCCATCCATTACAAGGAGTCATTCATGACCAAGACCGTTATCACCAGCGACAAAGCCCCAGCCGCCATCGGTACTTATTCCCAGGCCATCAAGGCGGGCAACACCGTCTACATGTCCGGCCAGATCCCGCTGGATCCAAAGACCATGGAACTGGTGGAAGGCTTCGAAGCCCAGACCGTTCAGGTCTTCGAAAACCTCAAGTCCGTAGCAGAAGCTGCCGGCGGCTCCTTCAAGGACATCGTCAAGCTGAACATTTTCCTCACCGACCTGAGCCACTTCGCCAAGGTCAACGAGATCATGGGCAAGTACTTCGAACAGCCTTACCCCGCCCGTGCCGCGATTGGTGTTGCAGCCCTGCCAAAGGGCGCGCAGGTTGAAATGGACGCGATTCTGGTCATCGAGTAAAACACCCGGCGCAGCTTCCACAGGCTGCGCCGACTTCGTTTTAAAAGGATTTCATGATGCGCAAAGCGCTTGTAGCCACGTCGTTGCTCGCCCTGCTGCTTGGCGGCTGCGCCAGCAACCCTGCCGATTTGGATGTGAGCGGCACCTGGATCAATCAGGTCGCCATCGATGCGGCAGCCAAAGGCGGCCCTTTGCGTGAAGCGCTGCAAAGCTATGGCCCGAACCTCGAATGGGAGATCAACCCCAAGGCTTCGCAGGCGCGCTACTACAACGGTTTTGAAGTCGCCGAAGGCAAGTTGCTGGGTGAAAAATCCGGCGCCTGGAACGTGGATTTCTACGGCAGCTCCGCCACCGAACTCAAGCGCAAAGGCAAGCAACTGCTGCAATCCGCCAACGACAATGAGCCTGAGCAACTGTTCGCCCGTGCCCAGGACCCCGCACCGGAAGGCGCGCCACTAGGCGCCAACTTTGAGCGTGCGCTGTACGCGGCCTATATGGGCGGCGACTGGAAGATCACTGACGGCTTCGGAAACGGCGCCATCGTGCAGTTCCAGCCCGACGGCAAGGTCGTGGGCCTGCCAAATGTTGATCGGTACTCACTGTGCCTGGCGGGCGACTGCGCCTCCATGAGCGGCGGCTACGACAGCATCTGGCTGCAACTCAACGGTGTCGGCAACCCCTGGATCTTCGCCCGCAAAGGCAAGCAGCTGGAAATATTCCAGGCGGTCAACACCGCACAGGCGGACGAAGTGCCGCAATTCACCCAAGGTCCACGCCAATGGCTGCTTGAAAAACAATAGCCGTCATCACCCAGATCCAAATGTGGGAGGAGGCAAGCCCTCCCACATCTTTAACCGCATTTCAGCCTTTAAGAATGGCTGCATACCCTTCGCGATAGCTTGGATACGTCGGTACCCAACCCAACGCCTTGATCCGCGCATTACTGCACTGCTTACTGCCCGCCCGCCGCACACTGGCGTCTTCGGACCACTCTGTCACGCCCAGGTACTCACGCAACCAGGCCACCACCTCAGCCAGCGGCGCCGGTGAATCGTCGACGCCGATATAGACCTTATCCAGCGAACCGCCCTGCTCCACATGCCGGAGCAAAAACGCCAACAAGCCTGCCGCATCGTCCGCGTGAATCCGGTTGCCATACAGCGGTGGATCGATCGCGACGCGATAACCTTGGCGCACCTGGGTCAGCAGCCACTCACGGCCCGGGCCGTAAATCCCCGTCAACCGCACAACGCTGGCCGGAATGCCGCTGCCGAGCGCCACTTGCTCGGCTTCGAGCATCACCTGCCCGGAATAGCCTTTCGCCTGGGTCTCGGATGTTTCGTCGACCCATTCCCCATTCTGCTGCCCGTATACGCTGCTGCTGGATACAAACAGCAGGTGTTTCGGTTCCTGGCCGTAGTCTTTCAGCCATTCCAAGACATGCCGCAAACCTTGCACGTAAGCCGCGCGATAACCGGCTTCATCGTGGTCGGTCGCAGCGGCGCAGTAGACGAGGTAATCCACCCCACCGATAGGCCAGGTGTCCGGGCAGTCCTTGTTGAACAGGTCACCGGCAATGCCGATCACTCCTTCCGGCAGGCGCGAAATGTCCCGTCGCAGACCATGAACTTCCCATTCCGAAGCGAGCAATTGGCTAGCCAGCCGGCTACCCACATCGCCACAACCGGCAATCACAACAGACGGCGCAGACATCAAAAAACTCCCTACTTAAAGGTCTAGATTAGCCCTCGTAGCAGACCGGCGGCCAGAAAAAGGGCAAATAAAGTTACTGTATTACTTTTGTTAACAAGAATTACTTGCAATAATAACCGCCCATTTGTCCTCGGCCCTAAAGGGTCTGGAAGGACGATTACCCATTTTTTCCTCTCAGGTCCGGCCAGCATGACACGTAATACAACCCCCGCTTCGCCAACCAAGCCTCACAGCCCGTCCCGCGCCTGGCGCGCGATTGCTGCGTTGCTGTTCAGCGTACTGCTGGCACCGACCGCCGCATTCGCTGATGCCACCGCACCTGCCACTGCACCGGCTGCAGAGCACAGCACGGCGGCTCCAGCCGCTGCGCCAGTGGCTACCGACCCGGCCCTGGCTGCCGACCCAGCGGCCTCCGCCGGCGACACCGGGGTGGTGCTGGAAGAAGACAACACCCTGGGCATGGCCCACGACCTGTCCCCATGGGGCATGTACCAGAACGCTGACGTGGTGGTTAAAGCCGTGATGATCGGCCTGGCCATCGCCTCGATCATCACCTGGACCATCTGGATCGCCAAGGGCTTCGAGCTGCTGGGCGCCAAGCGTCGTCTGCGCAATGAAATCGTCCACCTGAAAAAGGCCACCACCCTCAAGGAAGCCAGCGAAAGCGCGACCAAGAAAGGCACCCTGGCCAACACCCTGGTGCACGACGCGCTGGAAGAAATGCGCCTGTCGGCCAACACCCGCGAAAAAGAAGGTATCAAGGAACGCGTGGCCTTCCGTCTGGAGCGTCTCGTTGCAGCCTGCGGCCGTAACATGAGCAGCGGCACTGGCGTGCTGGCGACCATCGGCTCTACCGCGCCTTTCGTCGGTCTGTTCGGTACCGTATGGGGCATCATGAACAGCTTCATCGGCATCGCCAAAACCCAGACCACCAACCTCGCCGTCGTTGCCCCGGGCATCGCCGAAGCCCTGCTGGCAACCGCCCTGGGCCTGGTTGCCGCAATTCCTGCGGTGGTGATCTACAACGTCTTCGCCCGTTCGATTGCCGGCTACAAGGCCCAGGTATCGGATGCGTCGGCAGAAGTCCTGCTGCTGGTCAGCCGCGACCTCGATCACCTGCCTACCGAGCGCAGCTCGCAACCGCACATGGTGAAAGTGGGGTAATCGGCCATGGGCCTGCATTTGAATCAAGGCGACGACGAACTCGTCGAGAACCACGAAATCAACGTCACGCCGTTTATCGACGTGATGCTGGTGCTGCTGATCATCTTCATGGTGGCCGCACCGTTGGCCACCGTGGATATCAAGGTTGACCTGCCCGCCTCCAGCGCCAAGCCGGCGCCGCGGCCAGAGAAACCGATCTTCCTCAGCGTCAAGGCGGACCAACGCCTGTTCCTGGGCGAAGAAGAAGTCAAAGCTGAAACCCTGGGGCCGGTGCTCGACGCCAAGACCCAAGGCAAGAAGGACACGACGATCTTCTTCCAGGCTGACAAGGGCGTGGACTACGGCGACCTGATGAGCGTGATGGATGCCCTGCGGGCAGCCGGCTACCTCAAGGTAGGCCTGGTCGGACTCGAGACGGCAGCCAAGAAATGATCACGACGCGCCACAAACTGACGCGTTATGGCACCAGCCTCGCCGTCGTGCTGGGCGTGCATGCCGTCGCGATTGCCATCGCGCTCCATTGGTCAGCGCCACGCACGGTGCAGTTGCCTCCGGCAGCCATGGTCATCGACCTGGCCCCGATGCCTGCACCGCCGCCTCCGGCGCCGCCGAAAGTGGTAACGCCACCGCAACCGCCTGCACCGGTGGAAGAGCTGCCCCTGCCGAAACTGGCCGAGGCACCCAAGCCAACGATCCAGGTGCCCAAACCGGTCAAGCCCAAGCCTAAACCGCAACCGCCCAAGCCGGTGGAGAAGAAGATCGAGCCGCCCAAGGAGAAACCCTCCGAGGACCCACCGAGTGACGCTCCGCCGACCAAGGCTCCAGCTGAAAAATCGGCCCAGCCGGTTCCAGGCCCGTCGCCGCAACAGATCGCCGCCAAAGCGTCCTGGGAAGGCACCCTGCTGGCACACTTGCAGAAGTACAAGAAGTACCCGCCAGGTGCTCAGGCCCGTGGCAAGGAAGGCCTGAACCGCCTGAAGTTCGTGGTGGATGCCGACGGCAACGTGCTGTCCTACGAGTTGGTGGGCCGCTCCGGCAACGCCGACCTGGACCGTGCCACCCTGGACATGATCCGTCGTGCCCAGCCGCTGCCCAAGCCGCCGGCCGATATGCTCAAGGGCGGCAGCATCGAGATCGTTGCACCGTTTGTGTACAACATCGAAAAACGTCGTCGCTGAAAATGAAGGTGGCGAGGGGCCCCCTCGCCACTCTCAGCAAAATCCCGCGCATTCCCCCCTCAATGCCCAGCAAAGTTCTGATAACGTGCGTCTATCGATTGCAGCCGGTATGCTTGGCCCGCAACCTCATGGACGCCCGCTATGACTCTTACAGAATTACGCTACATCGTTACCCTCGCCCAAGAGCAGCACTTTGGCCACGCGGCCGAACGCTGCCACGTCAGCCAGCCGACGCTGTCGGTGGGTGTGAAAAAGCTTGAAGACGAACTCGGTGTGCTGATTTTCGAGCGCAGCAAAAGCGCCGTGCGCCTCACCCCGGTGGGCGAAGGCATCGTTGCCCAGGCCCAGAAGGTGCTGGAGCAAGCACAGAGCATTCGCGAACTGGCCCAGGCCGGTAAGAACCAGCTGACTGCACCGCTGAAAGTCGGCGCCATCTATACCGTCGGCCCGTACCTGTTCCCGCACCTGATCCCCCAACTGCACCGCGTCGCGCCGCAGATGCCGCTGTATATCGAAGAGAACTTCACCCACGTGCTGCGCGACAAACTGCGCAACGGCGAGCTGGATGCGATCATCATCGCCCTGCCGTTCAACGAAGCGGATGTGTTGACCCTGCAGCTCTACGACGAGCCGTTCTACGTGCTGATGCCCGCCTCCCATCCGTGGACGCAAAAAAACACCATCGATGCCGGCCTGCTCAACGACAAGAGCCTGCTGCTGCTCGGCGAAGGCCACTGCTTCCGCGACCAGGTGCTGGAAGCCTGCCCGACCCTGACCAAAGGCAACGATGGCGCCAAGCACACCACCGTGGAATCCAGCTCCCTGGAAACCATCCGCCATATGGTCGCCTCCGGGCTGGGCATCTCGATCCTGCCGCTGTCGGCAGTCGACAGCCATCACTACGCCCCCGGTGTGATCGAAGTGCGTCCACTCACGCCACCGGTGCCGTTCCGCACCGTAGCGATCGCCTGGCGCGCCAGCTTCCCACGGCCCAAAGCGATTGAGATCCTCGCCGACTCGATCCGCCTGTGCTCGGTGGCCAAGCCGCCTGCTGCGAGCTAAGTAAACGTATGACTGAGCTGTCGCAGGTATCGGTGACGGCACTCAAGGGTGTCGGTGAAGCCATGGCCGAAAAGCTGGCCAAGGTCGGCCTGGAGAATCTCCAGGACGTGCTGTTTCACCTGCCCCTGCGCTATCAGGATCGCACCCGCGTGGTGCCCATCGGCCATTTGCGCCCGGGGCAGGATGCCGTGGTCGAAGGCACCGTCAGCGGCGCCGACGTGGTGATGGGCAAGCGCCGCAGTCTGGTGGTGCGCCTGCAGGACGGCACCGGTGGCCTGAGCCTGCGCTTCTACCATTTCAGCAACGCACAAAAGGAAGGCCTCAAGCGCGGCACCCGCGTGCGCTGCTACGGCGAAGCCCGCCCCGGCGCCTCGGGCCTGGAGATCTACCACCCGGAGTACCGCGCCATCACCGGCGATGAACCGCCTCCGGTGGACACCACCCTGACGCCGATCTACCCGCTCACCGAAGGCCTGACCCAACAACGCCTGCGTCAATTGTGCATGCAGACCCTGGGCATGCTCGGCCCGCAGAGCCTGCCCGACTGGCTGCCCCTGGAGCTGGCGCGCGACTATCAACTGGCGCCGCTGGCCGATGCGATCCGCTACCTGCACCACCCACCGGCCGACGCCGATGTCGACGAACTGGCCCTCGGTCATCACTGGGCCCAGCATCGCCTGGCGTTCGAAGAACTGCTGACCCACCAGCTATCCCAGCAACGCCTGCGCGAAAGCATGCGCTCCCTGCGTGCGCCCGCCATGCCCAAGGCCACGCGCCTGCCTGCGCAATACCTGGCCAACCTCGGCTTTGCGCCGACGGGTGCCCAGCAGCGCGTGGGCAATGAAATCGCCTACGACCTCAGCCAGCACGAGCCGATGCTGCGCCTGATCCAGGGCGACGTGGGCGCAGGCAAGACCGTGGTCGCCGCCCTCGCCGCCCTGCAAGCCCTGGAAGCCGGTTACCAGGTGGCGCTGATGGCGCCCACCGAGATCCTCGCCGAGCAGCACTTCATCACGTTCAAGCGCTGGCTCGAACCCCTGGGCCTGGAAGTCGCGTGGCTGGCCGGCAAGCTCAAGGGCAAGACGCGCGCGGCAGCGCTGGAGCAGATCGCCGGCGGCGCACCGATGGTGGTGGGTACCCATGCGCTGTTCCAGGACGAAGTCCAGTTCAAGAACCTGGCCCTGGTGATCATCGACGAACAGCACCGCTTCGGCGTGCAGCAGCGCCTGGCCCTGCGCCAGAAAGGCGTGGGCGGGCGCATGAACCCGCACCAGTTGATCATGACCGCCACCCCGATCCCGCGCACCCTGGCCATGAGCGCCTATGCCGACCTCGACACCTCGATCCTCGACGAACTGCCCCCCGGCCGTACACCGGTCAATACCGTGCTGGTCACCGATACGCGGCGGGTCGAAGTGATCGAGCGTGTGCGCGGCGCCTGCGCCGAAGGCCGCCAGGCGTACTGGGTGTGCACGCTGATCGAAGAGTCCGAGGAGCTGACCTGCCAGGCCGCCGAGACCACCTATGAAGACCTCACCAGCGCCTTGGGCGAGCTCAAGGTCGGACTGATCCACGGGCGCATGAAACCCGCGGAAAAGGCCGCGGTGATGGCCGAATTCAAAGCCGGCAACCTGCAATTGCTGGTTGCTACCACGGTGATTGAAGTGGGCGTGGACGTGCCCAACGCCAGCCTGATGATCATCGAAAACCCCGAGCGCCTGGGCCTGGCGCAACTGCACCAGTTGCGCGGCCGTGTCGGCCGGGGCAGCGCCGCCAGCCATTGCGTGCTGCTCTACCACCCACCGCTGTCGCAGATCGGCCGCCAGCGCCTGGGGATCATGCGCGAAACCAACGACGGTTTTGTCATCGCCGAAAAAGACCTCGAACTGCGCGGCCCCGGTGAAATGCTCGGCACCCGCCAGACCGGCCTGCTGCAATTCAAGGTCGCCGACCTGATGCGCGACGCCGACCTGTTGCCCGCCGTGCGCGATGCCGCGCAAGCGCTGCTGGAACGCTGGCCGGATCATGTCAGCCCGCTGCTGGATCGCTGGCTGCGTCATGGACAGCAATACGGCCAAGTGTGACACCAGACTCACTTATCCGACCTACAGTTGTATCAAGCTGGTTATACTCCGGTGACTGTAGGAAATTGGATCAGGCCATGTCAGAAGTTGCCCTCGCCACAGCCCCACTGACCGCCCCGCCGGTCATTCGCGCGCTGCTCGAAAAACTCGCCATCAGCTACACGGAAGTCACCGAACATCCGGGCCTGAATCCTGCGCAAAAGGTCCAGGCCGTATTGCTGGAAGACGCGGTGGGCGCTCTGATGGTGCTGTTCCCACAGAGCCAGCTGCTCGACCTCAACCGCCTCACCGAACTCACCGGTCGCCGCCTTACGGCCGTGTCACCGGATCGCGTCGCACGCATGCTGGGCAAGCACGACCTGAGCCTGCTGCCGGGTCTGCCGGCACTCACCAGTTCGCCGTGCCTGTACGAAGGCAGCCTGCTCAACGAGCCGAGCCTGCTGGTGCATTCAGGTGAAGCCGGGCTGCTGCTGGAAATCGCCAGCGACGCCTTCAAGACCATGCTCACCAAAGCCAGCGCCGCCCAGTTCGGTGAGCCACTGAGCAATATCCGCCCGAACCTCGACCGCCCGAATGATGACCGTGAGGAAATCACCCAGGCGATGCAGGCGTTTACCGCCCGCCGCATCCAGCAACGCCTGGAAGCGACCATCGAGATTCCACCGCTGGCCGACACCGCACAGAAGATCATCAAGCTGCGCGTCGACCCCAATGCCACCATCGACGACATCACCGGCGTGGTCGAAACCGACCCGGCCCTGGCCGCCCAAGTGGTGAGCTGGGCCGCGTCACCGTACTACGCATCGCCGGGCAAGATCCGCTCGGTGGAAGACGCCATCGTACGCGTGCTGGGTTTTGACCTGGTGATCAACCTGGCATTGGGCCTGGCCCTGGGCAAGACCTTGAGCCTGCCCAAGGACCACCCGCACCAGGCCACGCCGTACTGGCACCAGTCCATCTACACCGCCGCCGTGATCGAAGGCCTGACCCGCGCCATGCCTCGCGCCCAGCGCCCGGAAGCCGGCCTGACCTACCTCGCCGGCCTGCTGCACAACTTCGGCTACCTGCTGCTGGCCCATGTGTTCCCGCCGCATTTCTCACTGATCTGCCGCCACCTGGAGGTCAACCCGCACCTGTGCCACAGCTACGTGGAGCAACACTTGTTGGGCATCAGCCGCGAGCAGATCGGCGCCTGGCTGATGCGCTACTGGGACATGCCGGACGAACTGTCCACCGCCCTGCGCTTCCAGCACGACCCGACCTACGATGGGCAATACGCCGAGTACCCGAACCTGGTGTGTCTGGCCGTGCGCTTGCTGCGCAGCCGGGGGATCGGCTCCGGGCCGGATGAGACCATCCCGGACGAATTGCTTGAGCGTTTGGGCTTGAGCCGTGACAAGGCTGAGGAAGTAGTGGGCAAGGTGCTGGATGCCGAAGTGCTGCTGCGCGAATTGGCATCGCAGTTCAGTCAGGGATAAGTACAACACCGTTATTCTTGATACAGCACATCCTGGGGTTCGACGTTCAAATACCCTTTGAAATCGAACCCCTGCTTATCCTCTTTGAGGAAATGCTCCAACGTTCTTACCGAAGTGCCTTGCGCATCCACCTTTAATGCGCCGCTCAGCTCAACGCCTATGTTTTTTGCTGCCGCCTGATAGGCCGCAAGTACAAAATGCGAGCAGAAGGAGCCCTTTTTCAAAAACCGAGGCTCATTTTCAAAGGCCTGGTTGGCATATCGCTCGCTCGCCACCGCCGCATTTTCCTTGAAGTTCGAGTTTCTCAATACACTCAATACCGATTGCGGCTTTGAATAAGGAATCCCTCCTTCGACGCTCCAAACTTGCCCGACTTGTGCGGCCCAGTCGCCCAGATTTTTATCTTTTGGCGAGTAGACTTTGTAAAGCCCCTGTCGAACTGCACTTGATGAGGATGAAAGTTTGGATCCGCCCCGCATCTCGACTATTTCCGATTCGCCCTCAGCGCTCGGTCCAAGTTTCGCACCGTTATTCGGTCTTTTAGACCACATAACCGCATGCACCAATTCAGCATCGCCGCCATTACGACGTAATACCGAAAGCGCAGGCAATCGCTGGCCAAGCTTGATTAACCGATGACTCATCGCGGTGTTTTGTGGCTGGTCCATCAAGAGCAGAATATCTCCCGCTGAAAGATCGGCTTTATTGAGCCTCGCATTGCAGACCGCCTCAGGAGGTCGTAATGCATCGGGAGCCAGCGCGGCCTTGAGAGGCGGCCGGGGGCTATCTGCAAGCTTGTTGAAAGGCTCTTCTGCTGCAGCCCTCGTGTGATACGAGGGCTTAACTGACACATCAATCTTCATGTCCGCACCGGGGATCGCTGTTCTCCAATGCGTGGTTTTTGTTTATGAAGAGTTCCGATAACCGTCTTAACTTTTTGCCTTTTTCTTCGGCTTCAAATACTTGGTCAACCCCTGGAACCAGATCACCAGCGCCGGGTTGCCCTTGATCTGGATCGACTTGTCCTGAATGCCCGTCATGAACGCCAGTTGCTTGTTCTTCGCCTGCATCGTGGCGAAGCCGTAGGCGGCATCCTTGAACGCGATGGCAAACGCCGGCGCCGGATGGACACCCGAGCGGCTGGTAATGCGCTGGTCTTTGACGATGAAGTGACGGGCAACCTTGCCGTCGAGGGTCTGCAACTGGAACGCCAGGTCTTTGTCACCCAGCTGTTGCTGGAAGGCAGGATTGGTGCGGCTGGCTTTGCCCATCATCAGGCCCAGCACCCACAGCAGAAGACGAAATTTCATGCACACGGCCTCGGTGTAATTATTGAGTGGCCGCAGCAGTTTAACCAATTGCAAAAAGAACGCCACCGATCTTGCGCATTAGCGGAAGATCGGCTGGCGTTTGACGCTTATAGCAGCATGTTACTTAAACGTTAGGGCAAGGAACCGGCGCCCAGTCGGCCAGGTTTGGATCACGGCAAGTGCCTTCGATCTGCGCTTTACCGGCGCTGGCGACCTTCTTGCTTTCATCTTGCTTGGTCTGGGCGGTCTGGAAGGTTTTCTCGGTGCTCACCGCTTCTGTTGGTACGGTTGGAAGCGGCGGCTTTTTCGGCGGTTTGGTACCGGTACCTTTCTTCTTGCCCGCTGGCACAACGGGTGTTGCATCGGCCTTGGCCACGGTGACCACGTCGGCACGCTGTACGCCAACCTGCTGCAGATCTTTCTCGTACGCCTGGGTGTAGTTGTTCAGGTCTTCGGCGGCTTTGCCGTTGACCGCAACGATCAGGTCATTGGACTCCTTCAGGCCCGAGACGATTTCCGCCAGGCGTTTGCGGCCTTCGGTGTCGTTGACGGTCTTGGCTTTGCGATCATTCACCAACTTGGTGAATGCGCTCTGGTAGCACTGCTGGGACGCCTTGGCGTACGCGGTACTGCGGTCGATGTCGGAGGCGCTTTTGTTCACGTCAGCCGCATACGAGGCAATGCGCTGGTTGTCATCGGCGATCTGCTTCTGACGCTCGGTGTAATAACCCGCTGCGCCGCCGGCCAGGGCCCCGCCCGCTGCGCCGATGGCGGCGTTACGGCCGCGCTTTTCCTTGTCGCCGGTCAGGGCGCCCAACAATGCACCGCCGGCCGCGCCGATGGCTGCACCGGTGACCACCGACTTGGTCATGTTCGAATCGGTGGCGCGCAAGTGCTGCACCGGCTCGTAGCAGTTGGGGTAGTACTCGACCTTGGTGCTGGACGCGACCTTGGAAGCCGGTGACGTGGCGCAGCCTGTCAACACGGTGCTGAAGCCAGCGGCAATCAGCAAAAGATGACGCTTGGAAACCGCCTTACGGGAAAAAAGCATAGGTTGTGTTCTCTTCTAAGTTTGACTTGCCCAGCACGGCCACTGCCGCCTGAGTCCCTTCCAAGCTCGCCATACAGCCAGCGATCATCGCTGACCGCTCGCTGCGAGCAATTCCTTCAAGATCGTCGCCGGGTCGGCCCGCTGTTGCTTGCGGTAGTTGCCGACATGGCGAACGAACAGTGTTGCGCGCGTCACCAGGCTTTTGCCGAGCACTGGCTTGCGATCCAACTCTTCCTTGATCCGTTGAAACTGCGCCTGGATCACCGCATCGGTGTAGCGCGTGCCGGTGGCCAGGTTGTCGATATAGATCGCCACCGCGCCATCAAGGGCGCTGCGCCCGTTGTCGATGGCCGTGGCAAACAGCGCCGCGCTGGCCTCGTCCTTATTGTCCAGGGCCTGCTGGCGACTCTTCTGCAGGTTGGCCAGGCGGATGTTGTAGTTGCCGATGGTCTCGGCCACCAACGCGGCCGACTGAATCAGGTTGCCCGCCGCTTCTTCGCGTTGCTGGGCGATCAGCGAGACATTGCGCTTGAGCTCTTCATTGACCAGCCCCAACTCGGCTTGCAGCTTGGGATCGACGCTGGCGGCGATAATGCTGTCCAGGCGCTTGGTCGGGTCCTGGGCGTCGTCGATGGCATCGGTCAGCGAGGCCAGGCGGCCCTCTTTCTGCCATTGCGCAAACAGCTCCTTGTAACGCGAACGCGGCGCAGACAACGCACCAATCGCCACGCGGAACCCGGTGGTCTCATTGCTTTGCTCGGTGCCGTCGGCGGCGAACAGCGGGTATTCGCGGCGCATGCCGGTAAACAACGTGCCCTCGCCTTCCAGGTAGTTGCCACCCTTGACCACAAAGCCACCGTACGTGCCCTGGCGACGACCGGCGTGGACCAGTTGGAAGGACTCCTGGACCATCTCCGCAGCGTTGCCGATCACGTCGAACATGCCGATGGGGTTGGGCAGCTTGGTGCCGATGGGCATCAGGCGCGCGGCCTGGCCGGTGCCGCCGGCGACCTGATTGAACACCGCGTAATCACCCAGCGGGCCATCGCTGTCGCTGCCTTCGACGCGGCGTGGAAACAGGCGCCCTTCCAGATCCTGACGGCTCACCGCCTGGCCACCGCGCGCGGCGAACTCCCATTCCACTTCGGTGGGCAGGCGTACAAAGCCCAGGCCGCCATCTTCTGCCGACGAACCGCGACCGCTCACCGGCAGCAAGTCGCGGTGGTATTTCATCAGCCAGGCGCTGTACACCGCCGAAAAGCGTTCAGCCTCGAAGCGCGACAGCTTCACCTTGGGCAAACGCCCGGCCATGCCGGTGGGTGCATCGCACGCCGGCGCTGGCTCGCCACTGGCCAGCGACTGCGCCTGGGCCATCACCTGGGCGTACTGGCGTGCGGTCACTTCGTACTTGCCGATGAAATACAGCATGGGCTTGAGCGGGGTCTTGGCGTCGGTCTTCGGCATCAGGGGCGCGATGACTTTGCTCCAGTCTTTCGGCAAATCCTTGAGGGTGAACTGGCCGTTGATAAAGTCGCGGCGATAGCCGGAAATAAACGACTGCTGATAACCCGCCTCACCTTCGGCGAAGGGGTAGCCGAGGCTGATCTCGCGGTCATCCAAAGTTCCTTGGGCCAGCACGTAGGCGTAGCGGAACACCATATTGCCTTCGCACGGCAGCGGCAGGCTGACGTCATCCGGCAACGGCTTGGGGTTGTCGAGCTTGTCGCTTGCCTCATCGGCCCAGGCCATCGAGGCCAGGCTCAGCGCCACAACGGCGCCCAGTAACTTATACATCTCTGATTCCTTCAGAAGCCTGGATACGCGCCACTCGCCAACCACCACAGGCGGCCGCCACGGCGCTGACGCCAAGGACTGCAACCAGGGCCAGGCCATAGTGACGCGCCAGCAGGTGGCTGGCGTGTTCGCCCGGCACCTGCACAAATAGCTTATTCACAGCTGTTTCGGCCAGGCCATACAACCCGGCACTGAGCAAAGCGGCAAACCCTGCGCTGTACAGCGCTTGCAGCACCACAAACAGCAACAGCGCGCCGGTGGAAAACCCCAACAGGCGCAACACCGACAACTCTCGACGCTTGCGTGCCACAGCCGCCAACGCCCCGGCGAAGATCGCCGCAAATGCGCCCGCCAAGGCCAACCCGGCGATGATCCAAAACACGATCGACAGGTTGCGGCTCAGCGACTGCACCTGGGCGATGGTCTGGGCCTGGGTCGATACCAACAAATTCTGCCCGGCGAAAAATACCCGCAGTGGCTCCACATCGACCAGGCTACGCGCGTACAAACGAAACGCCGGATACACCCGCTGTTCGCTCACAGCGACCTCATCACCGGCCCAACCCAACGCCGGCACCGCACGGCCATCGCGGTAATCTTCCGCCGCTTCCAGCAATCTCAAATCGGCAAACAACCCATCCCGAGCGAAGGCTTCCAGCGGCAGCACCGCCAGTACCTGCACGCGGGTGCGCTGGGCCTCCACGCGCCCTGCCACTTGCCGCGCAAAGCTGGTCTCCAACCAATCCCCAGGCCGCGCCGCGAGCTTCTCGGCAGCGGTGTGGCTCAACACAATCTGGTCCAGGCCCTTGGGCATCGGCAGGCCGCCCAGCAACGGGTCACCCGCCGCCGTCGGCAGCATCTCCAAGGTCAGCGTGCCGACCTGCGCCGTCGCCGCAATCTGCCGCGTACGCGGTAGCGCGAACGCCACATCACTGCGCTGGCCGAGCTGTTCGACAAATGCACTGCTGAATCGACCACCGCCCAACGGAATAATTTCACGGGTAGCCGGATCGGTCTCCAAACGTTCGGTCAAACTGCTAACCAGTCCAAATTTCAGGCCGAATAACACCAGCAACGGCGCGATCACCGCCACCAGCGCCAGCACCGAACAGGCCGACAGCCAGGCATCGTTGCGGTAATCCTGCCAGGCCAAGGACGCCACCAGAGGGATGCGCATCAGCACGCCTCCCCGAGGGTCGCGGTGACGCCGCCGTCGGTGTCGCGCCGACAGCTGATACGCCGCACCTGCAAGCCACTGGCGCGGGCCAGGGGTTCGTCATGGGTGGCGATCACACAGGCGGCGCGGTGCTCGCGGGCCTGGGCCAGCAGGGCCTGCATCACGCGCTCGGCATTCAGCGGGTCAAGGGACGCAGTCGGTTCATCGGCCAGCACCAGTTGCGGCGCATGGGCCAGGGCGCGGGCGCAGCTCACCCGTTGGCGCTGGCCCACCGACAACGCGGCGGGCTTCTTGGCCAACTGGTCGCTGATCTCCAGCTGTTCAGCCAGGCGCGTCACGCTGCCGTCATCCTTCAGGCCCAGCAACTGCCGCGACAGCGCGATATTGCTGCGCACATCCAGAAAGCCCAGCAGCCCGCCGGTTTGCAGCACATAGCCCAAGTGCTGGCTGCGCAGCGCGGCCAGGGTGGATTGCTGATCGACGCGCCACAGTCCACCAACGTCCTGCTGATTGAATTCGAACCGACCCACCTGATCCGGCGCCAGTACCAGCGCCAACAGATCCAGCAAGGTGCTCTTGCCGCACCCGCTCGGCCCGACAATCGCCAACTGCTCCCCGGCCCGCAGGTGCAGCGCCGGGATCACCAGGCTGTAACGCTGGCTCCCGATCCCCCGGCTCTTATGCACCGCGCTCAGGTTCAGCATTACGGCAGTGTCGACAAGGGCACGCGGTACAACGCATCGCCCGGCTCGGCATCGCCGAAACGGACCCAGTTGGCCACGTCATTGTGGAAGGTTTCGTAGAGGCGGATTTTCGAATCCAACTCGTCGATAAAGTCTTCCTGCTCGGCCACGCTCAACGACAACCACAGGTCCTGGGTCATGTTCAGCGACTTGCTGCGGTACGGCAGGCCTTCCAGGTATTCGCCAAGAATGCCGCCGTCGGCCAGGTTGCCGCCCTTGCGCAGGGCCTGCGGATCGCGGCTCATGTAGGCCGAGGCGCTGGCGATTTCCTGGAAGAAATCCTTGGGCGAGGTCTGGGTCTTGCGCGCCGCATCGACGATCAGTTTCAGCGACTGTTGCAGGTCGTTGAGCTGTAATTTGGTCAGCATCACGCACACCTGGAACGCCGGCAGCGCGGGGTTGGTGAGGTCGCGGTCGGCGGTCCAGGCGCTGACCAGCTGCGGTGCCTGACTCGCGCTCTTACGACCGAGGAAATCCATGTGCATCGCATAACCGACCGCTGCGGATTTGTCCGCCAGGCTCGGCGCGGCACTCAGCAGCGGCACCGGTTGCGGGGTGTTGCTGCGCACTTGATGCACGAGGTTGGCGAACACGCTGCCGATCTCATCGACGCGCTCGCCCAGCTTGCGTACGTCGCCACCCGGAACCGCTGTGTAGAGGTCGCCGATCTGCGGGTTGGCGTCGGCCGTGAGGATGCGGTACTGGCTCTCGGCGCCGGCGTGGGTTTTCTTGCCGGCGTCGGTGCGCAGGTGCAGCGCGTAGATCTTGATCTGCTTGCCCAGCGCGGCCTGGCGCACTTCGGCTTCGTTCATCTGGGTGGCGGCAAAGGGGTCGTTCTTGCGCAGCGCCCCGGCATCGGTGACCAGCAGGATGATACGACCGCCGTAGCCAGACCAGTCCATGCCGTCCACGGCCTGCATCACGCCGGCAAACGCATCCTCATTGAAGGAGTGGCTGGACACGGTAGACGCCTTGACCTGGCGCGCCATGTCGAGGAAGCGTTGCGGGTCGCGGCCCTGGTCGAGGCTGATCAGGGTCTTGGCCACGTATTCCAGGCCTGGGGTTTTCTTGATGCTGCTCCGGAAACCGACCATGCCGAAGCTGACACTGTCCAGCTCGCCACGCTCGGCGATGCGGGTTTGCAACTCGTGCACCACATCGCGGATCTGGTCGATATACGGCTGCATGGAGACCGTGGTGTCCACTACCAGCACCACCGCCGTGCGGAAGGCATCAGCATTGGCGTTGATCACCGGCGTCGCGGGCTTGGCCGCCGCGTTGCTGCCTGGGTCGATGGAGGCGATGTTAAGCAACTGCACCGGCTGGCCGTTTTCGTCGAAGCTCTCCTTGGCGTCGAAAATCGGCAGCAGGTAGAACTGGTTCTGCGGCACCGCGCTGGCGGTCGGCTCCAGGGCCAGGACCTGGCCGTTGTCTTCGCGGTTCTTCTGCGCCTTGGCCAACACGCCTTTGGCGGCGGCAGGGTCGGCCAGCAGTTTTTCCACTTCAGCGGATTGACGCAGGAACATCACCGGCGCCCGGCCAGAGCGTTCGGTGAATTTGAGCACGAGGCTTTGCTTCCAGTCGCTGACCTGGGCGGCCGGCAACCAGCCGTCGCTGCGACCATCGGTGGCGGCACCGACGCGCACCCACGGGCTGCCGTCGACGTCTTTGCGCTGGTACACATAAAGCACGGAGAACGCCGGCAGAGCCTTGCCCGGTGCGCTGCCGGCGTCATTCGACAGCTTGGCGCCGGGCTTGCTGAGGACGCGCTGGAACAGGGTCTTCTTGCCGGCCATCAACAACGGCCGTTGGCCGCCGTCCACCTCGGCGACCGACACGGGTGGTGTTGCCTGGGGCACTTCGGCTGCTGCTGCAGGTGGCTTGGCCTGAGGCACGACGGCAGCCGGCGGTTTGGCCGGTTCATCACTACCGCTCAACCACCAGTAGCTGCCGCCAGCAATGGCCAATGCGACGGCCACCGCTACGGCGGCCAGTGCCAACACCGGCCCACGCCGCTGCTCGGACACGGCGTGATGCTGGGTCGGCGTCACCACCGGCTGGCGCACCGGTTGCGGCTGGGGTTTATCGGTCGGGATGTCGATGGTGACCGGCGTCATGCCCGCCAGGTCAAAACTCAGCGGGATCGGCAACGGCCGCACCAGCGTGGCTTCCGGCGAGTCCGTCGGCAGGTTATCCAGCGCCTGCAGCAACGCCGCCGCATCCGGGAAACGCTCCGCCGGGTCCTTGGCCAACAGCTTGCGCAGCACACCCTGATAACGGCCGTGGTGCACCGGCAATTCCGGCAAGGGTTCGGTCAGGTGCGCCAGCGCCGTGGACAGCGCATCGCTGCCGTTATAGGGCAGCTTGCCGACGAGGATTTCATACAGCACCACGCCCAGCGCGTAGAGGTCGGCACGGCCATCGATCTCCTGGCCCCGCGCCTGCTCCGGGCTCATGTAGCTCGGCGTGCCCACGGCAAAACCGGCCTGGGTGAACTGGGTGCGGTCGTCCAGGGACTTGGCGATACCGAAGTCCGACAGCACCGCCGTGCCATCGGCACGGAATAGGATGTTTGCCGGTTTGACGTCGCGGTGCACCAGCCCCTGGGCATGGGCATAGCCCAGCGCCGAGGCGATCTGGCGGATCAGCGTAATGCCCTGCTCCGGCGTCAGGCCGGCGGCGATGCGCTCCTTGAGCGTGCCGTTGGGCAGGTATTCCATGGCCATGTAATACAGCTCACCGACATTGCCGATGTCATGGATGGTGACCGTGTGCGGGTGCGACAGCCGCGCCAGGGTCTTGCCCTCGCGCAGGAAACGCTCGCAGAAACTCGGGTCGGCCGCCAGCGCCGCCGCCATCACCTTCAACGCCACCTTGCGCTCCAGAGAGCGCTGGGTCGCCAGGTACACGCTGGCCATGGCGCCTTCGCCGATCTCGCCGTCGATGTCATAGCCCGGAATCACAATGTTCATGCCGATACCTTCACGACGATGGCGGTGATGTTGTCCGGCGCGCCGCGGTTGAGCCCCAGGTGCACCAGGCTGCGCACGATTTCGTCCGGCGCGTCGTGGCTGAGCACTTCGCGGATTTCATGGTCTTCGACGGTTTTGTTCAGGCCATCGCTGCACAGCAGGTAGCTGTCGCCGGGGGCGATCAGCAGGTCGACCACCGCCAGCTCCAACTGGGCTTCCACCCCAATCGCGCGGGTGACGATATTGGCGCGCGGGTGCACGCGGGCATCGGCTTCGCTGAGCAGGCCGCTGTCTTGCAGGTCCTGCACGTAGCTGTGGTCGCGGGAAACGCCTTCGAGCACGCCGTCACGCAGGCGGTACAGGCGACTGTCGCCGGCCCACAGGCACACACCGCGCAAGCCACGGGCGGCGAGCACCACCACCGTGCTGCCCATCATGGTCACGCCACGGTTGGCGGTTTCTTCACGCACGGCGGCGTTGATGCGGATCAGGTCATTGCGCAAGGCCGCCGAGTACTCGTCGAGGGAGCGCCCCATCGGCACGCTGCGCAGGCTGTCGACGATCAGGCTGCTGACGTAATCCCCGGCCGCATGCCCGCCCATGCCGTCGGCAACCACCCACAGGCGGTTTTCCGGCAGGTCCAGGCACGCGTCTTCGTTGACCTGGCGGACCATGCCCACATGGCTTTTGCTCGCGGATTTGTACGTCGACCCCATCTACACCACACCTTCTTGTCCGAGCAAAAACTGCGCAAAATCGCCAGCGGCTGGCAGGCCCTGACACCGCAATAAACCAGGGGAAATCGTCTGCGAACCACGCCCCCACCACAGGCTCGCCCCGTCGCAGGCCTGTTCGGCGAGCGCGGTCATGCGCTGGTGCGGCACGCTCGCCGCCACGCGCTGCAGGCCGGCGAAACGGCTGTCGACCGCACGCGGCTCTGTCGCCGGCAAGCCCAGGTCGTCGAGGCCATCGTTGAAGCGTTCGAACGTGGCGCCGGCATCCAGGGTGCTGAGCAACAGCTCTTCGGCCTGCTCGAACCAGGCATCCGGCCCACCCACCAGGGACGCAGGGTTGATGTCGTGATCCAGCAAGGTGACCACCGCCAGCGGGAAATAGCGCCCGACCCGGTCAATGCTCGGCATCACCACGCCCGCCGCCGCGTCCGGCCCACACACGCCGGGCGCCAGCACAAAGCGCCACAGTGGGCTGACCAGGTACGCATTGAGCCAGCCGGCGCCCAGGCTGTTCTGGCTGGCGAGCAAACCCGCCGCCAGCCAGCTGTCCCACGGGCCGATAAAGCTCTGGGGCAAGGCGCGACTGACGAAGTCACCACGGCTGGCCAACTTGCCGTAGAAGCCCAGCGTCGTCATAGCCGCTCCGGCAGGCTGAAGCCACTGAGCACGCGGCTCTTGAACGGGTTGAAGGCGCTGTTGGCGCGCAACTCGTAGGCGATGCTCGCACCGTCGACGCGCAGGCGCAGGTTGAAGCGGTCCGGCGAATTACCGGCAGTGAGGTCCGACTGTTCCAGCAAGCGGAACCAGGCCCACGGCCCGTCCAGGGTCACGCCCGAGCGGCCACTGGCCGACGGCGGCATGATCGAGATACGCACCACGCCGATGCTGCCGGGGTTCGGCCATTGCATCGCCACCGGGCGGCTTGGGCCGTGGTCATAGCTCAATTGCTGGCCGTCGAGGTCGAGCAGGAACTGGGTGATGGTCGGGTCCATCGACACCGGCTTGAGTTCGAAACGCACGATCGGTTGGGTGCCCCCGGAGCGGAAAAACGCATCGCGGATCGTTGCAGCCCGTTGGAAGGTTTGCAGCACGCCCGGCGCAATCCCCAGCTTCTGCGCCGCACCCGGCTGCCAGCGCCAGGTCTGTGCCGACGTGTCCACGTAAGGCTGCAGGTATTTGCGGAAATAGTTGTCCATCACCCCGCCGACGCCGAAGAACTGACCGAAGTCATCCAGGGTCGCATCCCGCGAACTGCCCGGCGACATCGGGTAGCGGCCGGCCAGGGACTGGCGGTACACATTGACCACTTCGCTGACCCACGCCGCGTTCAACTGGTTACGCACCCCGCCCATCATGCTGTTGGTGGTGGAGTTGACCACCGACTTGACCATGCCCTGCACCAGCGGCGGTTGGCGCTCGGCATTCAGGCTGACCCGCGTGGCCGCAGCCGCCGCCTGGTTCTTGGCCTCGCCCAGCAAGGCATCGCCGCTGGCACCGACCATGGCGCTGACCTGCACATACAGCGCGTTCATGTATGACAACAGGCCGTCGATGGCCGCAGGTTCGCCTTCGTTCTTGCTGACGATGCTGTTGAGTTCGGCAAAGTGCGCGGTCACCGGATCATCCGCCGCCGCCGGCGCATTGGCCGTCGGTTGCTCCTGGCCGAGCAGGCTGCCGAGGCGCTCCTTGAGCTTGTCGACGCCACCTTCCACGGGTACGCCTTTGGCCGCCAATTGGCGCTCTTCAGCTTGCAGATCGGTTTCCTTGGCCACGGCCACCAGCAGTTTTTTCAGCGGCGAACTCGGGCCGGAAATCACCCGCAGCACGTCGGCCGCCTGGGCCACGCTGGTGATGGGCACAAAGTCGATGTCGGCGAGCAACGCATCCCACTGGCGCTGGTAGTCCTGGAAGTACAGGCGACGCACATCGGCGGCGAGGCTGACCACGTTCTGCTGATCGGCCTGCTCGCGGCCCAACACCCACTGCTCTTCAGCCAGGGTGCCGGTCTGGTTCAGGCTGCTCAGCAAAAACGCCTGGCGATAGCCCTTGGCGGTGAAAAAGCCACTCAACGGCTCGCCCAACGGCTTGCCGCTTTTACGGCTGAACACCAGCGCAGCGTCACGGCCAGCGGCTTCGTTGATACGAAAGTCCGGGATGCCTTCGGGCAGTTTCTGGCGTTTGACCCGGTCGTAGACACGCTGGGCCACCGGCAGTTGTTGCAACTGGCGACGCAGATCGTCGATCAAGCGGGGGTCAAGGCGCGCACTTGGCGGATGACGTTCGAACAACGCCTGCAAGTGCCCGGTCAACGCCTGGCGCTGATCGGCCGGCAGGTCGCGCGGCAGGTTGCGGTCCCAGTCAAGGGCGATCCAGGCCTTGATGAAGTCCGGGTCGTAATGCTCGCTGTCGGCAAGCATCAGGTAGGCCTTGAGGCCTTCGTAGAGGAAGTCCGAGTTGCCGCCGCCGTGCAGTTGCTCCTCGATGCGCGTCACCAGACGCGGCGCAAACACGGCGATCAACAGCTTGCGATAGACACTGGCAGACTCGGCTTCGAGCATATCGCCCTGATACAGCCCCAGGCCTTCGGACCAGCTCGGCGAATCGCCCGCCAGGTTCTTCACCGCATTGAGCAGCGGCAGCACCGCGAGCACTTCACGCTGCGCCGGGCTCAGGTTCTGTACGGTCTGGCCCAGCGGCGCGACCTTTTGGTCGACCTGGGCGATATACGCCTGGTTGGCGCGATAGCTCACCCACCACAGGCTGCTGACCACGATCACCAAGGCCACGGTGGCCGCAAGCACACCCCGCGCGATCCACTTGCGTCGGCGTTCGACTTTCGGGTTCACCCCCACCAGTCCACGTTCGGCAAAGGCCACGGCGGTGAAGAGTTTTTCAATGAAGTAACTGCGCCCGGTGCCGCTTTGGCGTGCCAGGTGCTGGCGGTCCAGGTTCATGCTCTGGGCCATGGCGCCGATCAGGCGGTCAATCGGGCTGCCTTCCTGGGTGCCACTGGTGAAGTACACGCCGCGCAGCAACACGCGCTCTTCAAAGGCGTTGGGTTTGAACACGCCTTCGAGGAAGCTTTGCAGGCAATCCTTCAATGCGCCGAACTGCTGCGGGAAGCCGTAGATCAGGTCGCGCCGCGCCGGGTCACGCTCCTGTTGCAGGCGCTCCACCAGACGCTCGTTGAGACGCTGCTCCAGACCGGCGAATTCGCTTTGCAGATGGGCCAGCGGACTGTCGCTGTTCTTGCCGTCATCGAGGGCAAAGGTCATGCCCCACACCTGGGCGCGTTCTTCCTTGCTCAGGTTGTCGAAGAACTCCATGAAGCCCGGCACCAGGTCGAGCTTGGTCAGCATCAGGTAGATCGGGAAACGCACGCCCAATTGGGTGTACAGCTCCTGGATACGCAGGCGGATCGCCGCCGCATGGGCCGCGCGTTCGGCATCGGTGCCCAGCAGCAGGTCCGACAGGCTGATGGCGATAAAAGCGCCATCAATCGGGCGGCGCGAGCGCTGCTTTTTCAGCAGGTCGAGAAAGCCCAGCCACGCGGCCTTATCCACCGTGGAGTTGCTGTCCTGAGTGGTGTAGCGGCCGGCGGTATCGAGCAATACCGCCTGGTCGGTAAACCACCAGTCGCAGTTACGCGTACCGCCAACACCGCGCACCGCCCCGGCGCCCAACTGGGCCGCCAACGGAAAGTGCAGCCCGGAGTTGACCAGCGCCGTGGTCTTGCCCGAACCCGGCGGGCCGATGATCACGTACCACGGCAGCTCGTAGAGGTTGCGGCGTTCGTCGCCACCCAGCTTGGCCTTTTTCAGCAGCGCCAGGGCTTCGTCCATGCGCTGGCGCAGGGTGGTGAGCTCTTCGGCAGTAGCAACGCTGTTGGGGTCGGCCGGGGTTTCGGCGGCCAGGCTGCGCATCACTTCGGCCGCTTGGCGCCGCGCCTGGATGATGCGAAACACGCGGTAGGCGATCCACACCGCAAACACCAGGATGATCAGCGCCCAGCGCCGGCCTTCCGGCACCAGCACATCGAGCAACGGCCCCACAAACCAGATGATCAGGCTCAGGGCGATCAGGCCCAGTACGGGGATCACCCAGCGAATCATGAAACTGAAAAACGCCTTCACTCGACGCCCTCCGCCAATACGGTGATTTCAACCCGACGATTGCGGGCACGGCCTTCGGCAGTCGCGTTGGTCGCCAACGGCTCGGTGTCGCTCCTGCCTTCGGCACTGAAGCGATCGGCCTGGCCGGTCTTGGCCGCGAGGATCTCCAACACCGACTTGGCCCGCGCTTCGGACAACGCCCAGTTCGACGGGAAGCGCAGCGTGGCAATCGGACGGTTGTCGCTGTGCCCGGTGACCCGCACCTGGCCCTTGACCTTACGGATGGCGTCGGCAATGCGCAGCATCAGCGGCTGGTAGTCCTCGACGATGCTGGAGCTGGCGGACGCAAACAGCTCATCACCACGAATGGTGACGACAGAACGGTCGACCTTGTCTTCCACCGCGACGCGACCGGCCTTGATGTCTTCCGCCAGGAAGCCGGCCAGACGCGGACGCTCAATCACTTTGGGCTGCGCCACGGGACGGTCGATGGCCTGCACCGGGATCTCACCCAGGGCATGGATATTTTTGAACACCGGCTCCGCCTGCGCCGCGAGCAGCATGCGCAAGGTGAACAGCAAGGCCAGCAGCAACGCCAGGCCAATCGCCACGGCGATCCACGGCGGCATGAACTGCGCCAGCCGATCACGCGCCACGGTGACGCCGCGCCAATGCGGCGACAGCTCGCGCTCGTGGTCACCGCGAGCACTGCGAATCGCCGCCGCCGTGCGCTCACGCAAGGCTTCCAACTGGCTGCGACCGTCGTTCATCACGCGGTAGCGGCCTTCGAAACCCAGGCACATGCACAGGTACAACAGCTCCAGCAGGTACAGGCGCTCCCGTGGGCTTTGCAGGCAGTGGTCGAGCAACTGGAAGACTTTTTCGCCCCCCCAGGCTTCGTTGTGCACGGTGATCAACAGGCTCTGCTTGCCCCAATCGCTGGTGCTGCCCCACGGCGTGCTCAACACCGCCTCATCGAGGGCGGTGCACAGTGCGTAACGCGCCAGCAGCACTTCGTTGCGGGCCACCCCAGCGGCTTCGGCGCGCTCTTCGAACTGGCGCAGGTAGGCCAGCAACTGCGCGCGCAGGCTGGCCGGCGCCGGGTGCGCGATGGTGTTGCGCAGGCGCGTCAGCAGCGCCAGCAGCGGGCCGGCGGCGCTTTCCAGCGGGTTCAGGCCCTGGCTTTTGCCGGTGAGGATCGGCGCGGCCGGCATCGACAGCGGGGCCGGTTCGGCACGCGCGGGTTCCGGCGCACGGCCACCCGGGCGCGGCATGAACTGGGTGCGGTCATCATCATTGGGATGCATCGCGGATTATCCTCGGATCGCCCAGAAGGCCAGGTTCAAGCCCGGGAACTGCCCGGCGATATGGAAGGCAAAACCACCGGAATTGCCCAGTTGCTGCCAATGCTCGCTGCCGCGATCCAGCTCGTAATAGGTGGAACCCGCGTGGTACGGCAGTTGGCGCGGCGCCACTGGCAACGGCAGCAAGGTGATGCCCGGCAGTTGCAGGTTGACCAGGTCACGGATGTGCTCCACCGAGCCGACCTTGCTCTGCTGGCCGAAGCGCGCGCGCAGGGTTTCGCCGGGCACGTCGGCGCGGACCACCAGGATGAAGCTGGCGCTGTCGAGCAGGGTCTTGTCGGCCAACATGGCCACATGAACGCCGTAGGCTTTCTCGACAATCGGGATCGGCGTGGCCTTGCTGTCGATCAGCATCGACAGGGCTTCGCGCAACGCCGCCATGACAGGGGCGAAGCTCAGGGCCAGGTCGTCGTGCTGGTATTGCGGGTATTCCTGGGGGCGACGGCCAGAGGTGGAGAACGTCGAGAACTCACCGGCCAGGCTCACCAGTTCGCTGAAGAAGCGCTCCGGGTGCAGCGGGCTCAACTGGCTGAAATGCTGGATCAACGGCTGGGCGCGGTTGACCAGTTGCAGCAGCATGAAGTCGGCGATCTCCGACGCACCGCCCGCACCCGAGGCAACCACGCGGCCAGCCAGGGCTTCGCCGCGCTGGTGCAGCAGGCCGAGCAGTTCGCTGCGAAACGCGCTCAACGGTTTGCTGGCGGCCACATCGAGGACTGGCGGGATGTAGCTGTCGTCGAGAACCAGCGCACGGTCGGCGCGCTTTTCCTTGATGCGCACCAGGCCCACGGCGGCGTAGTCGCTGATGCCATCCTGGGCGGTCAGCAAGCGCAGGGCTCGGGCTCCTACGGCCACCGGCGCGCGGTTTTCGAACGGCGCGTTGTCATCGCGCACTTCGCGCACCTGGCTCACGTAACGCGCGGCTTCCAGGGCTTCGCCTTCATCCACGGTGTCACGCGCACCCGCACGCTTGAGGGGCAAGGCCAGGTAGACCAGGCCATCGCGCAGGTTGTCGTCGATATTCAACGGGCTGGGCGCCAGGTCGTCCTGGGGGATATTGAACGGCGTGCCGTCGGGCAACAGGCCGCGCGCCGAGACGATGGCCAGCTTGCCCTGGGCCAACAGGCCCTGGTCGATCAGCAACTCGGAGAACCCCCAGGCGCCGGCGGACAACGGGCGGCTGCGGGCATCGATCAGGTTTTCCAGGTAACGGTCATGCTGCTGGAAGTGCTGCGTTCCGATGAACATGCCTTCCGACCAGACCACGCGATTGTTCCAGGACATGGGGAGCTCCGATTGCTTCTTATTGGGCAGGGCTGGATGGGGTGACCACGACGTCGGCGCGCACGGCACGTACATCGAGGCTGATCTGGTATTCGGTGTATTGGCGCGCCGGCACGTTGATCACCGTGCGCCATTGCGCGCGGTCCAACTCGCGATAACCCACCAGCAAGCCGATCTGGCGCGTGGAGGGGTCGAGATCGCGCTGGATGCTCAGTTGCTGGCCGGGTTGCACCATGACTTCGTCCTGGTCCAGCAGGTCCAGACCGAGTGTGGATTGCGCACGGTCGGCCAGGGCGAAGTAATCGGAGCGGGCGAAGGTGGCCGCGTTCTTCAGTTCGAAAATGCGCACCCGCACCGGGGCGGACTGGCCGTTGGCACCCGGGTTAAGCCCGGCAATGGCGTGGAAATGCAGCTCGACGGCGGCGGTGTCCGCTTCAGCCTCGGCGGCTGTTTCGGGTTTGGCCGCGTCCTTGGCACACGCGGTCAGCAGCAGCGCGGTGGCGACTGCGAGTAAAAACCTGGGAATCATCCTGCGTCCTCAATGACGTACTTAGCTATCCGTTAATCCGTGTGTTGCGGCGCAGCTTTACCGACGCTGTCGCGCGCTGTGTTCTTCGTACGCCCGGCTGAATTCGCGGCCGAACAGGTCCTGGAAGTCTTCCTGGGCCTCGCGGGAAATATTGCTGTAAAGCTCGGTGAACTGCTGCCAGTACTGGGCCTGGCGCGAGCCGGCGAACAGGTTCGACAGCCCGCCGGGCTTGCCCATGCGCTCTTCCAGTTGTGCCGGTTCAAAGCGCGTGAGCAGGTGTTTGATCGCCGCCTCCACGCCGGCCATCACTGCCAGTTGGTGGGCGCGCAGATCATTGAAACTGTCGCGCACGGCGAGGTCCGGCGCCATAAACGCCTGGTTGCCGTGGCGAAGCAACAGCAGTAACGCTTCGTCGGCATTCGGTGCGAATTTCAACGGATTGTTTTCGGCAGGCTGGATCATGGTCTGCTGCATGCGGAATTCGCCCTTGAGGCTGGCGCGGGCACGCAACACGTCGATCAGGCCTTCGACCATCAGGCGATAGCTGCGACCGATGTTCTCCATCTGCGCTTCAGCCTGGGCTTTATCCAGGCGCAACTGGTCCAGGCCGGCGCCGCGCAGGAAGGCTTGCAAGAGGTCGGGTTGTTGGCTGTCTGCCACGGGGAGCGCTGGCTCGACCACGGGTGGCGGCTGGATGATCGGTGCGGGTGGCGGAGGTGGCGGTGGCGGTGCACTGGCCAACGGCGCTGGCGTGTCGCCAAACAGGTCCCAGTCTTCGGGAATCACCGAGCCCGAGACCACGGGCGTCTCGACCACGGGCACAGCCACCGGCGTCGGCGGGCGGAAGTCGTGTTGTTCGCTGGGGACGTGGTCGGCCACGGTGGGCGGCGGCACGGCGGTGGGGCTGAGGAAGTCGAACAGGTCCGGCAGCGTGTCCATCGACGAGGCGCCTTGGAACTGCGGGGCAATCACCGGCGTCGGCGCGGGCTTGCTCACCACGGCGCCCATCAAGGCCTCAAAGCTGTTCGGCGAATCACCGGCGAATGGCTGGCTGTCGATGGCCTGCACGTTGAAGTCAATACGCGCCTGGATCTCGTAATCGCCGATGCGGATCAGCTCGCCATCTTGCAACAGCTCGCTATTACCCCTGCGCAAACGGATGCCGGCGTTAACCAACTCCACACCGTTTGTACTGTGATCAGTTAAATAATAACGGCCATCTTTGTATTGAATAACGCAGTGTTGTGAAGAAACCAACCGCTCAGGATCAGGCAATACCCAGTCATTATCCGAGCTGCGGCCAATGGCCATCGAGCCCTGATTCATGGACTTTTCCGAGCATTGCCCGGGGGTAATCTTGTGATAACTAGTGATAGTCAAACACAGCGACATCTTGCCTCCTTGCTGATACTTCGCGCGCAGTCGACCCCAGGGACAGCGATTCCCGGGAGATCCCCATCGGGTCGTGTAATCGACCGTCCAAAACCGGCTGATGCCAGCATGATCGCTGATCTTAACTGGGCTCCATGACAAAAATCCTATGCCGGTGCATCGTTCGACCCACCAGTCGCGCAGGTTGTTAAGCACCGCACATCTGTCACAGAGGGCGAATAGCTTACCTTGACAAGGCCTAAGTACTACACCAAAAATGCACAACTTCTTGAATACCAGTGATGGCACATTAGTGGCATCTTGCTTATATGACCAAGAAAACATGCAAAGTTCCTCGCGCAACTAATGCATGCATTGCCCGTCATCTAACGGGCTGATAGGGAGATCAATTCCAGTGGATGTGCCGTTGCTGCTCACCGCCGTTTCCGCGACTTCGCCCTGTGGCGAAGATATGGAATATGACGCGGACTTTCTCCAACTGGAGCGTGATGCCAAGGGCCAACCCGAGCGCAGCATGGGCGACTCGATCCTGCCTGCTGAGCCGCCGGAATGGCGTGGCATCCAGCAACAGAGCCTCGACTTGCTGCAGCGCAGCAAAGACCTGCGCATCACCCATTTCCTGCTGCAAAGCTCCCTCGCCCTCCAGGGTGTGGCCGGGTTGGCAGACGTCCTTACGCTGATCAACGCGCTGCTGCGCGAATACTGGGCCGACCTGCATCCGCGCCTGGATGCCGACGACGATAACGACCCCACCGTACGGATCAATGCCCTCTCCGGCTTGACCAGCGATGCGACCATTCGTCTGCTGCGCGAAAGTATCCTCACGCGCTCGCGCACCTTCGGTCCTGTGAGCCTGCGCGCCGCGCTGAATGCCAGCGGCCTCATGAGTTTCCCCGACGAACAGCTCGGCGCCCAGCAACTCAACGCCGCGTTCCTCGACAGCGACCCCGAACAACTGCAAGCCACCCGCGACGCCTTGAGCACCGCGCGCGCTGCCTGCGAAGCCATCGAACAGCAAGTCAGCGACCAAGTGGGTTCCGCCCAAGGCGTGGACCTCAGCCTGTTGAAGCAACCGCTCAAGCAAGCACTGCAGGTCCTCAACCAATTCGTACCGAACAGCGATACCAGCAGCGAACCCGAGGCCGTCAGTGACGACAATGCCCCCTCGGTCGACTTCGCCGCTGCCCCCGCCGCACCTCGCCCTACCGGCGACATCACCAACCGTGATGACGTGCTGCGCAGCCTCGACAAGATTCTTGCGTACTACACCCGGCACGAGCCTTCGAGCCCGCTGCCGGTGTTGTTGAACCGGGCCAAGCATCTGGTGCACGCCGACTTCGCGGCCATCGTGCGCAACCTGATTCCCGATGGCATGTCCCAATTTGAAAACCTGCGCGGCCCGGACGGCGAGTAAGCCGCCCGACTGTGCAGTAACAACACCGTCGCTCAAGCGACCAGGAGCAGCAACGTGGCGAAGCAAAGTTCTCAGAAATTCATCGCGCGCAACCGCGCGCCTCGAGTGCAGATCGAGTACGACGTCGAGCTCTACGGCGCCGAGAAAAAGGTCCAGCTGCCCTTCGTGATGGGTGTGATGGCCGACCTCGCTGGCAAGCCTGCCGAGCCTCTGGCGCCGGTGGCCGACCGCAAGTTCCTTGAAGTGGACGTCGACAACTTCGACTCGCGCCTCAAGGCCATGCAGCCGCGCGTGGCGTTCCACGTACCCAACGAGCTGACCGGCGAAGGCAACCTGAGCCTGGACATCACCTTCGAAAGCATGGACGACTTCAGCCCGGCCGCCGTGGCCCGCAAGGTCGACTCGCTCAAGCAACTGCTCGAAGCCCGCACCCAACTGGCCAACCTGCTGACCTACATGGACGGCAAGACTGGCGCTGAAGAAATCATCATGAAGGCGATCAAGGACCCGGCACTGCTCCAGGCACTTGCCAGCGCGCCTAAGCCTGCAGGGGAGCAGTAATCATGACTGACAATACCGCCCGCGAAGGCGCCCAGAGCCTGGGTGCAACCGAGGAAACCAGCGAGTTCGCATCCTTGTTGATGCAGGAATTCAAGCCCAAGACCGAGCGTGCCCGCGAAGCCGTGGAAACCGCCGTGCGCACCTTGGCCGAACAGGCCCTGGCGCAAACCGACCTGGTGTCCAACGATGCGATCAAGTCGATCGAATCGATCATCGCCGCCATCGACGCCAAGCTCACCGCCCAGGTCAACCAGATCATCCACCACAAGGATTTCCAGCAACTGGAAAGCGCCTGGCGTGGCTTGCACTACCTGGTCAATAACACCGAGAGCGATGAGCAGCTGAAGATTCGCGTGCTCAACATCTCCAAGCCGGACCTGCACAAGACCCTGAAGAAATTCAAGGGCACCGCGTGGGACCAGAGCCCGATCTTCAAGAAGATGTACGAAGAAGAATACGGCCAGTTCGGCGGCGAACCGTACGGCTGCCTGGTAGGCGACTACTACTTCGACCAGTCGCCACCGGACGTGGAACTGCTGGGCGAGCTGTCGAAAGTCTGCGCCGCCATGCACGCCCCGTTCATCGCTGCGGCATCGCCGACCGTGATGGGCATGGGCTCGTGGCAGGAACTGTCGAACCCGCGCGACCTGACCAAGATCTTCACCACCCCGGAATACGCCGGCTGGCGCTCGCTGCGTGAATCGGAAGACTCGCGCTACATCGGCCTGACCATGCCGCGCTTCCTGGCGCGCCTGCCGTATGGCGCCAAGACCGACCCGGTGGAAGCCTTCGCCTTCGAAGAAAACACCGACGGCGCCGACAGCTCCAAGTACACCTGGGCCAACGCGGCCTATGCAATGGCGGTGAACATCAACCGTTCGTTCAAGCACTACGGCTGGTGCTCGCGCATCCGTGGCGTGGAGTCTGGCGGTGAAGTGGAAAACCTGCCGGCCCACACGTTCCCTACCGATGACGGTGGCGTGGACATGAAGTGTCCGACCGAAATCGCCATCAGTGACCGCCGTGAAGCGGAGCTGGCGAAGAACGGTTTCATGCCGCTGCTGCACAAGAAAAACACCGACTTCGCCGCGTTCATCGGCGCCCAGTCGTTGCAGAAACCGGCCGAATACGATGATCCGGACGCCACCGCCAACGCCAACCTGGCCGCGCGCCTGCCGTACCTGTTCGCCACCTGCCGTTTCGCTCACTACTTGAAGTGCATCGTGCGCGACAAGATCGGCTCCTTCAAAGAGAAGGACGAGATGCAGCGCTGGCTGCAGGACTGGATCCTCAACTACGTCGACGGTGACCCGGCGCACTCCACCGAAACCACCAAGGCCCAGCACCCGTTGGCCGCCGCCGAAGTGATCGTGGAAGACGTCGAGGGCAACCCGGGGTACTACAACTCCAAGTTCTACCTGCGCCCGCACTACCAGCTCGAAGGGCTGACCGTGTCGCTGCGCCTGGTATCGAAGCTGCCTTCGGCGAAAAGCGCGTAAAAAATCGGGACTGGCTCGCTCCCTGTAGGAGCGAGCTTGCTCGCGAAAAACTTGAAGGCGCTGCGTTCATCCAGGATGCCCGCGTCACCGTTGACGACCTTCGCGAGCAAGCTCGCTCCTACAGGGGTCGGCGGCGTTAACAAATACAGTGGCTGAGGCCACACAGGGAGAAAACATGGCTGTTGATATT